>JASFYI010000002.1:0-300000 GCA_030055515.1 Methanolinea sp. | reverse complement strand
CGGACGGGAGCGTCGACTACTTCGTGGTGCTCGCAACCGACGTCTCCGCTCTCAAGGAGACGGAGAGGGAACTCCTCGCCGCGAACGAGCGCATGTCTGCGACGCTCGAGGAACTCCGGGTCGCGCAGGACTCGCTCGCCGGGTACTGCCACAGGCTCGAGCAAGAGGAGCGGGCGCTGCGCGAGAGCGAGGAGAAGTTCCGGAAAGTCGTCGAGACAGCGCCAAGCCTCCTCCTCGTCCTCGACGGGGAGGGGTCTGTCACCTACGCGAGCCCCCGCGCCCTCCCCGTCACCGGGTACACCCCGGAGGAGATCCGGGACCTCGGCCTCCCCGGGATCGTCGATGCGGGGGACCTCCCGCGGGTGCGGGAGGCGATCGCCCGGTGCGCGGGGACAGGGGCGGGGATGCGGGACCTCGAGTTCCGCGGGAGGAGGAAGGACGGCTCCCCGTGGTGCGCCTCGGCCGCGGTCGAGCCCCTCGGGGGCGGCCCGGGGAGCGCGCCTGCAGTCCTCCTCCAGCTGGTCGACATCACCTCCCGCAGGCAGGCGGAGGAGGCCCTTCGAAAGAGCGAGGAGAGGCTCCGGGAGATCCTCGGGACGATCAGCGACGTCGTCTTCTCGCTCGACGCGGACGGGAGGATCACGTACGTGAGCCCCGCCGTCACCCGGATCCTCGGCTACGCGCCCGCGGAACTGGAGGGGCGGGTATTCGCCGAGGTCCTCCTGCCTGACGATGCGGAGGGTGCGCTGCGGAAGTACGAGGAACTCCGTGACGGGGATGTGAGGGTGCCGGTCGAGGTCGAGTGGAGGGTCATGCACCGCGACGGGACGATCCGGTGGTGCCGCTCCTCGCTCTGGCCGATCGTGCGCGACGGGCGGTTTGCGGGCTGCACGGGGACCGCGACCGACATCCACGCGCGGAAAGTCGCAGAGGAGGAGCTCAGGGAGCGCGAGGAGCTCCTCGCGGGGATCTTCAGGGTCGCCCCCATCGGGATAGGGCTCGTGAAGGAGAGGACGTTCCTCTTCGCAAACGACGCCGTCTGCAGGATCACGGGGTACTCCCGCGAGGAGCTCCTCGGGAAGTCGAGCCGCCTCCTCTACGCTTCCGACGGGGAGTTCGAGCGGGTCGGCAGGGAGATGGCCGGGCGGATGTGGGAGACAGCCGGCGAGACGGTCGAGGCGACGTGGGTGCGCAGGGACGGGAGGGAGATCACTGTCCTCATCAGCACGTCGCCCGTCGACCCCTCGGATCCCGGGTCCCCGATCGTCTTCTCGGCGATGGACATCACCGCCCAGAAGGAGAGGGAAAGGGCACTCCTCGAGGGCGGGCGGGCGCTGCGGGAGTTCTTCGACGGCCTCCGGTCGCCCGCGTTCCTCGTCGGGGCCGACGGGCAGGTCGCCGCGGCAAACGACGCGTTCCACGAGGTCTTCTCCGGCGGGGCTGCCGGGGGAGGGGGAACCCTCCTCTCAGAGATCCTCGGCGAGGATCTCGCGCGGGAAGTGATGGCCCGCGTCCGCGAGGCGCTCTCGGAGGGGCGCGCCCGGCGGTTCGAGGCACCGCGCGGGGAGACCCGGTTCCTCTTCGAGGTGTGCCCGGTCAAGGACGGCGGGGCGGTCGCGCGGGCCGCGGTCATCGCCGTCGACGTGACCGATCTCCACCGCGCCCGCGAGGCGCTCGCGGCCCGCGCCGAGAGGCTCTCCCTCCTCTCCCGCGCGGCGGCCCAGGACGGCGGCCGGATCCTCTCCGCGCTCCGCGCGTACCTCGGGCGCATGGAGAGGGAGACGGACGACCCGCTCCTCCGCACGTACGTGAAGAAGCAGGAGAAGTACGCGGGGGCACTCGCGGCCGTCCTCGGCTATTTGCGCGAGTACGCGCGCGGGGCGGGCGGTCCGCCCGCGTGGCACGACGTCGGGTCGCTCGTGCGGAAGGCCGCCGCGGTGCACGACCTCCGGGACGTCGCGATCTACCTCGACTGCGGGGGACTCTCGGTCCGCGCCGACCCGCTCGTCGAGAGGGGCATCTCGGCGCTGATCGGCCACGCGCTCGGAAAGGAGGGCGTCACCCGGATCTCGTTCTCGTACAGGGAGGAGGGGGACGGGATCGTCCTCACCTGCGAGGACGACGGCGCGGGCTCCCCCGGCGCGGCCGGCGGGGAGGGGAGCGATCCCGGCCTCTCCCTCGCGGCCGAGATCCTCTCGGCGGAGGGGTTCAGGGTCTACGAGACGCGGACGGAAGGCGGGGGCTGTCGCGTGGAGATCGCGGTACCGCCCGGCTCCTTCCGGCTCGGCGGGGAGAATCGCGCGGATTGAGGGGGGGGTCTCCCGACCCCCCGGAATTTTCGCGGGAAAACAGGTTTTTTCAGGCTTCCTCGACGTCTTCCGACTGGCAGGAGGGGCAGACAGGGTGCTTCCCAACGCCCCTGAACTTCTCCCCGCACTCCCTGCACCTGTAGTTGTTCCCCTTCACCCTCTCGGGGGGGACCTCGAGGTCAACCGGGCCTCCGACGGTGCACATGGTTCCGAGACTCACCTCAGCTACCTGAATGGGGAGGCCACGTGATAAGGTTATCCTGTCCCCCGCTGCGGCCACCTGTTCGCCGCGATGGCCTCCCGGAATGCCCTGCGGGCCAGCACCATCCCGCGCGCGAGCCGCGGGTTCTCCCTGTACCTCGCGAGGAGCCGGGCGGTGCGTGACGTCTCCATGCTTCCCGGGTACCCACTGGTGCCGCCCGGCGGGATAAAAGAGGTGGGTGTGCCGGGTGGAACCGCCGGGCGTGGACATGAGGGAGGAGGACCCTTTTCCCCCCGTCACGGGAAGAGGAGCTGGACGAGGGGGACTGCAGCGAACGCGAGGATCGCGAGCACGCGCAACGGTGTGTCTCTCATCTTCTTCCACCCCGATCCCAATTCTGGACGGGGGGCGCACTTAAATTCGGTGGATGGCCGCGGTTCAATCGCCCTGCCCTGGCGTGCCCGCGTCCCCGGCCGCCTCCCCGGCCCGCACGCGTCGCCCGATCTCGCGGATCTCCGCGAGGAGGTCGCGGGCGTCCCTGTACCGGTCTTCCCTTCCGGGCGCAAGGCAGCGGAGGATGGCGCGGTCGAGGGGTGCTGCCGCCGGGACGTGCGCGGAGGGCGGGAGAACCCTCCCCTCAAGGCGGGACCGGAGTGCCTCCCCGACGTCCCCCGAGGGGAAGGGGAGCTTCCCGGTGACGAGCCAGTACCAGACGATCCCGAGCTGGTAGATGTCCGTCTCCCGGGACGCGGCGCCGAACCTGCCGGGATCGAGCTGCTCGGGGGCGGAGAAGGCGAGCGAGAACCCGTGGATGGTCGACTGCGGGGGTGCCTTCTCGTCCCGCGAGAGGCCCCAGTCCGCGATCTTGGGCTCCCCGCCGGCGGAGAGGAGGATGTTTGCGGGCTTGAGGTCGCGGTGGAGCACGCCGCGGTCGTGGGCGTAGCCGAGCGCTTCCGCGACCTTCCCGACGATCCGGAGGGACTCCGCGGGGTCGACCGGGACAGGGATGTCCGCGAGGCTGCGGGGGAGGAACTCCATCTCGACGTAGGGGACGGGGAGGATGTTTGCGCCGTAGACCCTCACGATCCCGGGGTGGGAGAGCGCTTCCCACGCCCTTATCTCCCGGAGGAACGACTTCCCCGTCTGCTCATCGCCGCGGAGCGGGACCTTGACCGCGACGGGCGCGCCGTCCGACCTCCTGCGCGCGGCGTAGACGCGGGCGATCCCGCCCTCGTGGAGGAAACGCGCGCCCTCGTACCGGGATGCGAGGGCGGCAGGGAACGGGGGCCCCCCGCCGCCGGGAGGCCCGTCCTCAAAGAGCGTGGTCTCGGGAGACGGTCCGCCCTGATCTCTCCCCTGCACCCGGCCCTCCCCGCGGGCCGCCGCGGCGAGGAGGGCGCCTGCAGCCGAGAGGGCGAGGAGGGCGGCGAGGTGGACCGCGAGCCCGTCCCCTACGCCGGGAAGTCCCCCTCCTCCCCCGTCGGGGGCGGGGGCGGGGGCGGGCGCCGGAGTCCCCGACGGCGACGGCGTCGCGGGGGTCGTGGCAGGGGGAGTCGCCGCGGGGGTGGGTGTCGTCGCGGAAGGCCGCGCGGGTGCGGGAACGGGGGTTGTCCGCGCCGCGGGCCCCTGCGGGGCGGCGGGGGGCCACGTGGGGATCGCCCCCTTCGAGGGAACGGTCACCGTGGGGAACGGGGTGAGCGAGGGGAACGTCGCGGGGGTGGTCAGAGGGGGGAACGTCACTGACGGGCGGAACTCCCGCGGGAGACCACCCTGGACCTGTCGGGACGTCGCGTTCCACGGCGGTGGCTGCGCGTCCCCGTGCGCCCCGCAGGCGGGGAGGGCGATGCACGCCGCCGCGAGGAGGAGGGCTATCGCCCGGGACCATTCCCTGCCCATGGGTGATCGGTTCGGTGCCCGGGGGAGAAGAGGGTGCCGGTCGGGGCCGGGGTGGAGAGAGTGGGGTCTTCGTCACCCGCTGCAGGGAAGGGGGGAGGGGAAGGGGGGGCCGGTCGGTCAGCGGGACCTCCTCGCCGCGAGGACCGCACCGATGCCGAGCCCCGCGAGGAGGAGGAGGGGCGGGAGGGGCGACCGCCCGGCGGGGTTCGGGGTGGTCCCCACCGGGACGAGGGAGACCTGCACGGTCGCGGTCTCGCCCGCGATGACGTCGACGGACGAGACGTACTCCTGGTACCCCGCCCCCGCGATCCGCACCGAGTGGGGACCGGCCGCAAGGCCGGTGACCGACAGGGGCGTCACACCCCTCTCCGCGCCATCCACGAGGACCCTCGCGCCCGGCGGGTCAGAGATGACGGAGAGCGTGCCCGTCTCCTTCTCGGCGAGCGTGACAGGGAACTTCACGGCCTCGTTCGGCGAGACCGTCACCCACCCCTCGAAAGGCTCGTAGCCGTCCTTGCTCACGACGACCGGGTGGGAACCGGGGGCGACGTTGTAGATGACGAGGACCCCAGACGGCGGGACCTGCCCCGCGGGCTTCCCGTCGAATGTCACGTCCGCGCCGGCGGGCGAGACGAGGAGGTGGACCTTCCCGTACGGGACCGGGGGCTTTGCGCTCATCACCACGTAGACGTGGAGGACCTCGCCCTTCTTCGGGACGGACTGGATGACACCGCGGTACGTCTCGTAACCCTCCTTCTGGACGGTGTACGTCCTGTAGAACGGGCCGGACAGGTTGACCGGCACGTCGAGGATGTAGTCCCTCGTCGTGCCCGCAGGCTGGCCGTCGAGGAGGACCTCTGCCCCGTCCACGTTCGTGTGGAACCTGTATATCCCCGTATTCCCCGCTGCTCCCGCCGCGGACTCTGCCGCCACGGGTGAGAAGATGCAAAGGACCGCGCAGAGGACGACGACCCTCAAAACTGGACTCTCCATACACTCCACCAATCAACTATATATATTGGGAGGGGCTGGCATTATTTAAAGGTATCAGTCCGAAGTGTCCCTCTCCCCTCCCTTTTTCGCGGACGGACAGGTTTATAGGGTGGCACGGGAGAGGTACGCCCGGGTGGAGCATGCGCAACGGAGGAGAGGGGAGGGGATGGAGGACGGGGGAGGGGGGAGTCCCGCCCTCGTTCTGCGTCTGCCCCGTCTGCGGGTACAGGGTCGCGGCCCACGTGACGGTCCCCTGCCACACCCTCGCCTGCCCGCGGTGCGAGGCGCGGATGGTCCCGGGCTAGGGTGCGGCGCCGGGAACGCGGGAAAGCCCGCGCTACGGGCGAAAACCGGGGAGAAACGGGAGCAGGCCAGGGCCGAGACTCGAACCCGGGTCGGGGGATCCACAGTCCCCTAGGATAACCAACTACCCCACCCTGGCAGGATGTACCCTCTTCTTTTTCACCCGGGCAGACTTTAAGATATCCCCGCGTGGCGCGGCGGTTCTGCGCTGCGTATATAATTCATGCGGCTCCTAGTACAATGCACGACCGGAGGGGGGTTGGAGGGGAGATGCCCGCGGGGCGGACCGGTCCCCGCGCATCCCCGCGCAGTCCCCGCGCGCACGACCCCGTGGGCCGGCCCGGAGGGAGAGAGGTGAAGGAGGCACAGCGCATCAGGACGCCGATCGTCTGCGTGCTCGGGCACGTCGACCACGGCAAGACGTCGCTCCTCGACCGGATAAGGGGCTCCTCTGTCGTGAGCACGGAGGACGGGGCGATCACGCAGCACATCGGGGCGACCCTCGTCCCCATCGAGGCGATACGGAAGATGAGCGGCTCGATGGAGAAGCTCCCCCTCAATGTCCCGGGCCTCCTCTTCATCGACACCCCCGGCCACCACGCGTTCACGACGCTGCGCGCGCGGGGCGGGGCCCTCGCGGACATGGCGGTCCTCGTGGTGGACATCACCCAGGGATTCCAGCCCCAGACGGTCGAGGCGATCCAGATCCTGAGGACGTACAAGACGCCGTTCGTGGTCGCCGCGACGAAGATCGACCGGATCCACGGCTGGAAGGTGAACCGCGACCAGCCGTTCCTCGCGAGTTTCGCGCGGCAGAACGACAGGGTAAAAGACCTCCTCGAGAAGGGCGTGTACGAGATCGTGGGCCAGCTCTCGGAACTCGGGTTCTCGGCGGAGCGGTTCGACCGCATCACTGACTTCCAGCGGAACCTCGCCATCGTCCCGGTGAGTGCCCACACGGGCGAGGGGATCCCCGAGCTCCTGATGGTGATGATCGGCCTTGCCCAGAAGTACATGGAGAAGGCCCTCTCCTTCTCGGTCGACGGGCCGGGGATGGGGACGATCCTCGAGGTGAAGGAGGAGAAGGGCCTCGGGACGACCCTCGACGTCATCCTGTACGACGGGACGCTCTCGGTGGGCGACGAGATCGTGGTCGCAAAGCAGGACGGCCTCGCCGTGACGAAGGTCCGCGCACTCCTCCAGCCGCGGCCGCTCCACGAGATCCTCATCGAGGACAGGTTCTCGAGGGTCAGGTCCGTCACGGCCGCGGCCGGGATCAAGGTGAGCGCGCCGAACCTCGAGGGCGCGATCGCCGGCTCCCCGATCAGGGTCGTGAGGGGGGACGCGGAGGCCGCGATGGAGGAGATCCGGAAGGAGATGGCGACGATCCACGTCACCCTCTCGCCCGAGGGGCTGATCATCAAGGCCGACACCATCGGTGCGCTCGAGGCGCTCTGCAAGGAACTCGAGGAGAAGGGGATCGGGGTGATGCGGGCGGCCGTCGGGTCGGTGAGCAGGCACGACCTCGTCGAGGCGGTGACGATCAAGAACCCCTACTACAGGGCCATCATCGCCTTCTCGACGCCCCTCCTCCCGGACGCGGCCGAGATGGCAAAGGACCCCTCCTTCCCCGTGAAGATCTTCGAGGGGCGCGTCATCTACAAGCTCGTCGAGGACTACGTCCAATGGAGGGACGAGCTGCGGCGCCGGACGGAACAGCAGAAGTTCGAGCAGATCGTGTACCCGGCGAAGATCCGGATCCTCCCCCACTGCGTCTTCCGCCAGAGCAACCCAGCCGTCGTGGGCGTGCGGGTCCTCGCGGGGACGCTGCGGACCGGCGTGGACCTGATCCAGCGGGACGGGCGGAAGGTCGGGCACGTGAAGTCGATGCAGCTCAACCAGGAGAACATCAGGGAGGCGCAGGCGGGCGCGGAAATCGCGATCGCGATAGAGGGGGCGACCGTGGGGAGGCAGTGCGACGTCGGCGACGAGCTCCTCGTGGACATCCCGGAGAAGCACGTGAAAGTCCTCGAGAAAGAGCTCCTCTCCCACCTCCCCATCCCGACGCAGGAAGTCCTCGCCGAGTTCACCGCGATGAGGCGGAGGGAGAACCCGTTCTGGGGGAAATAGACTTATTAAGGCACCCGCCCAATTGTAGAGGTACTTCGTGGATGCCCTGCCGGGCAGGGGACCGGCGCGTTCCCGCGGGGTCCCGGCCGGGCGCGGGAGAGCGGGTGGCTCCTTTTCAAGGGGTGTGAAACAGGATGGCAGAGTTCAAGATCGTTCTGTCCGATCAGAAGACGGGCCGCTCCTACAAGGTGGACGTGAGCGGCGGGGCGGCCGGCGCCCTGATAGGCAAGCGCATCGGCGACGAGGTCGACATGGGTATCCTCGGGCTGCCGGGGTACAGGATGGAGATCACGGGAGGGTCCGACAGGGACGGGACCCCTGCCCGGAAGAACCTCCCGTTCGCGGGCCGGCGCAAGGTCCTCCTCTCCGGCGGACCGGGGTTCAGGCCCACGCGCGAGGGGCAGCGGAAGAGGAAGACCCTCCGCGGGAACGAGATCACCCCCGAGTTCGTCCAGATCAACGCGCGCGTCGTCCAGTACGGGGAAAAGCCGCTCGACGAGCTCATCCCGAAGCCCGCCGCGGAAGAGAAGAAGAAGTAATTTTCCCTTTCCCTTTTTTCCCCGAGGGCTGTCCGGCCCGGGGTCGCAATCAGGACGAGAGGACCTGGTCCCGGAGCGCGGGCAAAAGATCGCGGAACTCCACGCCGTGGCGCTTCGCGAGGATGACAGCCGCCGCCTCGGGCGCGAGGTTGCCCTGGAACTTCTCCTGCACGATCCGGTTCACCTCCGAGACCACCGCCCCCTTCTGCATCCCCGCCCGCTCCGCGATCCGCTCGACGAGGTCGTCGAGGGGGTCCGACTTGCGGAAGACCGAGGGGCCGGGCTTGAAACCGAGCGGGATCTCGACGCCCGAGACGTCGAAGAGAGGCCGGATCATGTCGCCCTCCACCGCGACGAGCCCCTCCTCGAGCGCCCGCGCGATCACCTGGTTCGCCTGCTCGATGTTCATCCAGTGCTGCTTGAACGCGAGGTAGTACACGATCTCGTTCTTCCGCAGCTCCGTCCTGTGCGAGTGGCGGAAGGGCGCCGCGATCGTGATGGAGAGGCTCACCGCGTCCACCCCGGCCGTCCGTGCATCGGAGGAATGGTTTTTCCCGCGACGCTATCAACTGTTCGGCGTGCCGGCGGGCAGGGGACACGGGATTCCCGGGAGGGCCGCGGTGACTCGTGCAATCGACGAATTGGCATCCCCGGTCCCCCGCGTGTGACGAAGCCACTGGCCGGGGAGACCCTCTTCTGCCGGCGGAAAATCCGCGGCGATCCCCGGGTCGCGCCGGGAGACGAGGGGGCACGAGGGAAGACTTCCCGGCAGGGAAATGGGGGTATTATCCATTATCAAAATATTTATATTATAATAATGTGAATAAAATATTCGGCAAAAGTCGTATCCGTCACAGTCCTCCTCCTACACCACGCACACCTTTTTCCGGATACGACTTTTGAACGCCCGGGAACGCGCGGTGCCCTGCGTGCTGCCGGCGGGAGTGCGATCCCTCGCGAGCGGTTGTCCGCGGGGGAGTCATTCTCTGTCCGCAATTCGCAATTGGGTATATTTATTACCCTCACCGGCCTTCCTCTCATGTGTTGCATCGCGCAACTGGAACTACTGAGGGATTGGCATGAAAAAGATGAAACCCTACAGGTGCGAAGCGTGCGGTTATATCTACGATCCGGCGCGGGGTGAACCGAAGAACGGGATCCCGCCGGGAACGGCGTTCGAGGATCTCCCGAGCAGCTACACGTGCCCGGTCTGCGGGAAGGCAAAGATCGGGAAGAGTGCGTTCACCGCGCTGGAAGCGCCGACGGGGCGGTACCGCTGCGTCGTGTGCGGGTACATCTACGACCCGGAGAGGGGCGAGCCGAAGAACGGGATAAAGCCCGGGACGGCCTTCGAGGACCTGCCCGACACGTACACCTGTCCCGTCTGCGGCGTCTACGCGAAGGTCGGGAAGACCGCCTTCGTGGCCACGGATTAAATCTCCCCTTTTTCGCCCGCGGGTGCCGGGACCCCGGCAGCCCTGCGCACCGTTCCTGTACCTTGGAAAAGAGTCGGTGACCGGCCGGCGCAGACCACGCGCCGGGACCTCACTTCAGGAGGACGGCGTTGATCACGCCTTCCTGCCCCGGCCTGCTCACGATCCGCGCGCGGCCTATCTCGGTCCTCACGATCGCGCCCTTCGTGAGGAGGTTGCGGCGGACGTAGTTGGGGTTCGCGACGTTCTCCTCCACCGTCTCGATGCGCACGCGCCGGACGGTCCCCGTCGCCGGGTCTGCGACGTTCGCGTACTCCGCGCGCATCGTCCTCACTTTCACGTTGCCGCCCGTCGTCCTCACGACGACGCGCCGGTCCTTCCCGATGTGGCTATCTGTCGGCGCAGAACCGATCTCCCTCCTCCTCTTCACGAGCCGCTGGTGGTACCGCGCGCCCGTGTACTTCCTCACTGACCTCCCCTGCCAGAGCATGGTGTCTCACCTTTCCCTCATCTTCGTCGCGTATCGCGGCAGGAACTGTTCCTGCCCGGGTCTTAAATTATTTGTGTCCAGCCCTCTTAAACATGCCCGCTCACGCGAGGAGGGCGTCGAGGAGCGGGACGACCCCTTCCCCTTTCCGGAGGTTCGTCCGGAAGACCTTCATCCCGGGGTGGTACCGGGCCATGTCCCTCTCCATCCGCTCGAGGTCCGCGCCCACGAGGGGCGCGAGGTCCACCTTGTTGATCACGCCGATTGCGCACTCCCGGAACATCATGGGGTGCTTGTTCACGACATCGTCGCCCTCCGTCGCGCTCACGATGACGACCCTCTTCTCCGCGCCGAGCGGGAAGTCGGTCGGGCAGACCATGTTGCCGACGTTCTCGATGAAGAGGATGTCGATTGCGTCGAGGTCGAGCTCCTCGAGGGCGTGGCCCACGAGGTGCGCGTCGAGGTGGCACTCCTTCCCGGTGTTCGCGTTGACGACCGGGATGCCGAGCGCCTTGATCCTCCTGTAGTCGTCGTCGCCGTAGACGTCTCCCGCGATGGCCCCGGGCCTGAAACCCCTCTCCCGCAGGAGCGGGACCAGCCTCTCGATGAGGGCAGTCTTGCCCGAGCCGATCGCGCCGAGGAGGTCGAAGGCGCGGACGCCGTGTTCCCGCAGGTGCCGCGCGTTCTCCCCGGCGATCCGCCGGTTGGCATCGTAGACATCCCTCTCGATGCGGACGTCGATGTGGTGCATACCTATCCATTCGCTCCTGCACAGTTTATAGGTTCACAATCCGACTGAAATGGGATCAGGAGACCGGTGACTAGAGGATGGGGACGAGGAACGAGAGGATCGTCTACCCCTGCTACTTCGACGCCGCCCTCCCGAGGAGCGCGGGGCGGAGGGTCGCGCTCCCGGCGGCGGTCCGGGACCCCTCCCTCGCGGACCTCGAGCGGGCCGCGCGGAGGGCGGGGCTCTCCTTCCGGGCCGAGCAGAAGCACTACCCCGGGCGCTGGTGGAAGCAGGAAGGGAGGCTCGTCGTGGAGTGGAACGGGGGCAAGGAGGAGCTCCTCAGGGTGATCTCTGCCCACCTCGGGGGGAGGAAGTGAGGGGATGTACGACCTGCACACCCACACGGTCCTCACCGACGGCGAGATGCTCCCCGCGGAGCTCGTGCGGAGGCTCGCGGCCCTCGGGTACACGGAGGTGGGGATCGCGGACCACGCGGACGCAACGAACCTCGAAGGGCTCGTCGCCGCGGTGAGGAGGCTTGTCCCCGCCGCCCGGGAGTACGGGGTGACGCTCTACCCGGGCGTCGAGCTCACGCACGTCCCGCCCGCGATGATTCCCGCGATGGCGCGAGAGGCAAAGAGGCTCGGGGCCGCGATCGTGGTCGTCCACGGGGAGACGACCGCGGAGCCCGTCGCGCCCGGGACGAACCGGGCGGCGTGCGCCTGCAGGGACGTCGACGTCCTCGCGCACCCGGGGTTCCTCACCGCGGAGGAGGCGGCCCTCGCCCGCGAGAACGGGGTCGCCGTGGAGCTCACGGCGCGGTGCGGCCACAACAGGACGAACGGCCACGTCGCGAGGGTTGCCCTCGAGGCGGGGTGCACGCTCGTGATCGACTCGGACGCCCACGCGCCCGGCGACCTCATGGACGCGCGCGCGCGCAGGGTGGTGGGAATGGGTGCCGGGCTCACTCCCGCCCAGTGCGAGTCGATCCTCTCGTTTCATATAGGGGAATTCCTCGCGGTGAAAAAGTGATATTTATACATTTTCAATAATTTTATATACTAAAAATTTCCACATATATAAATTACTAAATCCTTCAGCCTGTCCACGCAGGCAGAGGAATAAGGGGTTTTTCGTGTGAAACCAGTCGGTCCCGCTGTTCACGTCGTAGGGGGGCGTATCCTCGTGGTCCGGTGCGATCCGGCGCGACTCCCCCGGCTCCACAGCGAGGTCGTCGACAGGCGCATGAAACCGGTCGGCAGGGTGGTGGACGTTTTTGGGAATGTCGCCTCTCCCCTCGCCGCAGTTCTCTGCGAGAGGCCGTGCGCGGTGACGGCTGGGGAAATGATGTTTGCCCGGTAGGGAAACGGAGTGATTCGCCGTGGAAGAAGTCGAGAAGATCAAGCTCCTCCAGAAGGAGAGGGAAGTCCTCAAGAGCAGGCTGAAAGAGAGGGTAAAGGAGCAGGAGAAGAAGGCAGAGGACCACACGGAGTCCGTCTGCCCCGAGTGCGGGAGCCGCCAGCTCGTCCACGACTACGAGCGTGCCGAGCTCGTCTGCCAGAACTGCGGCCTCGTGATCGACGAGGATTTCATCGACAGGGGGCCGGAGTGGAGGGCGTTTGACCACGACCAGAGGATGAAGAGGTCCCGCGTCGGCGCCCCGATGACGTTCACGATCCACGACAAGGGCCTCTCGACGATGATCGACTGGCGCAACAGGGACTCCTACGGGAGGGCCATCTCGAGCAAGAACCGCGCCCAGCTCTACAGGCTGCGCAAGTGGCAGAGGCGTATCCGCGTCAGCAACGCGACCGAGAGGAACCTCGCGTTCGCCCTCTCCGAGCTCGACAGGATGGCGTCTGCCCTCGGCCTGCCCCGGAACGTGAGGGAGACCGCCGCGGTCGTGTACAGGGACGCGGTCGACAAGAACCTCATCCGCGGGCGGAGCATCGAGGGGGTCGCGGCCGCCGCCCTGTACGCGGCCTGCCGCCAGTGCAGCGTCCCCCGCACGCTCGACGAGATCGCCGAGGTCTCGAGGGTCTCCCGCAAGGAGATCGGGCGGACGTACAGGTTCATCTCTCGCGAGCTCGGGCTCAAGCTCCTCCCCACGTCCCCGATCGACTACGTGCCGCGGTTCTGCTCGGGCCTCAACCTGAAGGGCGAGGTCCAGAGCCGGGCCGTGGAGATCCTGAGGCAGGCGGGCGAGAGGGAGCTCACGAGCGGCCGCGGGCCGACGGGCGTTGCCGCGGCGGCCATCTACATCTCCTCGATCCTCGGCGGCGAGCGCAGGACGCAGCGCGAGGTGGCAGAGGTCGCGGGCGTCACCGAGGTGACGATCCGGAACAGGTACAAGGAACTCGCCGAGAAGCTCGACATCGAGATCATCCTCTGAAGGGGGATATCCCCGCCCTTTTTTTCCCGGTGTCCCAGGCAACCGGGGGCTGTGACCCGGACGTCCTATTTTCGCCGCACGGGGGTCGCCTGGAAAAAATCACCCCGAAAAACGATGGACTCGACGGGATTCGAACCCGTGGCCTTCACGTTGCAAACGTGACGATCTACCCCTGATCTACGAGCCCCCGCGGCCGCGCCGCTGCAGCACTCAGGTTTCCGGCGGGATCCATATAGCCGTTACTGATCGCGGGGAACCGGAAGGCTGATGAGGACGCGGGACCCACGCGAGAAGGCGTTGTCGCATGGCCCAGCTGATCATCGAACCGAAGAGGGGGAAGGACGGACAGGTCGAGTACACCGTGAACTACCTCGACAAGAAGACCGAGAATTCCTTCACCATCACCGTGACCACCGACATGGACGAGGCCATCGGGAGGCTCCGCTCGACCCTCGAGGCCGAGGTCCAAGCGATGCTCAAAAAAGTAGGGTAACCCTTTTTTCCCGGGGGATTCCCCCGCCGGTGGGAAAAAATGCTTGCCGTTCCTCACCGGCAGCTGCTGCAGTAGCAGTTGCAGCATCCTCCCGGGCAGGTATTGGGCTGGAAGAGGTTCTCGTACGTCACGCTTGACCCCATGTGCGGGGAGAGAACCGGGGTGGGTGAGGGGGGAGGACCGTAATCGACGTTCTGCGCCCCTGAGAGGAGGGAGAGGTCCATTCTCGGGCCCGGCAGGCTGAACGGCCCCGTGACCACGATACGCGAGGGATCCCCGGGGACCGCGAGCTGCGGCACTTTGAACTCGAGCGTGATACCCTTGCCCTGGAACTTGGAGAACGCAACCGTGGCGATTGGCGCGGCGACGAGGAGCGCGACCACGGCCGCGAGGACGATTCTCTGGCCGTTCGGGTTCATGCGGGAATTGTGGACCGGGAACGGATAAAAGGTTTCCCCTGCATGATCCCCGCCGCGACCCCCGGTCGCCAAAAAAGACCACCTGAAAAATTTTATTGCGAAAAACCATGGACTCGACGGGATTCGAACCCGTGGCCTTCACGTTGCGAACGTGACGATCTACCCCTGATCTACGAGCCCACAGGATGGATGTACATGTTTCTCCGCCGGCAGGATATAGTTGTTGTCTTCCCCCCGCCTGGTGGCCGGCGCATCAGTCGATCCACTCGAGGATCTCCCTCCCCCTCTCCTCGCTGTCCCTCCTTGCCCTCCGGGTGATCTCGATTATCCTCGCGGGGGTTGCCGGGGTCGTCGCCCGCGCGGGAGGGTCGGGGGGAGGGAAGAGGTCGTCGCCCGCGGGCCGGAACGGGATCTCCTCTGCCGCGATGATTGGGGACGGGCCGAGCGGGGGTTCCTCGCGCGGGATTTCCGCGGGAACTGGCGGGGCGGCCGCGTCGTCCACCGTGACGCGCCGCTCGAGGAGGAAGTCGATGTAGTCCTCGACCTCGCGCTGGAGGTGGGGGGGAAGCCTCGCGAACTTCTCGCCGATTCCTTCCATGGGATTCCCGGGCACCATCCTGTACTATTCCCCCCGGCCGGATAATTCAATCTCCCGGTGGCGCGGCACTCCCGGCCAGCCCCGAGAGGAGGAGGACTGCGCAGCTGTGCTCCGCGAGGGAGGTGAGGACGTATGCCTCCCGGAGCGTTCCCGCGGCCGCAAACGTCCCGTGCCCGCGGACGATCGCGACCCGGACGCGCGTGAGGGCTTCCGCGACGTTTCCCGCCATCTCCGCGCTCCCCGGCGCGCCGCCGACGACCGGGATCTCGGGCGCGAACATCTGGCCCTCGCTGTCGCGCGGGACGACCCGGTCGCCGCAGGAGAGGGAGAGCGCGACGGCGTGGACGGGGTGGGCGTGGACGATCGCGCCGTGCGGGGTCCGGCGGTACACCTCGCGGTGGAGCCGGGACTCGCTCGATGCCCCCGGCGGGATCTCGCCCGCGAGGGGGACGAAAACGGGCTCGCCGGGCTCGTCGAGGAACGATCCCGTCCGGGTGACGAGGAACCCGTCGCCGGTGCGCACGCTCATGTTCCCGAAGTTCGCCGCGACAAGCCTCTCCCGGACGAGGCGCCTTCCCACGCGCGCAAATTCCGCGGCGACATCCGTCACGGGCGTGTCCACCCCCTCTGCCGCCTTCTTCACCGGAACTCGATCCCGACGTCCCGCATCCTGTTGAACCGCGCGATGTTGAGGAGGAGGGGGGTCAGCGACTCGACCATGCAGGAGGCCGCGAGCGGGCCCGCGTCGTACGCGCGTATCCCCTCGATGCTCGCGGCGAGCGCCATCACGACCGCCTTTGCCTCCCGGTCGTCCCCGCAGACCGGGACCGCGAGGTGGAGGTCCTGGTCGAGCGCCCGCCACTTGTTCGCGGCGACCGTGTTGAACGCCGTGCAGAGCCGGGCGTCGGGGGGGAGCAGCCTCCGGATCATCAGGGCGGCCGAGCCCTCGGGCGGGGGTGCGTACCGGAAGTACTCGCCCTTCTCGATCGGGTTGACCGGCGAGACGACGATCTTGCCCGAGAACCCGTGGAGGCCCTGGAGCGTTGACTCCACGTGCCGGAAGGGGATCGCGAGGATGACGATGTCAGACCTGTCGATTGCCTCCTGGTTCGTCGCCCCCTCGCAGGAGCAGGCAAGTCCCCTCCCCCGGAGCGTCTCGACGCAGGACCGGCTGCACTCTGCCGCCTTCCCCTCGTCCCGCGACCCGATGATCACCTCGTGCCGGGAGGAGAGGCGCATCGCGAGGCCCTCGCCGATGTCCCCGGTCCCCCCCACTATCCCGACCCGCACGGGCTCACTCCACCAGCGGCGCGAGCATCGCCTCGAGGGTCTCGGCGCTCGTCACGCCCTCGAAGCTCCGGATGACCCTGCCGTCTTTCTCGATGACGAGCGTCGGGACGACCCGTATCCCGTACCTGTTCGCCATCTCCATGTGCTGGTCCACGTCGACCTTCCGTATCTCTACCTTCTCGCCCAACCTCCGCTTCAGCTCGTCGAGGATCGGGCCCTGCCTCTTGCACGGACCGCACCATTCAGCAAAAAAGTCGATTAAAACCGGTCTGCCCATCACGATTCCCAAGAGACTTAGTGGAAGGAAAAGAGTGATAAAGATTGTTCTCCCGCGTCAGCGGGAGAGTATCTCCTTGATTATCTCCCCGTAGGCAGGCCGGGTGATGATCACCCCGACGAGGACGCCGACCATCGTGATGATCGCAAAGCCGCGGAGACTCGAGAGGTCCATGAGCGCGAGGGGGATCATCGCGATGACGACGGTCGCCGCCGAGACGAGGATGATCCCGAGCGCCCTCGTGAGGCGCTTGGTGTAGAGCGTGGGCGAGGGCACCTTGCCCTCGTGGAGGATCTCGTCCGTGATGATGACGAGCTGGTCGATCCCCGTCCCGAGGACCGCGATGAGCGCGGCGATCGAGGCGAGGTCCAGCTGCTGGATGTAGACCGCGATGCCGAGGAGGATCACGATCTCCGAGAGGTTGGTCGCCATCATCGGGAGGACGATCGCGGGCTCGCGGTACCGGAAGTAGACGACGACACCGACCGCGATCGCCGCCACGATGAAGGCGACCGCGCATATGTACTTGAAGTAATCGGAGAGCTCCGCGGGCACGAACCCCGATCCCGCGACAATGACGTCCACGGGGAGCGCCCCCGCCCGGAGGTGGATCTCGAGGTTCTTTGCGGCCTCGAGCCCCGCTGTCCCCGTCCCCGTGGAAGCGAAGAGCTGGCGGATCGGCTCGCGGGCGAGCTTCGCCGCGAGGTCAGGGGAGAGCGGCGCACTGTACACGACCTTTTCGTCGAGGACCATGTCGAGGTAGTGGGCCTCGGGGTCCTGGACCGCGCCCGTCCTTATTGCTGCCTTCTGGAGTTTCTCCGCGCCCTCCTGGTTGAGCGTGAAGGAGACGCCCCAGACCGGGCTTCCCGGCGCATCGTGGCTCGGGACCCCCACGGTCGTGATGCTGTCGCCGTAGAAGACGTTCTCGGTCTCGTTGCCGACCGTGTGGATCCGCACCTCGAACTTCCCCTGCCTGCCCACGATCTCCTTTGCCTGCGAGAGCGAGACGCCCGCAAGCTCGACGCGGACGTAGTGGGAGACCCCCGAGAGCCCGACGAGCGGGTTGACGCGGGCGTCCTTCGTCCCGAGCGCGTTCAGCTTGTTCTCGAGGATCCTCTTCACCTCCTCGGCCGTTGCCCGGGAGACCCCCTGCTCGTACGTGGTGAGCCTGCCCCCCGCCGCAGCGAAGGTGGCCTCGAGCTCCTCCCTCGGGACGAACTTCCGGACCTCGAGCTTGTTCCCGCCGAGCAGGTACACCTCGGCATCCAGTCTCTGCCGGACGGCGTCGGCGAACGCGTCGGGGTCTTCCCTCGTCTCGAACCCCGCGACCACGGCCTTGAACTCCATCTGGAGCCACGTCCCCTCCTGCAGGTCGAGGCCGTACTGGAGGTTCGTCGTGAACTTCCCGTCCTCGACGCGCGGGGCGATCGAGACCACCGCGAGCACGAGGAGGACGACCATGAGCGCCACCTGCCAGTGGCCGAGGATCGCCTTCAGCCGGTCCGCGTTCATCTCCCACCCCTCGCGAGGACGTACCACTTGATGATCCCCGCGTTCGTGAGCCACGTGTTCACCATGTCGACAGCGAGCCCGATGAGGAGCACGGTCGCGATATCCCGCACGACGGTGATCTGCCCGACGGACGCGACGACCCACATCGCGAAGACCGCGGCGATGGTCGTCGTCGTCATGATGATGCCGGTCCGGAAGGCGCCGGCGAGCTTCTCGTCAAGCTTCCCCTGCCTCTTGAGGACCCTCATCGTGAGGAGGATGTCGGAGTCGACCGAGTACCCTATCAGCATGAGGAGCGCGGCGACCGTCGCGAGCGAGAGCTCGATCCCGACGAGGTTCATCGCGGCCGCCGTGACCGCGATGTCCGCGAATGCCGAGAGGACGACCGCGCCCGCGGGGACGAGCGAGCGGAACGCGAGGAAGACGACGACCGTCATCCCGACGAAGGAGATGACGAGGGCGAGCAGTGCCTGCCGCTGGAGCGTCTCGCCGAATGCCGCCCCTATCTGGTCGATCTTCGCGTCGGGGTACCTCGCGCCTATCTCCGCGGCGAGCGCCTGCAGGCTCGCGTCGTCCATGGGCCCGAACTTCAGGTACTTCCCGTTGTTCACCCCTTCCCCGACGGAGAGGAGGGGGTAGGAGGAGAAGGCGGCCCTGATCTGCTCGGCCGAGTCGGTTGTGAAGAGCGTGACGGCAGTCCCCCCGGAGAAGTCGATCCCCGCCCTGACCGGCATCCCCGTCTCGAGCGTTGTGACACCGAGGAGGACGAGGCTCGCGGCCAGGATGACGATCGGGACGACCACCATCTGCCGGGGAGTGTACCTGTTCACGTCGTAAACGACGAATCCCATGACCCAGTACTTGGCGAGGGAGGGGTAAAATCCTTCGGAGAGGGCGCACGTGCCCTCCCCGCGGGAAAAATCCGCCGTTGCTCTCCCCTTTGCCCGCACTCTCCCCTGCCGCCTGCCCGATCCCGCGTTCCGCCACGGATTTTCGCCGGGAAGAAGAGAAATCCTTATATAAAAATTACGGTGAGTACCACTTCATGAGATCTCCGCACGAGATCAAGGCAGTCATCGAGAACCGCCTGCGGGTATACCTCTCGCGTGACCAGACCGGGATCCGGCGTGCGATGCTGAAGATCTTCCTCCGGATGAAGAGCCTCACGATCGCGAAGATCTGCGAGATCCTCAACAGGCACTTCTCCATCAGCTACCACTCGGTGGCCGCGATGGTGGGGATCGTCGCCTCGCGAATAGGGATCCTCCACGTGAAGAAGAACAGGGAGGGGACGCACAGCATCTACCAGCTCAAGGAGCAGTACGTCGACCTCGTCGCCCGGCTCGTCGGCCCCGCATAGGGGCGCCCGCGCTTCACAATTTTTTTCCCCTTCCCCGTCGATGTGGAGAGAATCATGTACATACGACCCAATGCCTGTCCCCTCCCCGAGGAGATCCCGGTCACCGAGGACGTGGCAGACTACGTCGAGAGGAGGGGGTGCGACTTCCGCGTCTGCACATCCTGCGGGGGTCCCATCCTCCTCCCCGTCACCATAAAACCCCCAAAACCCACCGACATCCCCGTCAGGGTGAGGGAGAGGACGATCTTCGTCTCGGTCCACCAGGCGCGGTACATCCACGCCATCCACAGGGGGATGATCCCCTCCTTCCTCTTCGACGGGGACGGGGAATCCCCGGACCATGAGTTTTGAGGAGCTGGAGCACACCGCGGACGCGCGGTTCAGGATCAGGGCCCCCACCCTCCCGGAACTCTACGCGGAGGCGGTGCGGGCGCTCATGACCGTGATGTACGGGAGGCCCGGCGAGGACGGGGAGACGCGGGAGATCGAGGCAGAGGGGCACGACCCCGAGTCCCTCGTCCACGCGTTCCTCTCCGAGGTCCTCTTCCTCTCCGACGTGGAGGGGCTCGTCTTCTCGGGGGCATCCGTGACGGTCGGGGAGACGAGGGTCCGCGGGACGCTCTCCGGCGAGCCCTACTCCCCGGAGAAGCACGGCGGGGGGAGGGAGGTGAAGGGAATCTCCTTCTCCGGCCTCTCGATTTCGCGTGACGATGATTCATATACCCTCGACGTCATCTTTGATGTGTGAGGCAACCATGTTCCCCGGGATACAGAACCTCGGTCCGTACGAATGGCAGGTCCCGGTGGGGTACGTCCCTGGGATGAGGGTCCCCGGCGTCTTCTACCTCTCCGAGGCCCTCGCCGGGACACTCGAGGAGGGGGCAGTCCGGCAGCTCGCGAACGTGGCGACGATGCCCGGCATCGTGAAGAGGTCGCTCGCCATGCCCGACATCCACTGGGGGTACGGGTTCCCGATCGGGGGTGTCGCCGCGTTCTCCTTCGACGGCGGCGTGATCTCCCCCGGCGGCGTCGGGTTCGACATCAACTGCGGGGTCCGGCTCATGTCCACGCCGCTGCGGGAAGCGGACGTCACGAACCGGAGGGAACTCGCCGACCGGCTCTACCGCGAGATCCCGACCGGCGTCGGGGGGAAGAGCAGCTTCAGGATCTCGGAGAGGGAGCTTGACGAGACCCTCCTCGAAGGCGCGCGGTGGGCGGTCAGGAAGGGCTTCGGGAGGGACGAGGACACGGCGTTCTGCGAGGAGGGCGGGAGGATGGAGGGTGCCGACCCCTCCGCGGTCTCCGCGAAGGCGCGGTCCCGGGGCCTGCCGCAGAGCGGGACGCTCGGCTCGGGCAACCACTTCCTCGAGGTCCAGGTCGTGAGGGAGGTGTACGACCAGGAGACCGCCGCCGCGTTCGGACTCCACCCCGGCCAGGTTTGCATCATGGTCCACTGCGGTTCGCGGGGACTCGGCCACCAGGTCTGCACGGACCACCTCCGCGTCCTCGAGGCGGCGACGAAGAAGTACGGGATCTCCCTCCCCGACCGCCAGCTCGCGTGCGCGCCCCTCGAGTCGCCGGAGGGGAGGGCGTACTTCGGGGCGATGGCCGCGTCGGCCAACTACGCGTGGGCGAACAGGCAGGTGATCATGCACAGGACGAGGAAGGTCCTCGCCGAGATGTACCGCGTGCCGGAGAAGGAGATGCGGCTCGTGTACGACGTCGCCCACAACGTCGCGAAGGTCGAGGAGCACGTCGTCGACGGGAAGAGGATGAAGCTCTGCGTCCACCGGAAGGGGGCGACGAGGGCATTCGGCCCCGGTTCCCCGGGGATTCCGGACGCCTACGCGCGGACGGGCCAGCCGGTCATCATCCCGGGCAGCATGGGGACGCCCTCCTTCGTCCTCCGGGGGACAGAAACCGCGATGGAGAAGACATTCGGCAGCACGTGCCACGGGGCGGGGAGGGTGATGAGCAGGACGCAGGCGAAGAGGAAGATCACGGGCAGGGAGATCCGCGAGGGGCTCGAGAGGAGGGGGATCGCGGTGAGGGCGCCGGGCGACGCCTCCCTCGCCGACGAGGCCCCCGACGTGTACAAGCCGAGCGGGGAGGTCGTGCGCGTCGTCCACGAGGTCGGCATCTCACGCCTCGTCGCGCGCCTCGAGCCGCTGGCGGTGATCAAGGGGTGACCCCGAGGATCGGTCTCCTCTGGGACGGCGAGACCGTCTTTGCGCGGTTCCTCGACGGGTGCGGGGCCTGCTGCGAGAAGGTCACCCCCGCGCTCCTCGCTGCACCATTCTTCCGCGGGAGGTTCGCGGTCCTCGTCGTCCCCGCGGGGTTCGGGAACCCCGCATACTCCCGCCTCCTGCCGGCGCTCCGGGCATCCTCGGCGCGGATCCAAAGGTTCCTCTCGAATGGGGGGAGATTGCTCGTCTTCTCGCCGGGGATGGACAGGGGCGACGCGTACGACTGGCTCCCGTTCCGCGTGGCATACACCCACAGGGAGAGGGAGGGGGGTGTCGAGTGCGTCGCGGGCCACGCCTGCGCCTCCCTCTTTGCAGGGTACGACCCTTCCACCCTCGCGTGCGACGGGTTCTTCCCGGAGCACGACTGCGAGGTGGTCGCGAGGAACCCCGACGGCCCCGTCATCCTCCGGTGCACGGTGGGCAGCGGCGAGGCGATCGTCACGTCTGTCCACGAATACCCTTCTGCGGCATTTATCAGGCAATTCTGCGCGGGAGCGTCGGAAACATTATTGTGACCGAAGTCCACGGATCAGGGTAAGGATCTGCCCATGAACCGCTACGTCATCTCCGCGGAGTCCGGGCCGGAAGACCTCGAGCCGGTCGGGCTCGCGCTCCACGAGATCCTCCACAGGCTCCCCATCACGGCGCGGTCCGCGAGCAGGCCGGGGATACGGATAGAGAACGGGACAGTCGTGGACAGGAACTACACGGGCCCCGTGCTCGAGGACGTCATCAGGGAGAACAGGCTTATCAAGACGACGCCGAAGACGGGCGCGTACAGGGGTGTCCCCGTCATCGTCGCGCCCGTGCGGGACTCTTCCGGCGGTGTCCTCGGTGCCATCGGTGTCGTGGACATCACGGGGATCTTCGATCTTGCCACCCTGATGGAGCACCAGTCGGAGATATTAAGACAGGTCTGCGGGAAGGATCCCTGCCCCCTCCCCACCGAGCAGGTCCCCGCGAGAAGGTAAACGCCATGCACGAGGCAGCGTTCCGTGTGCTCGAGGTGCTCGAGACGAGCGACGGTCCCGTCACCGGCGAGAAGATAAGCAACGTCCTCGGGATATCCCGCTCCGCGGTCTGGAAGCACATCAAGGAACTCATCAACATGGGCTACGACATCCAGGTCTCGCACCGCGAGGGGTACCGCCTGAAGAAGGGGAGCAGCAGGCTGCTTCCCTACGAGGTCCACAAGAAGCTCCGGACGAAGGTCATGGGCAGGTCGATGCGGTACTACGAGAGCACGGTCTCGACGAACTGGGTCGCGAAACAGATGCTCCGCGAGGAGGACGCGGCTGCCCTCCACGGGACGGTCATCATCGCCGAGCAGCAGACGGGCGGCATGGGGAGGCTCGGCCGCTCGTGGATCTCGCCGCGGGGCGGGATATGGGTGACGGTCATCCTCCACCCCGCGATCCCCATCGACAGGGTCTTCATGATCACGATGGCGGGATCCATCGCGGTGGCCCGGGCGCTCAACAAGGAGTACGACGTCGGTGCCCTGATCAAGTGGCCCAACGACGTGTACATCGGGGACAAGAAGGTCGCGGGCCTCCTCCTCGAGATCTCCGCCGAGGCAGACCAGGTCCACTACGCCCTCCTCGGGATCGGGATCGACGCGAACGTCTCTCCCGAAGAGCTCTCGCAGGTCCCCCAGGCCGTCACGTCGGTGAGCATGGAGGTGGGCCACGACATCGACCGCTCCGCCCTCCTCGCGAGGGTGCTGCGGGAGTTCGAGAGCCGGTACATGCTCCTCGAGGCGGGCGAGTACGAGTCGATCATCCGGGAGTGGAAGAGCCTCTCCTGCACGCTCGAGCGGAGGGTCCAGATCACCACCCTGAAGTCGAGCTTCGAGGGCGAGGCGATCGACATCGACGAGTACGGCGCCCTCCTCGTCCGGAAGGACAACGGCAAGATAGAGCGCGTCATCGCGGGGGACTGCATCCAGCGGCAGGATTAATTCGTCAACCGCGAAAATTTTCCCGGTTGACGATGCTGCAGGGACGTGAGAGGGCACTCTTCGTCGCGAGGGCAGGGACGTTTGCCGCGCTCCTCGCCGCGGGATCGTGGGTCTCGGTCCCCTTCGTGCCCGTCCCCCTCACCCTCCAGACCCTCGCCCTCTTCCTCTCGGCGGGGACCATGGGGAGGCACGCGGTCGTCCCTGTCTCCCTCTACCTCCTCCTCGGGGCGCTCGGGTTCCCCGTCTTCCACAACGGCGCGGCGGGGATCGGGGTCTTCCTCGGGCCGACGGGGGGGTACCTCGCGGGGTTCCTCCCCGCCGCGCTCGTCTCGGGGCTCTGCTTCGAGTCGGGGCGCGGGTGGGTCAGGGTGGCGGGGCTCGCCGCGGGGACCGCGCTCGTCTACGCCTGCGGGGTCGCGTGGCTCTCCTCTTCCACCGGGATGCCGCTCCCCGCCGCCGTCCTCGTGGGGGCCGTCCCCTTCGTCCCGGGAGACGTCGTCAAGGCGGCCGCCGCGTACGCGATCGCGGGGAGGGTCTCCCGCGCCGCGGGCGGGCGACCGGGGGGTGTCGGCGGGCCGTGATCGTGGTCGAGGGCCTCTCCCACGGGATCCTCTCGATCCCCCGGCTCGAGATCCCCCCGGGCCTCTCGGTCGTCACGGGGGAGAACGGGAGCGGGAAGACGACGCTGCTCCGCCTCCTCGCCGGGATCCGCGTGCCGGAGAGGGGATCGGTCCTCGTCGACGGCGTGCCGCCGGCGGCGGTCCCCCGGGGGTTCGTCCACGAGTTCCCCGGGAGGAACTTCCTCTTCCCCACCGTCTCCATGGAGGTCGCCTCCCCGCTCATGTTCCGCCATGCCCCGTGCAGCGAGGTGGAACGCGAGGTCTCCCGCGCCGCGGCCGCCGCGGGGATCGGGCACCTCCTCTCCCGGCAGGTACGGGACCTCTCGGGCGGGGAACAGGTCCTCTGCGCCCTCGCGGCCGCGATCGCCGCCCGCCCCGCGCTCCTCGTGCTGGACGAGTGGGACTCCCACCTCGACGCGGGGACCGTGGAGAGGGCGAGGGCGTGCATCAGGGGCTCCGGTGCCCGGCACGCCGTGTGGTGCACGCAGGACATGGAGATCGCCGCGTCCGCGGACTTCGTGGTCTTCCTCGGGGCCGGCCGCGTCCTCCACGCGGGGAGGCCGGATTCGGTCTTCCCCGCCCTCGAGGGGACGTGCTGGTTCCCGCCGTCGTGGAGGGGGGAGGATGGAGCTCGTCCTTGACCGGGTGGCCGTGCGGCGCGGGGACGTCACGATCCGGGCATCCGCCGTCTTCCCGGCCGGCATCCACCTCGTGACGGGGCCCGTCGGGGCGGGGAAGACGACGGTCGCGCTCGTCGCGGCGGGGATCCTGCCCCCGGACGAGGGGGCCGTCCGGCGGGAGGGGATCGCGCGGTCCTCGATCCTCTTCCCGTTCCCCGAGTGGCACGTCACGGAGAGATCCCTCCGCGAGGAGGCGGGATCGTTCGGGGTGGACGCGACTGCGGCGCTCTCCCTCGCCGGGCTCCCGGTCACGGGGGGGAGGGATCCCCTGTCCCTCTCCCGCGGCGAGCTGAAGCGGTTCCTCCTCGCCTGCATCCTCCTCCGCGGCGACGACCTCCTCGTCCTCGACGAGCCCTACAGCGGGCTCGACTGCCCGGGGAAGGCGTGGCTCTGCCGCGCGCTCGAGGCAGTGCGGGGCGGCGGGGCCCGGATCGCGGTCGTCTGCACCCACGAGCGGCACTTCCTCCCCCGGGCCGACAGCGCGTGGGAGTTTTCGGGGCACACGCTCTGCCGGCGGGACCGCCGCGGGGGCGGGGGAGAGGGGGGGAGGGGAGGGTGAAGGACCCGCGGCTCCGGCTCCTCTCGGTAGCCGTCCTCTCGGCCGCCGCCTTCGCGTCGGTCCACGGCGCCCTCCTCGCGCTCCTCTGGTGGGCGTGCACGGTCTCCGGGCCCCTCCGCCTGTGGAGGTCCCGCTGGCCGCTCCTCGTCTTCTCGCCGCTCCCCGTGGTCGCGCTCGTCCTCCTCGCGACGGGCGGGGAGTGGGTCTCCTACAGCACCCGGCTCGCGGCCGTCCTCCTCGTCGCGGTCTACGCATTCCAGCACCATGGGCCCGGCGAGTTCCTCGGGGTCGCGACGTGGCTGCTCGGGGAGGGGACCGGCTTTGACTGCGGCCTTGCGGGGGAGATCGCCCTCTCGGGCCTCGCCCACCTGAAAGACGAGGTGACGCGGTACCGGTGGGCACTCTCCCAGAAGGGGATCCCGTGGGGCATCCGCGCCGTCGGGCCCGTCGCGACCGGCCTCCTGTGGGAGACGCTCGCGAGGGCACCGGAGCAGGCCGATATCCTCGTCGCGAGGGGCTACACGCGGGGCGGGTCTGCCTGCGCCCGGTTCGAGACGACCCGCGGCGACGTCATCCTCGCGGCGGCCGCGCTCGCCGCCGGGATCGCGGCGTTTTTACCAATCGGAGAATTTTTTATACTATCGCAATGAAGGATTGAGAGGTTTAGCTCCTGCCCTGCCCGGAAGCTCGCCCGAGGCCCGGAGGTTCCCCTGATGCCACGCGCAGGAAAAGTTGCCATCACCGACACGACGCTGCGGGACGCCCACCAGTCCCTAATCGCGACGCGCATGCGGACAGAGGACATGCTCACGCTCGCGCGCCTCATCGACGACGTCGGGTTCTTCTCCGTCGAGGCGTGGGGCGGGGCGACGTTCGACTCGGCCATCCGTTACCTCGCGGAGGACCCGTGGGACCGCCTCAGGATGCTGAAAGAGGAGCTGCGCAGGACGCCGGTCCAGATGCTCCTCCGGGGCCAGAACCTCGTAGGGTACCGCCACTACCCCGACGACGTCGTGGACAGGTTCGTGGACGCGGCCCACAGGAACGGCGTGGACATCTTCCGCGTCTTTGACGCACTCAACGACATACGGAACATGACGCGGGCGATGAAGCGGGTGAAGGAGACGGGGGCCCACCTCCAGGGCACGATATGCTACACGACGAGCCCCGTCCACTCAAACGAGCTCTTCGCGCAGATGGCAGAGGAGCTCGCCGCCCTCGACTGCGACTCCATATGCATCAAGGACATGGCGGGCCTCATCATGCCGGCGGCGGCGCACGACCTCGTGACGCGGATCAAGGAGAGGGTCGACCTCCCGCTCGACCTCCACTGCCACTGCACGAGCGGGATCGCGCCGATGAGCTACCAGGCCGCGATCGAGGCGGGGGTCGACATCCTCGACACCGCGATGTCGCCGTTCTCGATGGGGACTTCCCAGCCCCCGACCGAGAGCGTGGTCGCGTCGCTTTCGGGCACGCCGAGGGACACCGGGATTGACCTGCACAAGCTGCGGGCCGTCCGGAACGAGTGCCAGAGGATCCGGGAGAAGTACGCGGGGATCCTCGACCCCATCTCCGAGCGGATCGATTCCGACGTCCTCCTCTACCAGCTGCCCGGCGGGATGATCTCGAACCTCGTCTCCCAGTTGAAGGAGCAGGACGCGCTCGACAAGCTCGAGGCGGTCTTCGAGGAGATCCCGCGGGTGCGGCGCGACCTCGGGTACCCGCCGCTCGTCACCCCGACCTCCCAGATCGTGGGGACGCAGGCGGTCTTCAACGTCATCCTCGGGGGCGAGCGGTACAGGAACGTCACGAACGAGGTGAAGGACTACGTCCGCGGCCTTTACGGGCGGCCGCCGGGGCCGATCCCCGAGGAGATTAAGAAGAAGATCATCGGGGACGAGCCCGTGATCACGGTGCGGCCGGCAGACCTCCTCGAGCCCGCCTACGAGAAGATGCGGGCACAGGCCATCGCCGAGGGCTTCGTCAGGAAGGAGGAGGACGTCCTCACCTACATCCTGTACCCGGCGATCGCCCCCGCCTTCCTCCGGGGCGAGAAGAAGCCCGAGGAGATCCCGGCAAAGAAACAGGCCGCGCCCGCGGTCCCGGCGCTCCCGCACGCGATGGAGGTCGAGGTGGACGGCGAGGTCTTCTCGGTGCGGATCCTCTCGGTCGGGGGGAGCGCGATCGTCCAGGCGATGCCCTCCCCGCAGGGGAAGATCCCGCGGGGCGACATCCCCGGCGGGATAAAGGCTCACATGCAGGGAATGGTCCTCAAGATCCTCGCGAGCAGGGGTGCCCGCGTGAAGAAGGGCGACACCCTCCTCGTGCTCGAGGCGATGAAGATGGAGAACCCGATCCACAGCCCCGTCGACGGGAAGGTGGAGGAGATCTTCGTCGACCAGGGCGACGTGGTCCAGAGCGGGGACGTGCTCATGGTGGTAAAGTGACGTACTTCGAGAAGATCCTCGTCGCGAACCGCGGGGAGATCGCGATCCGGGTGATGCGGGCCTGCAGGGAGCTCGGGATAGAGACGGTCGCGATCTACTCGACCGTGGACGCGGAAGCCCTCCACGTGAAGTACGCGGACGAGGCGTTCCTCGTCGGCGAGGCGCCGCCTGCGAAGAGCTACCTCAACATGGAGCGGATCGTGGACATCGCCCGGAAGTCCGGGGCCGAGGCGATCCACCCCGGCTACGGGTTCCTCGCCGAGAACCACAGGTTCGCGAAGCTCTGCGAGGAGGAGGGGATCGTCTTCATCGGGCCCTCGTGGAAGTCCATCCGGGCGATGGGGTCCAAGGTCGAGTCCAAGCAGATGATGCGCAGGGCGGGCGTCCCCGTACTCCCGGGAACCGAGGGCGGGATCTCGGACCCGGACGAGGCGTGCGAGGTCGCGGCCGGGATCGGGTACCCCGTCATCGTGAAGGCGAGCGCCGGGGGCGGGGGGATCGGCATGCAGATCGCGAGGGACGAATCCCAGCTCCGGTCCGCGATCGAGGCGGGGCAGCGATTGGCCCAGTCGGCGTTCGGGGACCCGACGGTCTTCATCGAGAAGTACCTCGAGAAACCGCGGCACATCGAGTTCCAGGTCATCGCCGACGAGCATGGCCACGTCCTCCACCTCTACGACCGCGAGTGCTCGATCCAGAGGCGCCACCAGAAGCTCGTGGAGGAGGCCCCCTGCCCGATCATGACGCCCGAGCTGCGCGAGCGGATGGCGGCCTCCGCGATCGCGGTCGCGAGGGCCTCGGACTACACGAACGCGGGGACGGTCGAGTTCCTGTACGCCGACGGGAACTACTACTTCATGGAGATGAACACGCGCCTGCAGGTGGAGCACACGGTGACGGAACTCATCACGGGCAGGGACCTCGTGAAGCTCCAGATCGCGGTCGCGGCGGGCGAGGCGCTCCCGTTCGACCAGGAGGACGTCACGATCCGGGGCCACGCGATCGAGTGCCGGATCAACGCCGAGGACCCGCTCAACAACTTCACCGCGGACCCGGGCAAGATCCTCAAGTACCGCTCGCCCGGCGGCCCCGGCATCCGCGTCGACTCGGGGATCCACATGGGGTACTCCATCCCGCCGACGTACGACTCGATGATCGCGAAGCTCTGCGCGTGGGGTGCCGACCGGAACGAGGCGATCGCCCGGATGCGGAGGGCGATCTACGAGTACGTCATCATCGGGGTGAAGACGACGCTCCCCCTCCACCACGCGATCATGCACAACCCGCACTTCGTCCGGGGCGAGACGCACACCCACTTCCTCGAGGAGGAGCACATGACAAAGACGCTCCCCCGGTACGTCCGCGAGGAGGAGGCGCGGATGCAGACGCTCGCCGCGTCCCTCCGGCAGGGCAAGCAGGTCGCGGCCATCGCGGGGGCCGTCGCCGCCTACCTCCACGGGCAGGGGGGGAAGTGAGCGGGAAAAACCCCCGACGCTTTTTACCGCGGAAACAGAACCTTTAAGAGCGTGCACCGCGTCACTATTATGCACTTTCCGTTGCGCTGCGGTGGCCTAGCTGGTTAGGGCGCCAGACTCATAGGGTTTTGAGCAGGAGACAAACGCCCATCATCTGAGATATCTGGAGGTCGTGGGTTCGGATCCCACCCGCAGCACTCCCTTTTGGATCGCGTGCGAAAAGCGATGGAGTATTTCCCTTCCCGCCCCCTGCCGGTCCTCCCCGACGCGCGGCGCGTCCCCCTAGACCACGCCGAAGTCCCCGTACGGCGTCGCGTACCCCTCCGCGATGATCGCCGCCCCGACGAGCGGGGCGTCCCCGCCGAGGCCCGAGAGGACCATCTCCGGGACGTCGAGGAACCTGTCGACCTCGGAGGGGAGCGGGTCGAGGAGGAGGTCTGCATTGTGCCGCACCACCGACCCATCGAAGACGACGAGCTCGGGGTCGTACGCGACGATGACGTCCGAGACGCCGCGGGCATTGATCCGGACGAGGTCGCGGACGAACCGGAGGACGTCGTCGTCCCCATGCCGGGCGGACGCGAAGATGTCGCGGGCATTCCCGGGTCCCCAGTGCGGTCTCCCGTGGTAGCGGCACCACTGGGAAAAGAACGAGGGGAGGAACCTCCCCGAGGAGTAGGCCTCCCAGTGGCCGCGGTGGCCGCAGCTGCAGGAGAGGTCGTAGGTATCGTCCACGTGGAGGTGGCCGATCTCGACCGCGCTGCCCGACCTGCCGAGGAGGACCCTCCCGTTCTCGTAGACGCCGCCGCCTATCCCGGTCGAGAGGGTGACGTACACGACGTTGTCCCTCCCGCGGGCGGCACCCGCGGAAAGCTCGCCGAGGAGCCCCGCGTGGCAGTCGTTGACCATCCGGACCGGGACGCCGAACTCCCGCGAGAGGGCATCGCAGAGGGGGACGTCGCGGACCGCCATGTTCGGCGGGTTCTTCAGGATTCCCCGGCGGATGTCGACCGGGCCCGCGACCGAGAGCCCTATCGCGCCGATCTCCCCCCGGGTGCCCTTCGCGGCCTTGCGCGCGATGCGCGCGAGGAACGAGACGAGGGCGGCGGGGTCGGGCGTGCCGGAGGGCGTCTTCTCCTCGACCTTCTCCCCTGCCCGCGAGCCGTCCCGGAAGACCGCCGCACGCGTCCGGGTCGCCCCGAGGTCGACAGCGATGACAAGCCCCATGGATCCCGTGTTCTCTTTCGTGGATGATGAAGGTATGCGGGTCCCCTCGCTCCCCTCGGCAACGGTTCCTGCCCCCCAGCGGGCCGGGACAATCCCGGTGACTATAAGCCGTGGACCGGCCATCTCCCTTGGTACAGATTCCCGGAATGGTTCCCCTTGTCCGCGGCCGGCATGACCCACAGCATGATCGGGGATTACCTGACGCTCTTTGCGGCAACGGAGATCTTCATCTTCGTCTTCATGGAGATCGCCACGAAATTAGGGCCCGTCAGGAACGTGATCGTCAAGAAAGGAACGTTCCAGGATCACTCCATTTTCATTGGGATCTTCGGTGCATTCTCCATATTCGGGACGTACATCGGGATCCAGGGGGTTTTTGGGGCCATCACCAACATCCGGGATCTCTCCCCCATCGTCGCGGGGCTCGTCGCGGGCCCCTACGCCGGGCTCGCCGTCGGGCTCGTCGGCGGGCTGCACCGCCTCGCGCTGGGCGGGATCTCCTGCGTCGCCTGTTCCCTCGCCACGGTCCTCTCCGGGCTGATCGCGGGGCTCGTGCACAGGTTCAAGGGGGGGGCGGATCATCGGCATCGTCCCCGCGATCGGGCTTGGCGTCCTCATGGAGTGCCTCCACGCCGGTATCGGGCTCGCGCTCATCCGGCCGTTCCCGGCGGCGGTGGAGATCGTCACCACCTCCGTCCCGCAGATGCTGATCGCAGTCTCCCTCGGTGTCGGGATCGCGATCATCATCGTCCAGGACGTGCTCCGGGAGGAGGCGTGGGAATCCGCGAGGAGGAACGATTGAGCGACAGGGAACTGCCGGGGATCTCCCGGGGACACGGACGGTGCACCCTCCCCCCGCGTCTCCCGTGCACCGGCGGGTAAAAGTTAACACAAGACTCGCGGGACCCGCGATCCGGTGCTCCCGGGATGCATCCGGCCCGTTTTACGCCCTCTCCTGGCGCCGGGTGAAGAGGTCCTTGTACACGTTCGCGACCCAGGGGTCGCCCCTCGTCTCCCACGGGTCCTGCTGGTCCTCGGGATCATCGAGCTCGCGCGCGATCTCTGCCCAGGTATCGTCCGCCATCGTCCTCCTCACGCTCAGGGGGAGGTTTGTCCCCCCCGCTCTTATCTCCTTCGTCCCCGTCCCGCGGGAGCGACGTGGAGAGCGCCCTCGCCTCCTCCCGGAGCAACGCGACGGCACGCAGGAGGCCTTCCGTTTCCGACGGCGGCCACCCGAGGTCGCCCCAGTCCCGCCGAGAGAGCTCTTCCAGCGTGATCTCTACCGCGGCGAGATTCGCCCGGACAGCCCGGGAGGTGGGGACCGCGCCCGTGTCGGGGGGGATGCCGAGCCGGTCCACCTCCTCCGCGAGGCGTTCCCGGAGCGCCCGCACGCCGAGGCACAGCCTCTCGCGGCTCGCCGCGGGGATGTCCGGGACGTAGTGCCGGAAGGCAGCGTGGCCGCGGGTCTCCTCCCCGAGCGCCTCCTCGGTGCGGGAGAGGAGCGCGTCGATGTACTGGAGCGCCCCCGCGAGGACCCGCGCCCCGTTATTCCCGCGATTCACGACGTCGCCGCCGCGGGAGACCCCGTCACCTGACGAATGCCTTCCTCCCGGCGTAGCGGGCCCCCGTCCCCATCTCCTCCTCGATCCTGAGGAGCTGGTTGTACTTCTCGACGCGCTCGCCCCGCGCGGGGGCACCGGTCTTGAGGTGCCCCGTGCCCATCGCGACCGAGAAGTCGGAGATGAACGTGTCCACCGTCTCGCCGCTCCTGTGCGAGACCATCGCGCCCCAGCCGCGGGAGTGCGCGAGCGCGACGGCCGCGACCGTCTCCGTCACCGTCCCCACCTGGTTGGGCTTGATGAGGACCGCGTTTGCGACCCCTTCTGCGATCCCCCTCGCGATCCGCGAGACGTTCGTCACGAAGAGGTCGTCGCCGACGAGCTCGACCCGGTCCCCGAGCCTGCGGGTGAGCTCCTTCCAGCCCTCCCAGTCGTCCTCGGAGAGGCCGTCCTCGATCACGACGACCGGGTAGCGGGAGACGAGCTCGGCGTAGTAGTCGACCATCTCGCCGGAGGAGAGCTCCCTCCCCTCCGTCCTGAGCACGTAGCGGCCGCCCTCGCAAAACCCGCTCGAGGCAGGGTCGAGCGCAAAGCCGATCTCCCGGCCCGGCGTGTAGCCCGCCTCCTCGATCGCGCGGGCCATGAGCGCGAGCGGTTCCTCGTTCGACCTGACCGCCGGCGCAAAGCCCCCCTCGTCGCCGATCCCCGTGCTGTAGCCCTCCGCCTTGAGGATCTCCTTCAGCGTGTGGTAGGTCTCGCTCCCGTACCGGAGAGCCTCGGAGAAGCTCGGGGCGCCGTACGGGACGATCATGTACTCCTGGAAGTCGGGGCCCTGCCAGTTCGCGTGGACGCCGCCGTTCATGATGTTCATCATCGGGACGGGCATCACGGCCTTCCCGGGTTCCCCGAGGTACCGCCAGAGGCTCTCCCCCCGTGCCGCCGCCGCGGCCCTCGCGACCGCCATCGAGACCGCGAGGATGGCGTTTGCCCCGAGGGAGGCCTTGTTGCCCGTCCCGTCGAGCGCAATCATCCTGCCGTCGACCGCCCGCTGGTCCGCGGCGTCCATCCCCGCGAGAGCGGGGGCGATCTTCCCGTTCACGTTGGCGACCGCCCGCCGCACTCCCTTCCCGCGGTACCGGTCCTTCTCGCCGTCCCGCAGCTCGACGGCCTCGTGGGTCCCCGTCGATGCTCCCGAGGGGCTCGCCGCCCTCCCCGCCGCGCCGCACGCGAGACGGACGTCCACCTCGACCGTCGGGTTCCCGCGGGAGTCGAGGATCTCGCGGGCGAAGATCCGCTCTATCCGTGTGTCAGCCAATGGTCTCCTCCCCTCACATGTACGGTGCGATTCCCGCATAATCCCATCTGCCCCGGGAGATAGCGTCGAGGAGGGCGAGGGACTCCGCTGCCCGCGCCGTCGCCTCGAGCGTGGGGATGCCGCCAAAGATCGAGCGGGAGAAACCGCCCGACGGGTGGGCGCACCGGAGGACGAAGTCCCTGCACGCCTCCCCCCAGCGCGGGCCCTCCCCGAGGAGGAGGGAGAGGCGGATGCCGGCGTGCACGTGCTCGAGGTACGCGGGCCTCGACCCCGGCCGCGGGAGGAACCCAAACGAGGCGTCGGCGCAGGACGCGAGGAATCCCGCGACGTCCGGGACGGCGTCCTCCCCGCAGACCGCCGCGAGGATCTCTGCCGCCATCCGCGTGTCAGGGAGGGTTGCCGTCGGGAACCCGAATCCCCCGTCCCCCGACCGGAACGAGAGGACGGCCGACGCGACCCTCTCCCTCGTCTCCCGCGAAAGCTCGATTCCGTGCACCGCGACGAGGGACGCCCACGCGTGGAGGGGCTCGAAGATTGAGAGCGACTCCGCAACGCGCGTCCGCGGGTCGGGGACCGGGAGTGACCGGAGGATGTACGCGGAAGGGTCGCGGCGCGGGCGGGCCCCGAGCAGCCCGAGCGCTCCCCCCGCATAGAGAGCCGCGGCGAGGGAGGGGTACGACCCGTCCGGTGCCTGCAGTTCGTGGAGGAACCGCACCGTCTCGTGGTCGCCGGGTATTTCGCCCGCGAGGGAGAGGACGTGGAGCGCAAAGCACGTGTCCGCGGCGTTCGGCTCATCCAGCCGGAAGAAGCAGTACCCCCCGGAGGGGCACCGGCGCTCCCTCGCGTACCCCGCGGCGCGGGCGAGGATGGCGGGAGTCTCCCCGCCCCGGGCGACCGCTGTCCCGCGCGCCATCATATTCACGGGGGGGCGGGGGAGAGGGCGGCGACGAGGTCGCCGAGGGCGCGGGACGCGTCCCGGAGGGTGCGGAGCCGCCCCTCCACCTCCCCCGCCCTCTCCCTCCTCTGCCGGTAGGCTGCCTCGATCGCCCCCCGCGTCGCGTCGATCGTCCGGGCGAACTCCTCGTCGATCTCCCGCGAGAAGACGCGGAACGCGGCGTCGATGTTCTGGAGGGTCGCCCACCGGAGGTTCTCGACGTTCTGGACGACGAGCGCGTGGATCTCGCGTGCGACCCTGTCGCGGAGTCTCTTCTCCCGCAGGGACCGGGGGAGTGCGCGGTCGACGAGGTCGGGCGAGATCATGCCGAGCATCCCTGACCACGTCCTGCGCGAGACCCAGTAGGGCTCGCGGGCGAGGACGATCGGGGAACCCGCCGAGGGCGGGTGGTGGGGAATCTCGAAGATCGCCGATGCCGCGACCCTGACTGACTCGGCGAGGGCGTCGGCCCTCTCGCGGTGGGCCGAGAGGACCGCGATCATCTCGCGGTCGAACCGCGCGGTGACCTCGCCGAGGGCGTGCTCGAAGTAGACCGGGATCTCCGCCGCGATCGCGTTCTCGACGGCCCGGGCATCGGGGTCCCCCCCGGGCGGGATCGCACCGGCCGCGACGGCCGAGAGGTGCCTCTCCGCGTCCTCCCGCAGCCGCGCGCACTCCTCCTCGAGGAGGGAGACGACCCTCCTGTGGTCCCCGGCGAGGAGATCCTGCGTCTGCTGCCTCTGCCGCTCCGCCTCCGCGACCTTCGCCGCGAAGAGGGCAAGCCTCCTCTCGAGGTCGGAGATCGGCATCCCGAGCGACTTTTCCTCGAGGCCGACGCGGAGCGAGACGTCGTGGAGCACGTCGAGCGCCTTCTTCCGCACCGCCTCGGAGAGGACGCGGGTCTTCTCGCGGGCGAGGAAGTCGACGAGGTGGGCGGTGATGGCGGGAAGTCCGCTCTCGGAGAGGAGCGCCTCGTCCCCCGCAATCCGGGCGGCGAGCGCCTGCCTCGCGGAGACCGGAAAGACCGTGACGTCCCCCGCGATCCCCGCCTTCTCGGCGAGGACCCTGCGGAGGAACGCAATCACCTCCTCCCTCTCCCGCGGCGTCAGGTAGTCGACCTTGTTCAGCACGAAGAAGAGCCGCGCGACCTTCTCCCGGACGTGGGCGAGGAAGTCGCACTCGACCTCGGTGATCGGGGGATCGGCCGAGACGATGAAGAGCGCCGCGTCGCACTGGGGGAGGAAGTTGAGCGTCATCTCGGTGTTGTGCCGGTGCGTCGAGCCTATCCCCGGCGTGTCGACGAGGACGACGTCCCGCAGGATGGGCGCGGGGTGGGTGATCTCGACGGTCGCGATCCCGAGCCTGTTCCTCGGGTTTGCCTCCTCGGAGACGTACACGAGGAGGACACGGTTCATCTCCGCGGGCGAGGTGCAGGGGATGACCTTCTCCTCGCCGCTCCCCTCGAAGTGGACGTGGACGGCACGCTCCTCCCCGTGCCGGATGAACGTCGGGATCGCGGTGAGCGGGATGACGGAGCTTGGGAGGATGTCTTCCCCGAGCATCGCGTTGAGGAGCGTGCTCTTCCCCCGCTTGAACTGCCCGAGGACGGCAAGCTGGAACCTCCCCGCCGCGAGCCTCTCCACGAGGTGGGAGAGTGCCCTCTCCTGCGGCTCCATCGCGGGCCCAAGGTCGCGGAGGAGGGAGACGGCACTGCAAAGGAGGTCGGGGAGTTGTGGGGGAGACGGGGGGGAAACGGGACCCGCCGCGGGCGGGTCGGGCGCTCGTTCCGGAACCTGGCCGTGCATGATACTCCTTCCTGTGGGTCTCGTTCTTCCAGTCGCGAATCAAGAGTAGGAGTTATCAGCAGGAGAGGGATCTGCAGGGCCTGCGGTTAGAAGGTGAACTCCATCACCCGAGTGTATCCGTAAATTCTCGTGCAGGACACGATAAAATTTCTGCCCCGCAACGCGTCGCCCGCGCCGCCTTGCAGACGACGTGGGAGTCCGTCTCCCCCCGGATCACCCCCGCGAGGGCGGGGACGGCCCTTTGGGAACGAATCCTCCCGGGGACCTCGAATCGCGATCATCCTGTGCTCCCGAACGGGGGGTGAGACGGCAGAGACCAGCCTCTCCTCGTGCGCGAGGGGGGAATCGGAGGCGGTGCCGTGCCCGCACGCCGGGCACACCTCCACCGGCCGGGGGGACTCGTGCGAGCACCGGGGACAGAACCACGTCGTGACAGTCACACCACGGCCACCTCTCCCCGTAATTTCTCTCCCCGCGGGGCATTACGGTTCGGTGCCGCGCGGGAGAGGCCTCCCCCTCGCCGTGCGGGCCTCACCGGGTTTTCGCCCGGAAAAAAGGACTGTTGGTGTGTGTTCCCCTGTCGGACAGATGGAGTAAGGAGGATGGGAGAGCCCCTAGATCTCTTTTGCCGCGAGCTCGACGTCCTCTTCCTTGATGGTCTTTCTCCCGGCGTGCATCGCGAACTTCGTCGCCTTCTTGACGAGTTCGGCGAGGTATTCTTCAGACTTTGCGACGAGTGCAGTCGCGGCGTCGCTTCCCACGCGTTCTGCACCGCTCTTCTTCGCAATCCTGACAACTGCTGCAAGAGGTAAATCTGCCACCTTGATCACCTCATTTGAATAGGGGCACGGAGAGTATTTATATATTACTCTCGAACCGGCCCTGTAAAGGGCATCTCCGGCGCGGGACACGGATATCAGGGTCGCGGTCTGCACGCCCAGACACCCTAAAGATATATATTTGTGGGAATTATATATAGAGAATATATTTATTCTTGTAAACTTTTATATAGCAAGGGAGCAAGTCCCCTTCATGCGAGAACTGCAGGTGGGCCTCGACAGGGAGGGGAGTCGCGCACCCCCGCGCGGGAGGTGGACCCGCGGCGCGGCGCACCCCGCGGCGGAACCGCGGGCGGACGAGTACCCGGTCATCAGGGTCGGGAACGCGCGTTTCCTCGTGAGGACGGCGGACCGCGCGCTGGCCGAGGAGCTCGTCCGCGTCGCGGGGATCCTCGAGGGGTCTCCGCGCTCCGAGGTCGCCTTCACGAACAGGCTCTTTGAGTACACGGCGCAGGGGAGACTCGCCCCGTGGGCGTGGCAGCGCGAGCCGTCCGGGACCGGCTGAGAACGCGGGATCCCTCCCTCTCCTCTCCCTTCCCCCGGAGCGCGAGGAACCGTGCCCTCGACTCTGCCGCCTCCTCCATCCTCCCCAGTTTTTGGAGGGCGAGGGCCCTGTTGTGCCATGCCTTCGCGTAGGCGCCATCGATCGAGAGCGCCCTGTCGTACATCTCGACCGCCCTCTCGTACTGGCCTGCCCTGAAGAACGCGTTCCCCTGCTCGAGGTACCCCTTCTTCTCCTCGTCCCGCGGGACCTCCGGCCGGGAAGGCGGTGTCACCACCGCGGCGGGAACGCTGTCCGGGTACCGGAACCCGCACTCCTTGCAGTAGAAGACCTCCCGCGGGTTGCCCGTCCCGCACCGCGGGCAGGGCTTCCGCGGCGGCTCCTCCCTCCTCGATAAGAGCCCCCGGAGTCCCGAGAGGAGGGACGGCCGGCTCACCGTCCCCCTTCCCCTCTCCTTGCCCCATCCAATGGCGGGAAATGCCATGCCTCTATTGTAAAGGGCGGGAAAATATAATGCTATCGTGTGTAATATATAGAAATTATAGAGGCCCTACACCTTTTCCTCGACGAGGAAGTTCATCACGGCCTCGGAGATGTCCCCCGCGTACTCGCCGGAGCGGCGGATGCTCTCGGTGATGGAGCGGACCGCGACCGTGACCTCCGGCTCGTGGCCCATCGCGATCCTGTTCAGCTCGTTGCAGAGCTCCTCGAGGCGCTCGACCTGCTCGATGTTCTGGTGGGACTCCCTGATGTCCGCCTTGAAGTACGCGGTGATGCTCCGGTCAAAGAGGGAGAGGGCGAGCCTGCTCGCCTCCCGCATCTGCGAGAGGGTGGGCTTGTCGAGCGCGTGGCCCGCCATCCCAAGGAGGCTCTCTGCCCACCGGACGGCGTGGTCCCCGATTCTCTCGATGATGCGGCTGATGATGTACGCGTTCATGACCGCGTGGGCATTCGTCCCCATCCTCCGCGCTATCTCGGGATTCTTCAGCGCGATGCTGGTCTGGCGCGAAATCAGCCAGTGGAGCCTGTCCACGTCGCTGTCCCTCGAGATGATCTCCTCCGCGAGCGTCGCGTTCCCCGTTTCGGTCGCGGCCATCGCGTCGAGGTGCATGTTCTTCACGATCACGTACATCCGCTTGAGGGTGTTGTCAAAGGGCATCTCCATCGGGTTGAGGAGGTCGCGCAGGACGATCCGGTTGTCGGTCTCCTCGACGATCTCGGGGCCTATCGTCATCTGGGTGAAGTCCCGGACGATCAGCCCGATCGACGGGGGGAGGCGGGCCTTTGAGGAGAGCTCGATCGTCGTGAACCCCGCGATGTAGATCCCGATCAGGAGGCGGAAGAGGTACTTGGGGTCGTTGACCGCCGTGACGTCGATCTTCTTCGTCCGCGAGATGGGCTTCTCGTGGATCTCCTTCGTGACGAGGAGCGTCCCGTCGCTCTGGACGACCAGTCCCAGCGGCTCGTTCTTCCCAATCTTCTGGGCCATGACCCACTCCTTGGGGAGGGTGATCACGTACGACGACCCCCCCGTGATCTGGACCTTCCGGATCTCCATCTCCTCCACATCCGCGGGGCGTGACTATATCACTCTATTTTATTACATAGAGTATATGTAGGCATATATTTTTCTTCGGAAAACGGTATAAGAAAACAATCCTTTATTTATTCCCAAGAATGCGGATTCCCCTCTTTCGCTCCATCCCCCGTGGCCGTCCCGTTCGCGGTGCCGGGACGGGAAGCGGCGTTCCCTGTCGCGGGCAGGCGAGCCCGCAGGGGGTGCCCGCGTGACCGGGTCGCCGATCATCAGGGTGAGGGATCTTGACCTCTTCTACGGCGAGCAGCAGGCGCTCAAGAAGGTGAACATGGACGTCCTCGACCGGAAGGTCACCGCGCTCATCGGGCCCTCGGGCTGCGGGAAGTCGACCCTGATCCGGTGCTTCAATAGGATGAACGACCTCGTGGAGGGGTGCAGGATCACGGGGACCGTCGAGTTCCACGGCGAGAACATCTACGGCAAGAAGGTCGACCCCGTCGAGATCCGGCGGCGCATCGGGATGGTCTTCCAGAAGCCGAACCCCTTCCCGAAGTCCATCTTCGAGAACGTCGCGTACGGCCCGCGGATCCACGGCGTGAAGGACAGGGGGGAGCTCAACCGGATCGTCGAGAGGAGCCTGCGGAAGGCGGCACTCTGGGACGAGGTGAAGGACCGGCTCCACCAGTCCGCGATGAGCCTCTCGGGCGGCCAGCAGCAGCGCCTCTGCATCGCGCGGACGCTCGCGGTGGACCCCGAGGTCATCCTCATGGACGAGCCCTGCTCGGCGCTCGACCCCCTCGCCACCGCGAAGATCGAGGCCCTGATCAACGAGCTGAAACAGAACTACTGCGTCATCATCGTGACGCACAACATGCAGCAGGCATCCCGCGTGAGCGACTACACGGGGTTCATGTACCTCGGGGAGATGCTCGAGTTCGTGGAGACCACGCAGATCTTCGAGTCCCCGCAGAACCCCATCACCGAGAACTACATCACGGGGAGGTTCGGGTAGGGATGCGGGGAGGGGGGCACTCCCTCCCCGGGGAGGGGAATGCGAAGAGATCCGTCGTCTTCGTCTGCGCCTACAACTCGGTCAGGTCCCCTATGGCAGAAGGGATCCTCCGGCACCTCTACGGGGACGTGTACGACGTCACGTCCGCGGGGATCGCGCCCTCGGGGCTCCACCCGCTCGCCCGCACCGTGATGGCGGAGAGGGGCATCGACATCTCGCGGCACAGGTCGCGCTCCGTGATGGAACTGCGGGACCGGACGTTTGACTACGTGGTGACCCTCTGCGACGACGTCAAGTACAGGTGCACCCTCCCCCTCCACGGCATCCGGGTCATCCACCGGCCGTTCGTGACGCCGCAGGAGTGCGAGGCGGATCCTTCCCTCGTCGTCGGGCGGTTCCGGGCTCTCCGCGACGAGATATGGGTCTTCGTCGAGCGGACGTTCTGGCCCCTGCCGCGGCGGGAGGAGGGGGACCCTTGAGCGAAAGGGAGCCATTTATCAGCCCCGGGGGAGATTTCTCTTCCATTATCTCCGGAGGCCGCGGGGAGTGAGCGGGGGCGTGCGGGGGAAAAGGAGCGAGAAGGGCGGCGCGCGGGGAATCTCCCTCGACGACCCCTCCCTCTTCATCAACCGAGAGGTGAGCTGGCTCGAGTTCACATCGCGCGTGCTCGCGGAGGCGTGCGACGAGTCCCACCCCCTCCTCGAGAGGGTGAAGTTCCTCTCGCTCGCGGGGAGCAACCTCGACGAGTTCTTCATGATCCGCGTCTCGGGCCTGCGGCGGCAGCAGAAGGCCGGTGCCCTCGAGCGCCCCCCCGACGGGCTCTCCCCGGGGGAGCAGCTTTCGGTGGTCCGGGAGTTCGTCGACAGGCTCTCGCGGGAGTTCATCTCCTGCTGGCACGGGAGGCTCGTTCCCGCCCTCGAGTCGGAGGGGATATTCATCCGCCGGTACGCGGACCTCCCGGAGCAGGACAGGGCGGGGCTGAGGGAGAGGTTCGAGAGGAAGATCGCGCCCGTCCTCACCCCGCTCGCGTTCGACGCGACGCACCCCTTCCCCTTCATCTCCAACCTCTCCCTCAACCTCGCCGTCGTCCTGCAGGACCCCAAAAAAGGCAGGCTTTTCTCGCGCATCAAGGTCCCGGTCTCCCTCTTCTCGCGGTTCGTCCCGGTAAGGGAGCGCGGCGTGGCTGACGGCACGGGGAAGGCCGAGTTCGTCCTCCTCGAGGACCTCGTCGCCTCGAACCTCGACCTCCTCTTCTGCGGCCTGCCGGTCGTCGCGGTCTACCCCTTCCGCGTCACGCGCGACGCGGACATCGAGATCCGCGAGGACGAGGCCTCCGACCTCCTCGTCGCGGTCGAGGAGAGCATGGAGGCGCGGAGGATGGGCTTCCCCATCCGGCTCGAGATCGACGAGAGGGCGCCGCGGGACATCTGCGGGACGATCGCCCACAAGCTCGACCTCCCCGAGTCCCTCGTCTTCTCCCTGCCCGGTCCCCTCGGGTTCGCCGACTTCATGGAACTCGTGGGTATCCAGAGGCCCGACCTGCGCGACCCCCCGTTCCTCCCCGCCGTCCCCCCCGTCTTCTCGCTCGAGAAGAACATCTTCACCGCACTGCGGCGGCGCGAGGTCATCCTCTACCACCCGTACGAGAGCTTCATCCCGGTGATCACGTTCCTCGAGCAGGCGGCAACCGATCCCGACGTCCTCGCGATCAAGATCACGCTCTACCGGATCGACGCGCGGTCGCCCCTCATCGACTCCCTCATCGAGGCGCGGCAGAACGGCAAGCAGGTCGCCGCGGTCGTCGAGCTGAAGGCGAGGTTCGACGAGGAGAGGAACATCCTCTGGGCGCGGGCGCTGGAGCGGGCGGGGGTCCACATCGTGTACGGCCTCCACGGGCTGAAGGTCCACGGGAAGGTCTGCATGGTGATCAGGAGGGAGGGCGACGAGATCGTCCGGTACGTCCACATGAGCAGCGGGAACTACAACGCGACGACCGCGCGGTCGTACGCGGACATCGGTTTCTTCACGACCGACCCCGCGATAGGGGCGGACGTGACCGACCTCTTCAACATGCTCACGGGGTACTCGAGGGTCCGGAGGTTCCGGTCCATCCTCGTCGCCCCGATCACCATGCGGGAAGGGCTCATCGCGAGGATACGCAGGGAGATAGAGCGGCACGAGGCGCACGGCGACGGGGCGCTCACGTTCAAGGTGAACGGCATAGAGGACAAGGAGGTGATCCAGTGGCTCTACAGGGCCTCGATGGCGGGCGTCCGCGTGAGGCTCGACGTCCGGGGGATCTGCTGCCTCCGGCCGGGGATCCCGGGCGTCTCCGAGAACATCAGGGTGACGTCCATCGTGGGGAGGTTCCTCGAGCACGCCCGGATCTACCACTTCCGCAACGGGGGCGAGGACGAGGTCCTCCTCGGGAGCGCCGACCTCCGGCCGAGGAACCTCGACAGGAGGGTCGAGATCCTCTTCCCGGTCCGGGACCCGGCCCTGAAGGAGGTGATCCTCGGGACGTTCCTCTCCCTCCACGTCCGGGACAACCAGAAGGCGTGGGAGCTCCTCCCCGACGGGACGTACAGGAAGGTCGTGCCCGGGGAGGGCGAGGAGCCCGTCAATTCGCAGGAGTGGCTCCTCTCGCACAGGGGGTCGTGGCAGCACCATGGGAACTGACGCGGACCCAATGGCCTTTGAGGCGGGACCGGCCACGCTCCCCGCGCCGGCGGCGGCGCCCGGCACCCCGCGCGAGAAGGTCGTCGGGTTCATCGACATCGGCACGAATTCCGTGCGCGTCCTCGTCGTCCGGATAAGTCCCGACTACATGTTCACGGTCCTCTCGCGGCAGAAGGAGCACGTGCGGCTGGGCGAGGGGGAGTTCTCGGGGAGCGGCGAGCTGCGGGCCGACGCGATTGAGAGGACCGTCCTCGTCTGCAGGCACTTCGCGGAGCTCGCGCGGTCGTTTGGCGCGCGGGAGATCGTCGCGGTCGCGACCGCGGCAACGAGGGAGGCGAGGAACCGGAACGTCCTGATCGAGAGGGTGAAGCGGGAGGCGGGACTCGACGTCCGGGTCATCCCGGGGAAGGAGGAGGCGAGGCTCACGTACCTCGGCGTCTCCAGCGGGATGTCGCTAGGGGAGAAGACGGCGGTCTTCATCGACATCGGGGGCGGGAGCACGGAGATCGCGATAGGCAACCAGCACGAGTTCTTCTTCCTCGACAGCCTGAAGCTCGGGGCGCTGCGGGTGAGCACGATCTTCCCCGCCGAGAGGGACGGGCGCGTGGGCAAAAAGACCTACGCTGCCATGAGGGCGTACATCGACGAGAGGCTGATAGAGGTCGCCCAGGCGGCGCGGGCGTACAGGATCGAGCTCGGCGTGGGGAGCTCGGGGACGATCGAGAACCTCGCCGCGATGGCGCACAAGGTCTTTTCCAACGGCAACCCGAGGGAGAACGGCACCCCCCTCACCCTCACCGACCTCCGCCGCCTGATCGGGATTCTCCGGGCAGCGACGACGGAGGAGCGGAAGGAGATCCCGGGGATGAACCCCGAGCGGGCCGACATCATCGTCGGGGGCGCGGCGATCCTCGAGGCGCTGATGGAGGCGTTCGGCCTCTCCGAGATCCGGGCCTCCGACCGCGGGCTCCGGGACGGGCTGCTCGTCGACTACCTGCGCAGGGAGGAGGGGCTCCCCACGTTCCACCGGATGCCGGTCAGGCACACGAGCGTGGTGCGGCTCGCCCGGCTCTTCCGGGTGGACGAGTCCCACGCGAACACGATCGTCCGGCTCGCGCTCGCCCTCTTTGACAGCGCGAGGGAGGCGGGCCTCCACGATCTCGGGCCCGACATGAGGGAGATCCTCCAGTACGCGGCGATCCTCCACGACGTCGGGACGTACCTCTCGTACGAGAACCACGAGATGCACTCGTACTACATCATCCGCAACGGCGCGCTCCTCGGCTTCTCGGAGCAGGAGATCGCGATGATCGCGTACGTGGCGCGGTACCACAGGAAGTACCTCTCCCAGAAGCACGCCCGGCAGATCGCGGAGCTCGATCCCCCGGCGCGGGAGGCCGTCCGGATCCTCGCAAATCTCCTCTGCCTCGCAAACAGCCTCGACCGGAGCCACACCGGCGTGATACGGGACGCGCGCATCCGGCCCGGCGACCGGAACACCGCGGTCATCGAGCTCCTCGCGGCGGACGGCTGCGCGCTCGAGCTCTGGGGCCTCGAGCTCCACAGGAAGGACTTCGAGAGGACGTTCCAGAGGGAACTCCGGGTCGTCGTCCGTTCCCCGCGGGAGCCCGCGGGGGAAGGGGGCGGTGCCTGAAGACCGGGGGATGGCATCCCTGCACGCCGGCCTATAGAGTCTCCGTGCATCCCCGGAGATGCTTCCATATCCCGCGGCGTGGAAACGGGTAAAGGCTCTTATACCCCCTCGGGGAGAGGGAGAGGTGACGCCTGAAGACCACGCCGTCCTCAGGGCAGGGAGCGGATGACAGAGAAGAGCCAGATTATCCAGGAACTGGGACAGGGCGACCTGCTCGTCCCGTCGATCGTGAACGCGGCCCTCGCCGCGAACGAGAGGGTGAAGTACTGCTTCACCCTCCTGCAGAACGCGCGGAGCCACGCCGACCAGCCCGACGTCGAGCACAGCAACCTGCGCAAGGAGCGCGAGCTCTCCGGGATAGACAACCCCCTCCTCGACACCGTGACCGAGGGGACGCGGAAGGTCGGCGAGGACCTGTACCACGTCCCCATGCTCGACGAGATCCTCGCGCTCGTGCGCAGGTCCATGGAGGAGATGATGGCACCCCTCGCGGACTCGCGGGACGCGAAGGGCACCCCCTTCCGGGAGAGGCTCGATGCCCTCCTCCGGGAGCTCCCCGCCGGGGAATCGGGGACGATCCGGGGGAGCACGATCGACTCCCTCACGAGGGGCGACAGGGCAGGGGGGAGGGACAGCCTCCACCTCCTCGTGATGGACCTCCACCGGGCGCTCAACGAGCTCCAGGCGCGGCTCTGCACCGAGAATATCGACGGCGCGAAGACGTACCTCCTCACAGACGCGGAGAGGCCGCGGGTGCGGGCGTTCATGGCCGGCGTCAACCGGACCTCTCCCCTGCGGTTCGGGCACCCCGGCCTCGGGACGACGGCCACGCTCTCGGGGGGGAAGCTCGTGATCCAGAACGACATCGGCCTCACCGACGCCCACGTCCTCGTCGTCACGGTCGAGGGGCTCGTCGTCCACATCACGTACACGGACATCCACATCCAGCGTCTCCAGTTCTTCCAGAGCCTCTTTGACGCGTACCCAGTCGAGTGGGCTGACACGCTCACGAGGGCGGCGGGGAGGAAGATGGAGAAGAACGTGTACCACCTCTCGGTCGGGACGTTCCGGGCGGCCGACACGCGGGAACTGGACACATTCCTCGAGTTCCTCGGGTCGCGGATCGTCTTCCTCATCGACTGGAACAGGGCGAGGAAGCGGCTGCGCAACTTCGTCCCGAACAGCGAGGCGATCGGGATCCTCCGGTGGGCCGCGGAGAGGGAACTGGGGCACATCGCGTTCCTCGAGCTCGGGGGCGACCGGCTCATCTACGAGGCCCTCGAGATGGCGGCGGGTGCGTCCCTCCGGTACGGCGAGCCTCTCTACCAGGTCATCGGCCTCGAGAAGACCATCCAGTTCCTCCACTTCGTCCTCGAGGTCGCGTCCCGCGGCCTCCTCTCCGGGACGTCCGTCCACCTCCTGAAGGACGAGATCAGGGCAGAGCTCCTCCAGTACTTCCGCTCCGCGCAGGAGAACGTGATGGACCTCTGCGCGACCCACGTGAGCTACGCGATCGAGATAGGGGCGGTCCTCCAGGAGTCGCTCCTCTCCATCCAGCAGGGGGGCGACCCGGAGGGGATCGCGCGGAACGCGAGGAGGGCGAAGAAGTGGGAGCGGCAGGCCGACGAGATCGTGAACAAGGTGAGGGCGCTCTCCGCGAGGATCGAGGACGCGGCCTACTACGCCGACCTCATCTTCATCGCCGACGACGTCGCGGACTTCCTCGAGGAGGCGGTCTTCTACACGACCCTCGTCCCCCGCAACCCCGACGCCCAGCCGGTCCTCGAGGAGATCGCGAAGATGGCCCACCTCTCCCTCAAGGGCTGTCGGAGCTACCTCCGGGCACTCGTCGCGGCGCAGGACTACCACAGGACGAACCTGCGCGAGGACCTGCAGGAGTTCCTCAAGGCCGTCGACGAGGTGTACAGCATCGAGCGGCTCGCGGACGATGCCCTGCGGAACACGGAGAGGGTGATCTACGAGAAGAGCACGAATTTCAAGGAGTTCCGGCTCGCGCTCGAGATCTCGGCGAACATCGAGGAGGCGACGAACTCCCTCATGCGCGCGGCGATGACCATGAGGGACAGGATCCTCGAGCGGATGAACAGGTGAGGGGGGGGGAGCGCGATGGCAGGAGAATGCCCCCGGATGGTGGTCTTCGGGCCGGGGATCACGGCGCACGTCCCGGCCGCGGAGTTCGGGAACAAGGCCTCCATCGTCGCGGCGATGGCGAACATCGGGATCCCGGTTCCCCCCGGGTTCTCGCTCCACGTCTCGGTCTGCGAGGAGTACTTCAGGGAGGATAGGAGGCTCCCTGCCGACGTCCCCGACCTCCTGCGGACCGGGATGCAGTGGATCGAGAAATCGATGGGCCTCGCGTTCGGGAGCTCGCGCCGGCCCCTCCTCGTCTCGGTCCGGTCGGGTGCGCCCGTCACGATGCCGGGCGTGATGGACACGGTCCTCAACGTCGGGCTCACGCGCGAGACGGTGCGGGGGCTCGTCCTCCAGAGCGGCAACCCGCGCTTCGCGTGGGACTCGTACAGGCGGTTCATCGAGCAGTTCGCGACGACGGTTTGCGGGCACGACCACCGGACCTACAGGGAGATCGTGCGCGAGTACATGGACCGCGAGGGGGTCGCGGACGAGGCGGCGCTCGATTTCGCCTCCCTGCAGGAGATCGCGTCCCAGTTCGAGAGGGTCTTCCAGCGGAAGGAGGGGCGGCGGTTCCCCGACGACGTGTACGAGCAGCTGGCGCGCGCGACAGAAGCGGTCCTCGCCTCGTGGATGAACCCCCGGGCGGAGCAGTACCGCCGGATCCACCGCATCACGGATGCACGGGGGACCGCGGTGACCGTGCAGGCGATGGTCTTTGGGAACCTCGGGGCCGCGTCCGGGGCGGGCGTCGCCTTCTCCCGGAACCCGTGGACGGGGGAACCGGGGCTCCTCGTCGACTTCAAGTTCGGGGCGCAGGGCGAGGACGTCGTCTCGGGCGAGGGGAGCGGCGTGACGCAGGAGGAGTTCCGCCGCCGCCTCCCCGCGGAGCACGCGGCGCTGCAGGGGATCGCCTCCCTCCTCGAGCGGGAGTTCCGCGACATGCAGGACATCGAGTTCACGATACAGGAGGGATCGCTCTATATTCTCCAGAGCAGGGCGGGGAAACGGGCACCCTACGCCGCGCTCCGCATCGCGGTCGACATGGAGAGGGAGGGGATCGTGACGCGGGAGGAGGCGCTCCGGATGCTCGAGGGGATCGACGTCGAGGGGATCGTGCTGCGGCGGGTCCGGGCGACGGAGCCGCCTGTCGCGGTCGGGGTCTCGGCGTCGCTCGGGGTCGCGTGCGGGATGATCGCCCTCTCCGCCGACAGGGCCGTCCAGTTCTCGCAGGAGGGGAAGGACGCGATCCTCGTCCGGGAGACGGCGACCCCCGACGACATCCAGGGGATCGACGCGTCCCTCGGGATCCTCACCGCGCGCGGTGCCCGGACCTCCCACGCGGCCGTCGTCGCCCGCCAGTTGGGGAAGGTCTGCATCGTCGCGTGCAGGGACCTCCGGATCGACATGGCACGGAGGGCCTGCAGGTTCCGGGATACCGTCCTCTACGAGGGGGACCGGATCACCCTCGACGGGGAGACCGGGGCCGTGTACGCGGGGGCGGTGGCGGTCGTCCACGAGAGGCCCGAGGACCTCATCCGGACGGTGCGGTCGTGGAGGGCGGGGCGGGGTAACTAGCGGCCGGACCCCCTTTGCCCCGCGGCCGCCGTCCCGTCATTCCCCGCACAGGAGGGAGGGAGAGACGAGCCACTCGAGCGTCCCCGACGTCCCGCCGTCCGGGTCGATACCCGCGACGCGGGCAACACCGCCCTTCGCGAGCGCAACGCGGAGGGTCCAGTTCCCGCAGACGAGGAGCGAGAGGATGCCGGAGAGCTGGGGCTCGTGCCCGACGATCGCCCCCGTGCTCCCCGCGGGCATCCGGGAGACCCGGGAAAGGACCGCGGATGGCTCGTGCCCGGGAAAGAGCTCGTCCCACTCCTCGACTTCCCCGGGGATCCCCCACTTCCCCGCGACGATCTCCGCGGTCTCCCTCGCGCGGGGGAGAGGGCTCGTCGCGATCCAGTCCGGCGGGGGAGCGGTGGCCGAGAGCCACTTCGCGACGGCGCGGACCTCCTTCCTCCCCCCCTTCATGAGGGTCCGCTCGCTGTCCGCAGAGGGGTCCCCGACCCTCTTCCCTGCCTTCCCGTGGCGCACGATGTAGAGATCCATCGGGAGAGATGACACGCGGGAGAGGTGATGAAATTTTCCGGGGCCTCCCTTTCTCTATATTTATCCGATATCAATATAGTGTATAGAATAAATCTATTTATTTCCGTGCATCGAAGGGGATCGCAGGATGTATCGCCCCGCGGAGAGAGACGAGCGCGCCGTCTCGGTCATCGTCGGCACCCTGATGCTCATCCTCGTCACCGTGACCGCGGCTGCGGGCCTCGCCGTGATGGTCTCCCAGATGCAGAAGGAGGAGATGAACCGGCAGACGCACCAGGCGGCCGTGAAGAACGAGCTCCTGAAGATCAACGGGATCCGGCCGGTGTACAACGAGACGACGGTCCCGAGGAGGAGGAGCATCATCACCGTCATCCCGGCGACGAGCCGGAACTCCGGTGACGACGAGAGTGCGAGAGATGAAAGGGGGTGGTGAAAAAGGGCATGGTGAGTCTGGCAGGTCCCGCTCTCTCCTCCGCGTGGAGACGGCGCATCAGCAGTGACCCGGGGGCCACACTGCAGTTTTAGGGGACTGGTGTCTGGCTCTCTGGATCCCTGGGGCTGCATGATGTCCGGGAAAACAGTGGGCAGGACGGGATATAGATTTTCGTACATGGGAATATAGAGGGAATAGACCACTATCGAGGCGAAAGCACCTGCGGGATCCCGGCCGGCGTTCCCAGCCGACAACGCTCCCCCACAGGTCTCCTCCCCGCGCCTGCCCGAACGGGACGCGCGATGCCCCGTGCATTCTGCGCCACAGCGGCATGGCGGGGCACTTCACTCTCCTGCCGGTTCCCTCGCTCCTGCCGTTCTCTTCAGCCAGACGAATGCGCCGAGCGCGGCGGCCTGCATCGCGGTGCAGTAGGAAAAGAGGAGGGAGAGGGCCGCGTCGTAGAGCGCCCCGCAGGCAACGCTCCCCGCGAACCAGGCCCCGCCGTAGATCGTGTTGAAGACGCCGTAGGCGAATCCCCGCTTCCGGACCGACGTGAGGTCCGCGAGGGCCGCCCGCAGCACGGTCTCCTGCCCACCCATCGAGATCCCCCAGAGGACCGCGGCGGCGAGCGCCCCCCAGTAACCGCCGGAGAACGCGAGGGGCGCGATGGGGATGTTCACGAGCGGGACGAGGACGAGGACGGGCAGGCCCGCCCTGTCATACAGCCTCCCGAGGAGGAGCCCGCAGAGCGCGTCGGTCGCCATCGCGACGGCGTAGAAGACGGGTATCTGGACCTCGGGGACTGTTCCCGTCGCGCCGAGGTGGAAAGCGACCAGCGGGAAGACGAGGAAACCCGCCATCGTGAGCGCGGTGAAGACGCCGTAGGGGAGCATCACCCGCGGGAACCGCTCATCGCCGGCCACCGCCGCAGCTGCCGGCGCCTCGAGCGACGCGGGGTCGGTGACACTCCGCCGGGCAAGCGCGAGGGCCGCAACGAGCAGGACGAACGGGACGGCCATGAGGGCAAATCCCTCCCCGTACCCGCCGTAAAGGGCGATCGACGCGGAGAAGGCGAGCGGTCCCGCGACCGCGCCGACCTGGTCCATCGCCTCGTGGATCCCGAATCCCCACCCCCTCCCCACCCGGTGCGCGGCGTGCGAGAGGATCGCGTCCTTCGCGGGCGACCGGATCGCCTTCCCCAGCCGCTCGGCGAGGAGGAGGACGACGGCGACCTGCCACGATCCCGCGAAGACGAGGAGGGGGATCGCGCCGACCATCAGGTACCCCGCGGTCGCGAGCGTCCAGTACCTGCCCGTCCTGTCCGCGAGGTAGCCTGACGCGAGGCGGACCGCGTACCCGATGAACTCGCCGAGGCCCGCGACCCACGCGACCGTGAACGCCGAGGCCCCCAGCGCGAGGAGGAACGGGCCGGAGACAGACCGCGCCCCCTCGTACACGATGTCCCCGCAGAGGCTGACGACCCCGAGGAGGAGGATGACCCGGAGCGCAACCGGCATCTCGCGGAACCTCACCGTCTCCCCTCCGACCGGCACATGGGAATACCGTGGGACGCGCGCGCACAAATACCATGGCAATGGAGACTACGGAGTCCTATTGACACGCACGGGGGAACGTTGCGGTCATCCTGCCGCGAGGGGAGAGACGGACCATGTCACTCCGGCCGTACATCGAGGTGGGAGGAGCGATCTTCCTCGTCCTTGTCGCGACGACCGTCATCGTCCCCGAGGTTGGTTGCTCCACGGGCCTCGACACCTCGCCCTCCAACGCGGGCGTCGCGGTTGAGGGAATCCCGCTCGGGTGCGGGCTCTCGATGGCACTCCCCGGGAGGGAGGGGGATGGACATCCTCCGCGATCCCGGGGAATGCGGGGTCACGTCCCAGACTGTCCTCGCCGCTCTCATCGCGGGCGCGCCCGCGGCCCCCGAAGGTGCAGTGGGGACCTGCCCTGCGAAGATCTCCAAGTCCCTCCCCGCCGACGGGAAACTCCTCCTTGGGTTTTGCGTTCTCCCCGCTCCTCCTTTCCTTCGCCCTCAGGTTCCGGACGAGGGAGGAGGGCTGGAACCGGGGGCGCCGGGCGCGGTGCTCTCCCCCTCTCCGGCCACGCGCACCGCGATACCAAGCACATTCCCGAGGAGGTCCGCCCTCTTTGCGGCCGTCGCCACCTCCTCTTCGCAGTCGGGGCACCCGGCCGCGCGGACCGTCACCGATCCAGGCGCGACCTCGCACCTCACCTCCCGGACCTTCCCCCCGCGGGTGCAGTCGAGGCCGTCTGCCACCCGGAGGATCCCGGCGAGCACGAGTGCGGCCCGCTGCTCCTCGGGGGAGACGAGTGCGAGGTACCCGGACTCCGCCTCACTGCCCTTCCCGCGGTGGACCCTGGCGAGGAGTCCCGCGACCGCGCGCTCGCGCACGGTGAGGGGGAGGTCCTCTGCCCCGTAGACGAGGTACGCGCCGGCCTCCGCGTGCCCCTTCCTCCCGCGCCCGAGGCCCGCGTCGTGGAGGAGGGAACCGTACCAGAGGAGTACCCTCTCCCCGGCGGGGAGACGGTGGAGGTCCCGGAGCTGGTCGAAGAGCGAGAGCGCGAGGGCCGCGACGTGGCGCGGGTGGGCGATATCCCCCGTGGACCGGGAGGCGAACGAGAGGACTGCCGCCTCCTTCTCCCCGTCGGGGACGTGGCCGCCGGGCGCGTAGGCCGCCTTGTATCCGGTGAGGATCTCCGCCTTGAGGTCGTTCCAGAACCCTGCCGCGCAGAGACTGTCCCACGTGCGGACGAAGTTCCTGTAAATCCGCTCCCTCTCGCGCTCGCGCTCCCTCTGGAACTCCCTGAGTCCCTGGATCGCGCGGGGTCCCGGGCGCGAGGGGTCGCCCGGAGAGAGCGGGCGCGACCGTTCCTTCAGGAGGAGGGTGGTCACCGTGTCGATCCAGACGTCGGTGTCGTGGAGGTCCCCGAGGATACCCTGGAGGTCGGCGACCCGGGCGATGTACTTCCGGAGGCCGAGCCTGTAGAGGGGCGCGAAGATCTCCATCGTGTACCTCAGGTTCTTTGCGGCGATGCGCATCGCGTGGTGGTCGGCGACCGCCTCGGGGACGTGCACGACGGGCGCGTACGCGAGGAGGGCGCGCAGTGCCCTGCCCACCTGCTCCGCGGCGAGGGCGTGGACCGTGCTCGGGGCGTGCGCCCGCCTCTTCGGGTGGGCAGGCAGGGGCGAGATGCCCCTGAACGCCTCCCTGATGACCGGGGGGACCTCCTCCTCGAACCTGCCGAGGGCAGAGACCACGTCTGCCTGGAGTTTCTCCCGCTCCCTGCGCAGCTTCTGGAGGAGGAACCGGATCGCCTCGAAGATCGGGGGGACCTCCTCCCCGCTCCACTCTCCCTGCGCGATCCCGAGGCGCTTTGCCTCGCGCTTCCGGAGTTTCTTCAGGAACGCGATCTGGACGTCGGAGTCCCGCGCCCGCGAGAGGGCCCTCGTGATCTCCCTCGTCCTCCGGAAGACCTTCCTGAAGCGCTTCTCGCCGAGGAACGGGCGGAACGTCCGGAGGCAGGCCCGCATCCGCCGGGAGGCGACCCGCATGCGGTGGAGGTACTCGATGTCATCCCCCTTCCGCACGCCCTCTGCCTCCCTGAGCGCGGCTTCGAGGAGGGGGAGGATCCTGTTCGCGGCGAACCTGCAGACGAGGGATCCCTTCCCCCGCGGGGGAGTGCTGCTGGCATCTGTCACGGGGCACGATCACCCTGTTGACCCGGTGATCTCCCTTCGGGTACAGTTCTTATGGATTTTTCTCAAGTGGGGGAGGGTTGAAAAACAGAGATCGTGGTGTTCAGTGTCATTTCCCTCCGGGACACATACATCTACAGAGCATGAATCTATAGAGCGTGAGGTACCGTGGCAATCCTGCGGAAAGCAAGGGATGGGCACGAGAGGAGGGGGATCGGGAGATTTGGAACGGGCAGTCAGCGCCGTCTCCTGTAATTGAAGTGGCACTTGCGGATGTTTTTCACGCGCATCTCCATGTACTGTTCTATTTTCTTCTTGAGGTTCTCGTCGTCGGATACGTTCTCAAGAACCCTGTGCGCAGGAGGATCGTGGGCCATCGCAGATCACTCGTAATTTTCCTCTCCAGAGAAAAAATTACCGGTTTTCCCACGGGACAATTTCCGGAATTCACGCGCCCGATTCCCGATCCGCCGTTTCAATACGATTCTTTTTCCGAACGGGGAGGCGGGCTATCTCCCCCCGATCCCGCGGGACGCCACAGTCCCCTCGAGACCGAGTACGCGAAGAGGAAGAGGGCGATGAGCACGCACATCAGCGAGAGGCCGACGATAGTGTCCGAGTAGAGGGGATCCCGGACATACCACGAGAATCCCCCGAGGAAGTGCGTGAGGCTGACGAGGGCCACGAGGGCGACGCCGGTGGGGTAGAGGTCGGAACCATGGAGGAGCGAGAGGACGAGGTTTGACGCGACGTAGTAGAACGCGACGATCCCGAGTGTGTAGAGGGGCACGAGGTCGTGCGCCACCGCGAACCGGAGGAGGGGACTCGCCTCGTAGGCGAGGATGACCTCCCTCCCCCCCGAGAGGAGGAACGTGAGGGCGTAATCGGCGAGGACCGCGATGGCCGGGAGGGTGGCGATGATGCCCGGCGCATAGAATATCCCCCCTGCTGCGTCCTCGACGTCATCCATCGTATATATCCTCTTGTTTTTTCATTTTTTCTCTTTATTCTTAAAATTTTGCAATATTTTCATTTTACCTAATTTTTTTTTTTCTTATCGCGGGTAGCACCGTAACCCGATGGAGACGCTATTTGTTTATCGCAGTCCATTTTCCGGACTGGTCCTGCCGGGAGAGCCCGCGCCCCTCCCGCGCGGGCAAAAGAGGGATTATGTCGTCCCCCTCCCCAATGGTACCGCGATGTTTCTCGGAGGCGGCCTCGAGCGGGTCCCGGAGAAGGCCCTCATCGTCCTCGAGGAGGACACGGGCTGCATGAAGGATTTCCTCGCCCAGAAGATCGCGGTGGAGACTTCCCGCGAGGGCAGGAAGGTCGTGTACCTGACGTCCCACTACAGGGAGGACATCCTCTCCCAGATGGCGCGCTACGGGATGCAGCCCGCGCCGAACTTCTCCATCGTCGGGGACTGCCACGCCGTCGGGCCGTCCCTGGAGTACTGCACCGCCGACCTCTGCGTCCTCGACCCCGTCTCCTCGATGCTCCTCGGCCTAGACATCCCGCAGGTGCAGTCCTCCCTCTGGGCCATGCGGAAGATGGCTCGCGAGGGGAGGACCTTCCTCCTCGTCTCGGACATGGGAGTCCTCCCCTCCCCCCACGAGCAGCTCCTCCGCGCCACCGCCGACGGCGTGATACGGTTCCTCGCCGTGCAGGAAGGCGAACGGGTGAAGAGGTACATCCACGTCATGAAGATGCGGGGGTACATCCCGCCCGACAGGATGATCCCCTTCAACGTGACGGACGAGGGGCTCCTCATCGACACGAGGGAGAGGCTCGGGTAGTGACGGGTTCCGTCGGGGAGCGCCCCGGGGGGGGGGAGCGGCGGGCATTCCCTCCCCGTTTTCACTCTTTCTCAACGGTACAGCGCCCTCACCGTGTAGAACCTGACGTCCCCTGCCCTCGGGCCCTCGAGCGTGACCTCGAACTCCCACGACCCGCCGGCGGGGATCGGCCCGGGTGCCGCGACCGCCCGCGACCCGACCCTCTTTTTGTCCGCGTCGAGGAAATCGACGACGAGTACCGCCTTCTCGACCGGCACATCGCCGGTGTTCCGCGCCTCCCCCAGGACGAGGAACGCGCTATCACCGTGGACGCCGAGGTGCCGAGCGATCTCGAGCGAGGCGTTTCCCCCCGCGGTTCCCGTCTCCTCCCCCTGCCGGAGGCACCCGGCGGAGAGGAGGCAGGAGACCGCGAGGGCGAGGGCGAGCACCGCGGTGGGTGCGCGGGATCTCGGCACGGTCACTTCACTCCCCCTCGCTGCCCATCTGCCTAAGGAGGTCCTCGTACGCCCTCTCCCTCTCGAACGCCGCGGCAGGTTTTTCTCCCTTCCCCGTCCCGCCGTCTCCGGGCGAAAACGGGGGGATCTTCAGGCCGGAGAACAGCGGCGCGAGGATGTCGGGGCCCGGGAGGCGGAGGTCCCCGAGGCCGAAGGCGTGGTGGATGGCCTCCTCCCCGCAGGGACCGAGCACGAACTCTTCCGCGTAGGCCGAGAAGAAGGGGAACGTTACCGTCACCGAATGCGGCCCCGGCGGGACCTGCGCGAGCCTGACCGGCGTGAGTCCCACGAACTCCCCGTCGAGGGTGACCTTCGCCCCGCGGGGATCCGAGGTCACCGTCACGGCAGCCGGCCCCTCGCACACCTCTCCCCCGGCCAACCCGGGCGCCGAGAGCCCCGCGCTGTGCACCGCGGCGAGCGGGGTGAGGGCGACGGAGTGGACGACTACCCCGCCTGCGGTGACAGGGACGTTCCCCTCGTATGGTTCGAATCCCTCCAGTTCGAGCCTGACCACGTGCGTCCCGGGCTCGATTGCGTCGACCGAGAGGGGGGTCTTCCCCCTCTCCACGCCGTCGAGGATGAGGGTTGCGCCCCCGGGGACGGACGCGACGCGGAGGGCACCACCCGCGGGTCCCGCGCCGGGGACGAGACGGACAGAGACCCTCACCGCCTCGCGGGGGACGACCGTGACGTTCAGGACCGCGGGGTGGTACCCCGGGAGGGTGAGGGTGAGGGGGTGCTCGCCGGCGGGGACGACCTCCACGGTGACGGGGGTCTTGCCCTTCTTCTCCCCGCCGAGGGTGACCTCCGCGCCGGGCGGGTCCGAGCTCACGTGGAGGGTCCCCGCCGGGACCGCCGGGGGTTCCTTCCTCGTCGCGCCCGGCCGGAAGAGGACCGTCGCTGCCCTCCTCTTCTCCGTGTGGTTGACGACGCCGTTTGGGGACTCCTCGGCGAGCCACAGCATGGTCCTCTCCCCGTCGGCGTCCACGACCGGCGCCCAGCCGGTGAGCGTCACCTTCAGCGACTCACCCTTCCCCGAGGGGTAGGAGAGCTCCCACGCGGTGAACGTGACGGCCTTCCCCCTCCGCGCGGGGAGGTCTTTGCGTATCCCGTCGTAGAGGAGGACGGGGAGCCACACGGCCTCCTCGAGGTCGGTCCTCATGACGAGCTGGTTGTCGCGGGAGAACGTGTAGGGGCCCCCCGAGTAGATGTCCATGAACGCGGTCACGGTGACGCGCGTCTCGTTCCCGACGATCTCCTCCGGCTCGACGCGTATCTGCCACGTATTCACGTCTGCCGCGGCCGGTCCGCACGCCGCCGCGAGCGCGAGCGAAAGCGCGCAGAGGGTGAGCGCGATCGCCCTCTCCCACGTACAATTCCGGTCACGCGAATCCGTAACCATCGCTCACTCCCCCCTCGCGACGAAGGGAACGGTCGCCGTGACGCCCTCGCAGGTCACGGAGAGCGAATACGCCCCCTCCTCCTGCCCGAGGATGACCCTCGCGGAGATCCTCCCGTCCGCTCCCGTCCTCCCCGAGTCTGGCTTCACGGTGCCCGACGGGCCGATCGAGAACCGGACCTCCGCGTTCTCCCTCGGTTTGCCCTCCTTGTCGAGGACCGCGACGACCACCTCTTCCGGGAGCGGGAGCCCGGGGTAGCCCTTCTGCCCGGCGCCCGAGATCACCTTAATGGTGACCTCCCCCGGCGGCGGCCCCTGCGCGGCGGGGATGAGGAGCGTCACGCAGGCGACGTAGCCCGCGGCCATGAGGACCGCGGAGTGCTTGAGCCCGTGGCGGGCCTCGCCCTCGCTTATTTTCCCGATGATGAGCCCCCCGAAGAACGCGTTCACCATCACGAGGTGGAAGAACCCCGCCGTGAAGTCGAGGTCCTTGAGCTGGTTGCCCTTGCCGAGGAACGAGACCGCGCCGAGGTCCTGGAGGAAGGGGAGGAGGGACGTCGTGAGCGTGAGGACGATGAAGAAGATGATCCCCTGCGCGAAGTAGAAGATGAACGTGTACTGGGCGAGGTTCCCCTCCTTCTCCCTCTCGATCCCGATGAGGCTGCGCATGTCCTCGGAGGCCTTGAGGATGAGGTCGGCCGTCGACCCGCCGCTGTACGAGGCCTCGACCACGAGGAGGGTGTAGCGCGCGATGAGCTCGCTCTTCAGCGTCCTCGTCATCGCCCTCATCGCCTCCTCGAAGGACTTGCCGTAGGCGAGCGCGGTCGCGGCGAGCCGGACGTGGGGCGTGAGGATCCCGAGGTCCGTCTTTGAGAGCTCGCGCACGGACTTGATGGGGTCAAGGCCGCCCCGCATCAGCTCGGAGAGCTTGAAGAGGAACTCGCAGTACAGCTCCTCCTTCCGGCGCGTCCGCCGCTTCTCGAGGGTGACGTCGAGAGCGTAGGGCGTGATCGCGACGAGGGTCGCGATGACGAGGACGTGGTCTATGCCGACGGGTTTCGCCTCGGGCTGCTGTTCCTCGGATGTGACGGGCAGCGTCACCCCTGTCGATTCCCCGCCCTCCTCTCCCTCCATCTGCTTGAGGAACTCCTCGTAGGCCTTCTGCCGGTCCGAGACCTCTGCCTTCTTCTCCTGCCCGGGGAGCGCGGCAAAACCGGTGAGGAGCGAGGCCGCGACGAGGAGGACCGCGACCGCGACCGGGAGGCCGATGGTGAAGTACTCGCGCCGGACGTCGTACTTCAGGTACAGGGCTTCGAGGAATTCCTTCATGGCGGATCAGGGCGTGGTCGAGTACTTCACCGCGAGCATCTGGAGGAAGACGATGTTGATGACGGGGATGAGGACGTACACGAGGAGGTCGAACATCTGCCGCGGGGTGAGGGGGCCGAGCTCGATCCCGAGCGCGCCGGAGATGACGATCCCGAGGACCGAGAGGGTCATGATCATGACGACGCCCCCGAGGTACCCTTCCCCGAAGACCGCGAGGGACTCGACGAACTCCTTGTAGATCTGCCGGCGGATGGCCATCAGTTCCTTGGACTTGCCCTCGAGGTAGCCCTTCAGGCCGCCCCCGCTGTAGATGATATTCGTGATGTCGATGCAGATGTCGCGGAATATCTCGGAGGGCGTGTTGTTCACGAGGGAGTGCATCGCGGTGACGAGGTCTTCCCCGAGCACGTCCGTGCGGAAGAGGACCTTCTTGAACTCGTTCGAGATGTGCCCGTAGTCCTCCCTCGCCACCCGGCGGATGGTGTCGAGCGGCGTCGCGCCGGAGCTCGCGAGGATCGACATGAACGAGAGGGCGTAGGGGAGCTTCCTCTCGATGTCCATCTTCTTGTTCGAGATCTGCGCCTGGAGAAAGAACGGGAAGCCGAGCCCCACCCCGCAGACCCCGATCGCGGGGAAGAGGGCGACGTACGCGAGGGGCTCTTCCAGCCGGAACGGGCTGAAAGGCGCGACAAAGAGGATCAGCCCCGCGCAGAGCATGACCGCGCCGGAAAGGACGGTCGTCCCCATCCAGAGGGACATGAACATCCCGGGCGTCATCTCGGCGTCCACCTGGTAGAGCATCCGGGCGATGGTGGGGTTCGGCGAGCGGTCGAGCCCCCTCCCGAGAACGTAGCAGAGTTTCTTGTACCGTTCGAGAATTCCCGGTTCTGCCATCTTTCTGCCCCGGGAAAGAAAATCTATATATAGGGTCCTAGGGAAAATTTCGGACTGGCGAGATGCACTGTGCATCTCCCCCTGGGTGATGTTCACGCGAAGACATCCATCCCCCGATTTTTTTCACGCTCGTCACCGTGAACAGGTGTCCCTCCGATCCCCACGCGTTCACACATGAGGAGATGCCCGCCACTATTATAGAATTTACTCTAAAACAATATAGTAAAATGTATAGAATATAGAGAACGGGAATTCCCTACCCCCACGAAAAGCCCGTGCCCGGCGCGGAGAAGAACTTCTCCGCGATGACCCTGCAGGCGGCATGGCTCTCCGGGATGTACCGCGCGGTCAGTTCGCGCTGTTCCTCCCGTTCCCCGCGCGGGAGGTCCGACACCCAGTCCTCCACCATCCCGGCAGTGATCTCGACGTGGAACTGGAGGCCGAGTGCACTGCCCACGCGTAGTCCCTGGTTCCTCACCTTTTCCCCGCGGAACACGCGTTCTGCTCCCGCCGGCAGGTCGAAAGTCTCGCCGTGCATCTGGAAGACCGGGAACGTCGCGGGGAGTCCGGGCAGGAAATCCTGCCGCGTGCGGGTGACGAAAGACCACCCGATCTCGGGCTCGCAGGGCCGGACCGCGGCGCCGAGTGCAGAGGCGATCAGCTGCGCGCCAAGGCAGATCCCGAGGACGGGGCGGCCTGCCGCGATCCACCCGCGGACCAGACTCTTCTCCGCGGCGAGCCATGGGTATTCCCGCTCGTCGTTGACACTCATCGGGCCGCCAAGCAGGACGAGGTGCGTGGACGTGACCGGGGGGATCTCCCCCGTCTCGTGGAGGGGGACGCACCGCATCAAAAATCCCATCCCGCGGGCGATCTCCCCGAGGTACCCGCTCCCCTCGTTCTCCGCGTGCTGGATCACCGTGACTTCCCGCAGCGTCATGGAATCCCCTGACCGTGTGGGTCCTCCCCGCTGAAAAACCTCACCCCCGCCATTCCCGGGGAAATCCCTCCCTCACACCCTCCGCGCGGAGAGCACGCAGAATCCTGCCCGAGGGTCGACCCGCTCCGCGCGGAACCCCGCGCCGGTCACCATCGCGAGGACCTCCTCCCTTGCGTAGAACCGCGCCCGCGAGAGGAACCGGTGCTTGCCGGGCGCGTGGAGGTACCTCTCGTGGATCGGCCCGCCCCTCTCGATGAACGCGAGGACGAGGAGCCCGCCGGGAGAGAGGGCGCGGTGGCACTCGCGGAGCGCGCGGTGGGGGTCGTCGAGGAAGCAATCGACCGTCACGAGGAGGACGAGGGCGAGGGAGGACGACCGGAGGGGGAGTGCTTCCCCGGTCCCCCGCACCACCTGGATACCCCTCGCCCTCGCCATCCGGGCGAGCGCGCGGGACGGCTCGACCCCGAGGTCCACACCGAGCGCCGCGGCAAACCTCCCCGACCCTGCCCCCACCTCGGCCGAGGGGGAGAGTCCCGGGGGGACGGCCTCGCGGACGCGGGCAAGCTCGGCGAGGAACTCGTCGCGGTGCGCGTCGAACCACGTGTCGTACTCGCCCGCGTGCGCGTCGAAGACTTCCCACGCCATAACCTCATCCCCGCGGACCGGGTCTTTCCCCCGCCGCGTGCAGCCCGTCTACAGACCCGTCCGCCCGCGCCACCCGCGGCCCTCCCCGCAGTTCCGCGGCGGCCCGCTCGAGGGCGAGGGCAACCTCCCGCCGGAACCTCTCCCTGTCGACGGCCCGCGCGGCGTGCCCCTCGAGGACCATGATCCTGTCCGCGTGGGCGACGAGCGTGTCCATCGCGCAGGCCGCGATGACGAGCGCGGTGTCCCCGAGCCTCCCGCGGTGGCGGGAGACGATCTCGGAGAGGGGGGTGACGCCGTCGCCCTGCAGCGCGCTCCGCACGAGGAGGTTGGGTGCGGACCTGTCCTCGTCGACGAGGAGGAGGGGGCACCCGCGCGAGATCGCCCGCTGGACCTGATACGCCATGCTCACCGAGCCGCTCCCGAGGCCTGACGCGGCGTGCACGGTCCCGCCCATCCCGGGGGGGAGCCGGGAGAAGAACATGCTCACGTCCGCCCCCGAGAGGACGGCCTGCGTTGCCTCCGCGGTGCAGGCGCCTGGCACGGTGACGACCATCTCCCTCCCGTCCCCCGCGGCGTGCGTGTCCACGCCGGAGAGAATCCCCTCGAGGAACGTCGTCTTCCCCTCGGCGTTCGAGCCCGCGACGGCGAAGACCTCTCGCCTCCGTATCCCCAGGCCTGTTGCCGTGCGGTTGCTCGCCGGGAGCTCGACCTCGACGGGCGAGAGCGCTTCGGGGCACGCGAAGGGGACGGAGACGCCTTCCTTGGGCCCTGCGACGCGGGGGATGCACCTGTGCCGCGTGAGGGTGCGCGCGAGCCGCGACCCGTCCCCGACGAAGGAGACGAGGCCGAGGCCGGGGAGTTTCTCCCTGAGGATCTCCTGGTCGAGGGCAAGAAGCCATGCCGCCTCGATCTCGCGGTCAGGGACCGAGAACGCGACGTCCGCGATCGCCCCGCAGTACTCTTCGACGGTCCCCGCAAACTCCCGCGCCGCCCGGGGCGGGGGCCCGTCCGGGCAGGGGACCGCCCCTGCCACGACGAGGTGGATCCCGGCCGGGCCGGCACGGTTGTGCCCGCCCGCGTGCCAGATGTGGGACGCGAGCGCCGCGGGCGACGAAACGATTGTATACGGTTCGCTCCACGCCGCGAAACGGTGGGGGGAGCGCGTGCCCCGCCCGGCGAGCGGACCGAGTGCCCGGTCCGTCCGCGCCCTCTCCTTCGCGCGCTCGATCACGAGGGCGACGGCCCCCGCCGATCCCCGCGGGTCGAGCGAAAACTCGGAGAGGATCTGCCTGCGGACGACGACCGGGAGGGAGAAGACGAGGTCCTCTCCGTCCGGCGACCGGACAGCGTACGCCGTCACGTCCCGCCTCACCGCCGCCCTGTCGACCTCCCACCGGCGGTCCCCGCCGAGCGCGAGGATCGCCCCGAGGAACGCGTCTGCGCCGGCGTCGTGCATGGGAATGTACCTCGCCCGGGGACTCCCGCGTCCCCTTTCTCTCTCCCGTACCTCGCCCCCGGCAGGGATGAACTTCTCCCCCCCGGAAAAACCTTGATGTCGCAGCCCCGCAGAGGTGACAGTCGTGGCAGGTATTACGGAGAGGACCTTTGCCCGCCCCCGCGTCGTCGTCAGCCGCTGCATCGAGTTCGATCCCTGCCGGTACGACGGGTCGCGCATCCCGTCGCGGGAGGTCGCCCTCCTTAAGGAGCACGCGGAGTGCATCCCCGTCTGCCCGGAGGTCGAGATCGGCCTTGGCGTCCCCCGGCCGGCGGTCCGGCTCGTGCGGGTCGGGGAGGCCGACCGCCTCGTCCAGCCCGCGACGGGGAGGGACGTGACGGACGCGATGGTGCGGTTCACGGCGGAGTTCCTCGGGGGACTCCCGCCGGTCGACGGGTTCATCCTGAAAGGGGGGTCGCCCACGTCCGGGCCGAGGAACGTGAAGGTCTACCCCGGCCCCGGGAGGTCCGCGGCGAGCGGCAGGGCGGTAGGCCTCTTCGCGCGCGAGGTCCTGCGGAGGTTCCCCCTCCTCCCCGTCGAGGACGAGCAGAGGCTCCGGAACGGGAGGATTCGCGACCACTTCCTCACCCGCATCTTCACGCTCGCCTCGTTCCGCGAGGTCGAGCAGGCGGGCGACCCCGGGAGGCTCGTCGCGTTCCACGCGGAGAACAAGCTCCTCCTCCTCGCGCACAGCCAGGACCTCGCGCGGAGGATGGGGAGGCTCCTTTCCGTGAGGGGGTCGGTGGACCGGGAGGCCCTCTTCGGCGCGTACCGCGCGATGCTCTGCGAGGCGCTCGCGCGGGTCCCCCGGTACACCCAGAACGTCAACGTCCTCCTCCACGTCCTCGGGCACTTCAGGGACCGCGTGACGAGGGGGGAGAGGGATCACTGTCTCCGCCTGATCGCACGCTACAGGGAGGGGACCGCGCGCCTCGCGGAGCCCCGCGACCTCCTCCGCTCGTGGGTGATACGCTTCCGCGAGGAGAGCCTCGTGGACCAGACCTTCTTTGCCCCCTTCCCGCCCGCGCTGGGGAGCCTGCCCGACGAGATCACCGACAGGGGGAGGGACATGTTCGGGGACGGTCCCCGGCGATGACTGTCCCCCGCGCGCCCGGCGGGGAGGGGTCTGTCACCCTCGTCCTCCCCCACCAGCTCTTCGCCGGGAGCCCCGCGCTCTCCCCGGGAAGGGACGTCGTCCTCGTCGAGGACCCGTGGTTCTTCCGGAGGCTCCGGTTCTGCGCCCAGAAGCTCGTCTTCCACAGGGCGTCGATGCGGGCGTACCGCGACGCGCTCGAGGGGAATGGCTACCACGTGAAGTACATCGATTCTGCCGCCGCGGGGACGACGAGCGACTACCTCCGCGACCTCGCCCGCGCCGGCGTCCGGGAGATCCACCTCTGCGACCCGGTGGAGCGCGGGCTCGCCCGCGAGATCGCGGAGGCATGCAGCGTGGCGGGCATCCGCGCGGTGGTCCACGAGACCCCGATGTTCCTCTGCGACGAGGAGTACGTCCACTCGGTCTTCGGGGCAATGGAGAGGTACTCGCTCACCCCCTTCTACATCGCCCAGAGGAAGCGCCTCGGCATCCTCGTCGGCGAGGACGGGCGGCCCGCGGGGGGACGCTGGACCTTCGATGTCTACAACAGGGAGCCCCTCCCCGCCGGGACAGGGGTGCCGCGGCCGTGGACCCCCCGCCGGAACGCCTACGTCGGGGAGGCGATCGAATACGTCCGCGAGAATTTCCCGGGCGCCCCGGGCGACACCTCGGGTTTCTGCTGGCCGGTCACGCACGACGACGCGGAGCGGTGGTTCCGGGACTTCCTCTCGCGCCGGCTCGCCCTCTTTGGGCCGTACCAGGACGCGATCTCCCGGGAGGAGACCTTCCTCTTCCACTCGGCCGCAAGCCCGCTCCTCAACTGCGGGCTGCTCTCCCCCCGGCACGTGGTCGAGTGGACGCTCTCGCACGCGCGGGAGGAGGACGTCCCCCTCGCCTCGCTCGAAGGGTTCGTCCGGCAGGTCGTCGGGTGGCGCGAGTTCGTCCGGGGGGTGTACGAGGTCGCGGGCGAGAGGCAGCGGGCCGCAAACGTGCTCGGGCACTCGCGGGATATCCCCCCCTCTTTCTGGACCGGCAGAACGGGGATCGACCCCGTCGACACCGTCGTCCGCAGGGTCCTCGCGCACGGTTACTGCCACCACATCGAGCGGCTGATGGTCCTCGGGAACTTCATGCTCCTCTGCGGGTTCTCCCCCCGGTCGGTGTACGAGTGGTTCTCCGCGCTCTTCATCGACGCGTACGACTGGGTGATGGTCCCCAACGTCTTCGGGATGAGCCAGTTTGCCGACGGCGGCCTGATGAGCACGAAGCCCTACGTCTCGGGATCCCGCTACCTCCTCCGGATGAGCGATTTTTCGCGGGGCGACTGGTGCGAGGTCTGGGACGCGCTCTTCTGGCGGTTCGCCTGGGTCCACAGGGACCTCCTCTCGAAAAACCCCCGCTTCGCCCCCCTCGCCTCGCGGGCCGCGCGCATGCCGGGGGAGGTCCGCGCCGCACTCCTCGGGAGGGCGGAGGAGTTCCTCGCCACACTCTGAACGACGCGGGAGCGGCCTCGCCGGACCATCACTGAAATCTATTCATTACAAGGGTTTCGCCCCCCACGTAATGAGACGCCTGTTCAACGCCCCGGCGTGCATCCTCGTCGCGTACGCCCTCGCCTCTGCCGGATGCACGGTGACCAGCACCGCGCCACCGCGGACCATCGTGATCGGCGTGATGCTGTTCAACGGGCAGTACATCCTCGGCGAGATGGTCGCCCTCCTCCTCAAACAGGAGGATAACGAGACGGAGGTCCGGTCGGGGATGAACAACGCGGGCCTCTACGAGGCCACGAAGGCCGGGATCGTCGACGCGTACGTGGACTACACGAGCGCGCCGTCTGCGCCCGCCTGACCGCGAGGAAGCCTGCCGACCGGTGGGACCCCGACGAGGTGTACGTTGCCGTCCGGGAGGTGGTCGCGCGGTTCCACGTGCCCGAGATCCTCGCGGGGATCGTCCCCGCGGTGGGAATCGCGCTCGCGTCAGACGTCCTCCTCGCGCTCCTCGAGCGGAGGCTCGCCCCCGCCTTCCCCGGCGGGGAGGATGTCACTTTCCGGCCGCCCCACCTTCCTCCTCGCCCTCGATGAGCCCGTCCCTCATCTCGAGGGTCCTGTCAAAGTATTGCTTGTGCCACTCCTCGTGGGAGACCATCACGATCGTCTGGCCGAGCTCCCTATTCAGTTTCCTGAAGAGGTCGAGGATGACCCTCGAGTTCTGCGTGTCGAGGTTCGCGCAGGGCTCGTCCGCGAGGAGGAGGGCGGGCCTGTGGACGAGGGCCCGGGCGATGGCGACCCTCTGCTGCTCCCCCCCGGAGAGCTGCCCCGGGAGGTGGTGGACCCTGTCGCCGAGCCCGACGAGCCCGAGGATCTCGGTGCAGGCGCGGGTGCACTCCCCCGGCGTCATCCCGCGGACCATGGACGGGAGGTACACGTTCTCCTTCGCCGTGAGCTCGGGGATGAGCGCGTAGTCCTGGAAGACGTACCCGAGCCGGAAGAGGCGGAAACGGGTCCTCTCCCGCTCGCCGAGCCGCCCGACGTCGACCCCGTCTACCGAGAGCGACCCGCTCGTCGGCCGGTCGAGGAGGCCGAACATGTGGAGGAGGGTCGACTTCCCGCTCCCGCTCGGCCCCATGATGCCGACGAACTCACCCCTCCGGATCTCGACCGAGACCCCCCGCAGCGCCCGCACCTGCGTGGGCCCCGTCCCGTAGACCTTCACGAGGTCGCGCGCGACGATCATGTCAACCCCTGATCGCGGAGAGGATCTCCTCCCGCGTCGTCATCCACGCCGGGACGTACCCCGCGACGAGCGAGACGGCGAAGAGGCTCGCGAGCGACCGCGCGACGAGGGCGGCGTCCACGACCGGCGCGACCGGTCCCCCGGGGAAGACGATGGGGTTCGACTCGAGGACCCTGAGGATGAGGAGGAGGAACCCGGACCCGCAGAGCGACCCCGCCGCGAAGATGAAGAGCGCCTGGAAGATGTACGACTTGATGATGATCCCGCGGTCGATGCCGATTGCCTTCAGGATCCCTATCTGCCTCCGCCGGTACACGGTGTTGATGAAGACCACGATGAAGATGACCACGACCGCGATGACGAGGCTCACGACCGTCCCGATGAAGTTGATGATCGCAAAGCTCCCCACGATCTGGTTGAGGAATCCCGCCGACTTCTCCTCCCACGTCCATATCTTCTCGCGCACGCCGTAGGAGAGGAGGGTCGTGCGCATCTCTTCCTCCCTCCCCGTCTCCGCCGTCCGGACGAGGACCTGGTGGGCCCGGTCCGCGATCCCGAGGATCTCCTCGTAGTCCTCCCTCGTGACGAAGGCCGCGGAGTCCGCGCTGAACGAGCCGGACCGCACGATCCCCTTCACGCGGAACGGGCGTGTCTCGCCGTTCGGGAACGTCACCTCGACCACCTTCCCGACGTCCACGCCGCCGAGGGAGGGGGTCGCGTCGCGCTCGTTCCCGGTCCCCGCGATCCTGTAGCCGAGGACGATCTGGCCCGAGTCCCCGCCCGAGAGGTACTCCCCTCTCTGGACCTTCGTCCCGATCTTCAGGACCTTCTGCTCGTCGGCGGGGTCGACCGCGTAGAGGGCGGGCGTGATCCTGTTGCCCTTGTACACGATTGTCGCACCCGTCACGTACCGCGGGGAGACCCCCGTGACCCCGGGTATCCGCTCGAGTTTCCTCTTGAGCTCGGCAACGCCGGTGATGTACACCTCGTCCTTCCTCGGCTCGATCACGATATTGCCGTAACTGTAGTCGATGCTCTGCTGGTTGAAGAGGACCGCGACCCCCGTGATGATGGAGGGGAGGAAGACGAGGTTCACGAAGACCATCCCGATGATCAGGATGGTCAGGACGAGCGGCCCCTTGTTCCCGCGGGAGATCAGCCGCGAGGCGAGGAAGAGGGCAACCTTCGATTCTTCAAGCATTCTCCCGTCCCTTTCGCATCTTCGCGTGGTACCAGAGGGCCCCCGCTCCCGCCGCGAAAAGAACGATGAGGACCATAGCGGCGGCGGGGATTCCCCCCGAGCCGATGACGTAGAGCCGGATCTCCTGCTCCACCTGGCCCTTCCCGTAGTCGTCCTCGTAGTTGATGGTCAACCTGCAGGGGATATCCCCCGCGCGGTCTGCCTGGAGGACGAATGGGGCGGGCGCGTCGTTCCCGGGCTCGATCTTCCCAACGAACGCCTCCTTCGTCCCGCTGAGCGGGACCTCGATCCTCGCGTCCACGGACTTCGCGTCGCCCGTGCCGGTATTCTCGATCCGGATGACGAGCGCGAAGAGGTCGCCCTCCCTGATCCTGACCGGCTCCGTGGTCACCTGCGAGACGTCGAGCCGCGCCCTCCCCCTCACGTAGACCCCGAGGACTTCACGCTGGACATGGGTCGAGCCGTCCGGTTCCGTGTACTCGATGGTGAGGGTGACGGGGCGCAGGCCCGGGGATATTTTCTTGTCGGTCGAGAACTCCATCGCGATCGCCCTCTGCTCCCCGGCCCCGAGCCGCGCGATGTGGATCGTCCCGGGGGTCCTCGGCACGATCCTCGCCTCCTGCGTCTCGACCGTGACGCGGACGTTGCTCGCCGGGACCCTGCCCGTGTTCGCGAGCACGACCGATGCCGAGAAGTCCTCGCCCGGGGCAACGCTCCACGGCAGCTGTTTCTCGACGGTGATCCGCACCCTCTCGGGGACGAAGACGTCGCTGTTCACGTTCACCGGCACCGGGTACTTGAGGCTCTTTCCCTCGGCGACGCGGATCCAGACCTCGGGGAAGTAGACCCCGGGCTCCCGCGGTGCCCGCACGAGGAACGAGAACGGCATCGACTGCCCCGGCCCGATCTCCCCGATCCTCGAATACCCGCTGCTCAATACCTCGATCCCCCTCCCCACTAGCGTTATGCTCTCGATAGGGGCGTTGATGGAAAGGCTCGTGGTCGTCGCGGTCGTGTCCGACCGGTACGAGCTCGTGAGGGTCGCCTGGTCCGCCGTGTTCCTCACGACAACGGTCACGATCCCCTCCTCGCCCGGGACGAGGACCGGGGGCGTGACCCTGTAGTCCGCGACGATCACGGTGGGAACGTTCGCGGCGGCTGCGGAAAGAACAGCAAACGAGAGACAGATGAGGAGGGAATAGAGGATCCCTCTCCGCCAAAGGATGCGCCCTTCATGGGATCCCATGCAAAGTATCTCTCACTCCCCCCGCTATAATACCCACAGAAAGATCCGTGTCGGGTAACCGATGCGGGGGCGGATGGTCTCTCCCGTACCTAGGCCTCGCGCCCTCCCGGAGGTCCCTCTCCCCCAAAGTACCGGTCGATCCACGCCACGATCTCGTCCCGGACCTTCCGGAACGTCTCTATCGTGCCCCCCGCGGGGTCGGGGATCGAGACGTGGACCGTCTCGCGTGCCCACGGGAAGAAGGGGCAGGTCGCACGCGCGGAGTCGCACACGGTCACCACGATGTCCATCTCCCTCCCGGCGAATTCCGCGAGGGTCTTGGAACGCTGGCCCGTGATGTCGATGCCGATCTCCCTCATCGCCTCGACCGCGAGGGGATTGACCGACGATGCCGTCGTCCCCGCCGAGTAGGCGTTGTACCGGTCGCCGTAGCGCGCCCGCAGATACCCCTCGGCCATCTGGGACCGGGCAGCGTTGTGCGTGCAGACGAAGAGGACGTCCTTCTTCCTCTCCACGGATGGTCACTCCACAATCCCGGAGGGAGCCTGCCCCCGGCCGCGTGTCTTGCCGCTCACGGGCACTCGCCCCCTTCCCCGCACCCGCAGTCGCACCCGCACGTCGGGCCGTCTCTCTCCACGGCGGCGACGAACGCACGCCTGATCAGGTCGGGCGGGATAGCCTCGTAGCGGTTCCCGCCATGCACGATTGCACGACAGTATGCCTCGTCCTCTCCCGTGAGACACGCGCAGGATTGACACGGGGTGTGAATCACCTCCGATCCCCCCAGGTACTCCTCGATCGGCCTCCCGTTGATGGTAACCGTGTTCGAGAATGCGATCTCCTCCCCGGGGAGGACTGTCTCGCGGAACTCCGGCGACACGTTCTTCTCCGTGAAGTACGGACCGAGGTCCCGGAGGACCTCGCGGATCGCGTCGCCCGTTTCGCTGCACCGCTCGCACGTGCCCCTCACATCGTCTCCGATGTGCTTCCACTCAATGACGAGCCTCTTTCCCATGGTCTTGCTCACCCTCTCTGCATCCACACTGCCCCTCATTCTCCGCCGGGACGGAGATGACCGGGTCCCTGTCAAGGAGCCGCGCAAGCTCCCTGACAAACGCTCGGACCGATGCGGGTGCCGGATCGGCCCTCCTGTAATACACCCAGAGACCCTCCCTCCGGGCCGTGACGAGGCCGGCGTTCCGGAGAATCCCGAGGTGGCGGGAGACCTTCGTCTGCGTCGTCCCGAGGGCGGCCTGGATGTGGCAGACGCAGAGCTCCCCGTTGCCGAGGAGGAGGTATATCCCAAGCCTCGTCTCATCGGATAGCGCCCTGAGGATGGTGGTATACCGGGACAGGGGGAATACGCGGTGCTGGCCTCTCTTCCCAGTCATGCACAAACCAGATTGGTGACCGGAGATAAATTCGGTTCCCCTCATCCAAGGACACCTGCCGTCTGCATGAGCTGCAGGACGACCCCCGTGCTGATGGCCACACCGAGGACGACTGCAACGAACGTCGCGACGAGCCTCCTCTCGAAGATGGATGCAAGAAGGGTCACCTCGGGAATGCTTGCCCCCGCCCCCCCGATGATGAGTGCCATGACGGCACCAAGCCCCATTCCCTTCGCGAGGAGGACCGCACTGACGGGAATGATTGTCTCAGCCCGGATGTACATGGGAATTCCGATAACTGCAGCGGCCGGAATGGCAAGGGGGTTTTCCGGACCCGCGAGGGAGACAATCAGGTCTTCGGGCACGAACCCATAGATGAATGCCCCGGCCGCTGCCCCGAGGATGAGGTACGGGAGTACCTGGCGGAAGATGCGGAGGGAGAAACCGAGGGCGGACCTCATCCTGCGCGCGTGGGTGGCGCCGGCCCACGTGTCCGCGGGGGTCCCTGCGGCACTGCACGAACACCCGCACCCGGCTGCCTGTGTGGCCGTGCCCGCAGCTCCCGGACAGCAGCCCGCATGCCCACTTTCCGGGAGAACGGAGTTGTCGGCACAACACCCCGATCCCGTACCCTGTGGCAGCAGGGTCTTTCCGAGTCCGAGGGGCTTCACGAACCGGATGAAATTCCTGTCCTCGAGGATAATGCCCGATGCGACCGCGATGCCAAACGTGACTGTGCCGTAGAGGAGCGTGGGGATTGGCCCGAAGAATGCCAGCACCATGAAAACGATGACCGGGTTCAGGAGCGGGGATGCGAGGAGGAATGCCATGCACGCACCGAACGGGACGCGGGAGTTGAGGAGACCGGCGAGCACGGGGATCGTGGAGCAGGAGCAAAAGGGCGTGAGGGCACCGAAGAATGCACCGATCGCCGTCCCCGTGACCCTGTGCCGGGACGAGAGCGCCCGGCGTATCCTCTCCTCGGGGAGGTATTCCCTGATGAGCCCCACGAGGAAGCTCACTCCCACGAAGAGGAGGACAAGCTCCAGTGTGATGACGAGGAAAAACTGTCCGGCAGCAGAGAAATCGTTGATCGCTCCCGCAACCATATGCGTATATTCGGTTTTTCAAATATATTATTTTTATTTATCGTGGTTCTTTCTGTATTTTGTGTCGCATAAGTGCATAAATTCCCCCAAAATATTATCGTGTGAAATGCCGAAATGTACCAACTCATGGGAATATGCAGCCTGCGTGACGCCGTGTGCCGCCACGCATCCCCCCTCGCCCGGCATCCCGCGTTTCTCGGTGCTGTGATTGGAATTCTTGCTGCACTCATGCAATCGCTCCTCATAACCGCAGGGGGTCCGGAGGCCTACGGGTTCTGCGTCGCGTGCCACACGCGTGACCTCGTGAACGGCATGACCAATATTCTCGCCGGGACTGCCCTCGCACTCGCACCAATCTCGAAGAATGCCGTCCTCCCCGTGATGAGCGTCGCCGGTGTCCTGATCGGTGCACACGTCTCCGCACGCGTCAACCGGGAGCACGTTGTGCGGAGAGGGAATGCGAGAGAGTACCTCGTCTCCTTCGCGGGGGGATTTTCCGTCTTCGTCCTCGCGATGCTCTTCGGGGGGTGTCCTTACCGGGCAGCGCTCCGGGCGGGCTACGGAGACTTCATCGCCCTGATCTTCATCGGGGCAATGGCCCTCGGTGTCATCGCGGGCACGGTCCTGCTGCTCAAGAAGGCCGAACGGGAGGCGTCCTGATGGCGGCCGGTCTCTTCCCGAGGGAGATCGCGGTCTACGCGGTGCCCGCGCTGACCCTCCTCCTCGGTATCCTCGCCGGGTACCTCGCCCAGCGCTCCGGTTTCTGCTCCATAGGGGGGTTCAGGGACTTCTTCCTCTTCCGCCACACGCGGATACTCTCGGGGTACGTCGCCCTGATCATCTTCTCGTTCCTCGGCTCCCTCGCCTTCTGGATCCTCACCCCCGCGGCAATGGAGCACTTCCCCTGGGCACTCACGAGCGGGTTCCTCGTCCCCGTGCCGGGAGCCCCCGCGGGGCTCGGCCCCGCAGCATCCCTCTTCCTGGCCGTGCTCTCCGGCTTCCTCGTCGGGTTTATCTGCGTCCTCCTCGGCGGGTGCCCCCTCCGTCAGGCCGTGATGGCGTCCGAGGGGAATTACAAGGCGGGGTTCTTCCTCCTCGGGATGTGTGTCGCGTCCCCTCTCTTCGCCGCCTTCATCTCGGGGTGGGTCGTCTCCCTCGCAAAAAGCCTTGGTCTGGGGGCATGATCCCCGTGCCGGCATCGACATTCCTCTTCTGTGAGTCCCTCTGCAGGGAACGCATGGAGTGGCTCGCGGGAGTGATCGGTGCGGCAGGAACGGGGGCACTCTCTCAGGACGGGGGGTGGTCTCTGAAGTTCTTCCTCACGGGCGATGCCCTCTACAGCCTCGCGGACGCCCGGACCCGTCCCGTCTGGGTCACCCTCTCGCGGATGCCCTCCCTTGAGGTCATCGTGGATGCAGACGAGCTCCGGCTGCACGGCCTCCACGGTTCCATATCCCCGGGTGCCGAGGAGGTCCGGGTGTCATGCCCCGACGGCCGTTTCCCCTTCTGGGGTGCACTCGTCTCCGCGATCGAGGATGAGTGGGCAGGGACGAGGGGTGCTGCGTTCCTCCTGTGCTATCCCCCCTACATGAGCAGGGTCCCGGTCTACATGCTCCGGTTCCTCTCCCGCGCCGTCGACGCGGGCCTGAACCCCGAGCTCTACTGCTACCTCGACGGCGTCCATGTCCTCCACGACGGGCAGCGCCCATCCGAGTTCGAGAACATCGGGAAGGGGGTCTCCGCCCTCTCCGCGCATACTGTCCAGTCCTGCCGGGACCCGTGGTTTTCGGCATGTTCGCGGTGCGCGACGGCGCGGGGGTACTACCAGCCGAATCCCGGGACGGGTTTCTGCGAGCCTGCGTCCTGCATCCAGGAGATCGAGATACGACCCCTGAACAAGATCCTCTCCCGTTTTTCCGCTTTCCACCCTATCGTTTCGCATATGGCGGGGTGGACCATACCCCCGGGGTGCGGGGGAGAGGGGGCCCCCCGCCTGACCGTGTTCATCACGCACACCCCGTACTGCTCCGAGTGGACGTTCGGGGGGCTCTCCCTCGCAATCGCCGCGGCCATGGATGGAATCGAGACGACCGTCATCTTCATCGAGGACGGCGTCTGTGCCCTGCACGGGACCCACGAAGTGCCCGATGGCGGGCGACTCTTCAATGTACAGGAAATGATCGCGGCCACGAACGACATCCCTGCCCTCTCCTACTTCGTGCACCTCCCCTCGGCACGCGAGAGGGGAGTCAGCACCGCGTGTTCGGGTGTCCGGGAGATCACGAACGAGGCACTGGCCGGGATCCTCTTCCCGAGGGACCCGGGTAATTCGAAAGGACCTGCCATGCGCGTTTTGTTCTTCTGAGTAGGGGGATTTGAATGGAGAATGACGGAGCGCACGATTTCACTGAACTGACATGCACCAACCTGATGATCACGCTGAAGATCCTGCTCGGCAAGCTCCGGGAGGGGGAGGCCGTGACGTTCTACGCGACACGCGAGCAGGTGGACAACACGTGCTCCCCCTTCTCGCGACAGGGGTACAAGGTCTCGTGGGACGAGATTGCCGAGAACCGGTTCCTGGTGAAAATGGGGAAGTGAAAGCTGTTCCCAGCCCGTCCGCGTCCAACCGGCCCGTCCCGGACACGCTCTGATCCCATCCCTTCCTGTCGTTCTCGGCAAATGCATTTTCGTCACGTCTGTGTGAACTCCCACAAACCCCGTGCGGGGAAGAGAGAGGGAGAGGGCAGGGGGATACGTGGAGTGTTCTCGAAAAATCGTTCGTCCAAAATCGTATCATCTCGCGGGGACAAGGGGTCCCGCATCATGTTCCCGCATCAAAACCGCTCGTCTTCTGACTGATCCCAAGCGAGATTCCGGCGTGAAAAGCCCCAGCCGTGATTTGAACACGGGACCTGCTGATTACAAGTCAGCCGCTCTGCCGGCTAAGCCACTGGGGCGCCATAGAATATTGCAGCCCGTTGCTGAAAAATGTGGCGCCGGGCGTCGAATGGCCCAACATCTCGCCCGTGGCCGTCCTGCCTCACGGCCCCTCCCGCCTCGCCCCCCGCTCCCAGAGGACCTCGCCCCGGTGGAGGATACGGACGATCCTGTGGTGGGGGATGTCCTTCGTCCCGGTCACCGTCGCCACCCGGAACGCGAAGGGCCCGACCGAGACGATCTCGCTCCCCGCCGCCCGGCTCACGTCCCCCGGGGCACCGCGGTCGACGTACCACACCTCGGCGTCGGCGAGGGAATACCGTGGATCGTGGAGGAGCCTGTGGAGGATCTCCCGGCTCCGCATCAGTGCCTGTCCTCCCCGCGGGGACGGCCCTGCCCGGCCACCTCCCTTTTCCACGCAGGACGCACTCCATACCCTCGACGGTGCCTTCCCCCGCGTTCGAATATCCTCGCGACCACTTCCCGCCGTCCCCCGTGCACCGCATCGCACCACCATGGATCTCGCGGGGAGAGGTGATACTCCCTCTGGTCCTCTCGACGGATTGCCCCCCGCCCACTGCCCGTGGGAGAGTGCACACCCGCCCCCCGAGGAGCCGCTCCGGCACCGTCCCGGCCTCCGCGAGACCGTATCCCCCAAGAAGGGGCGCGGGCACGCGAGCTTCCCCCCCCGGCCCACGGGGAACAAGTACTGGTATGTCCCGTGGGGACGGGCCCCCGCGAAGGCATAGACGTGCGTGCCGGTCTCCGGGTGGAACGCGGGAACGGCCGGCCCGGACGTCCGCACTGCACGGGCCGGGGACGTCGTACCCAACCGGAGTCGCGTCCCCCGGGAGGACATCCCACCGGGCGCTGAGGGGGGCAGGGGAAGGAGAGGGCGGCCTTGCGTCCTCGCGCGTGGCGCACCCCGCGGTGAGGAAGGTACACGCCGCACGAGATCAAATGCAGGCGAAGGATGGCCGGATGCCCCTAATTGAGAGTGAATTTCCCCCCGGGATACCTTCAATCCCGCGGTGATCCGCCGGCACGGGAGACATCTCCATCCGCGGGGAGGGCAACGACACTGCCGCTGTTCCCGCCCGACCCTCGCCCCCATCCAAAGGGATTTTCCGCCCGGAGGAGAGATCGGTACGAGACAATGGCCCATCTCACCGTCGACATCGGGGGACGCCCCGGTGTCGACTGCCGGGGGTTCTGCGAGTACTGCTACTTCAGGCACGTGAAGGAAACAGCCCCTTTGGGCTGCCGCTACTGTCCCCCCTACCGGAAAGGCTGCGACTACTGCAGCAGGAGCGTCCGCGAGTACTACAGGGGTTTTAGGGATCTCCGCGATATCGCCGACGACGTCCTCGTCCGGCTCCAGTCGATCCCGGACGAGGTGAGCCGCGTCACCGTGAGCGGCGGCGGGGACCCTAGCTGCTACCCCCGCTTCCGCGACCTCTTCGAACTCCTCTCGAGCATGGAGGCACCACTCCACATCGGGTACACGAGTGGCAAGGGCTTCGACGACCCCGGGATCGCGGACTTCCTCGTCGACGCGGGCCTCGCCGAGATCTCCTTCACGGTCTTCTCCGTCCGGCCGGAGCTGCGGAAGCGGTACATGCACGACCCGACACCGGGAGCATCCCTCGCCGTCCTCGAGAGGCTGTGCGAAAAGATCGACGTGTACGCTGCCTGCGTCGTTCTCCCGGGCGTCAACGACGGCCCCGTCCTCGAGGAGACGTGCGGGTGGCTCGAGGAGAGGGGTGCAAAGGGCCTCATCCTGATGCGGTTTGCGAACAGGGCGGACCAGGGGCTCATCCTCGGCAACGCGCCGATCATCCCCGGCCACCCCGTGCAGGAGGTCGGGGAGTTCCGCGACATGGTGACAGCCCTCTCGCGGAGGTGCAGGATGAAGGTGAGCGGGACGCCCCTCTGGGACCCCGCGATCGGCTCGCCGTTCGCCCTCGCATCCGAGCCGGAGCTCGTCGCGAAGCTCCCGCGCCTCACCGGGCGAGCGAGCATCGTCACGGGCAGGATTGCCGCCCCGTTCATCCGCTCCATCCTCTCGCAGTGCGGGGACGGGGCGCGGGTCGTCCCCGTCGAGAAGGACATCGCGTGCCTCATCACGGTCGATGACCTCCGGTCCCTCGACCCATCCGCGCTCGAACCCCTCGTCGTGATACCGGGCAGGGCGTTCGTCCACGACAGGGAGGCAGAAGCCGTCCTCTCGCGGGACGGGGTGAAAAGGACCGTCGTGAGGGGTCCCGAGACCCTCACCGCGGACGGCGAGACGAGCATGGGCATGGAGCGGAACGAGGTCCTCTCCCTCGAGATCGAGGCTTTCTCCGCGCTGATCCGGCTCGTCAACCGGTACGGGCAATCGCCCCCAAGTCCGCGATACCATTAAGAGCGTCCCGCCACCATTTTTAAGAAGCACTTCTCGTAGTGCTGGCAGATGTAAGTCCGACGTGCGGGGAATGCCCTGCACCGGCCCGCGGCGCGGGCCTCCTGGGATTACAGGGAGCCAGCCAATGGCTCTTTTCGGATTTACATTTGGGTATCTCGGAGGTGACGGAAAGACTATGGCAAGGATACACGCGCGGCGGAAGGGACACTCGGGGTCGGTCCGGCCGTTCAGGAAGGAGCCCCCGTCGTGGGCGAACCGCGATGTCGCGGCCATCGAGAAGCTCATCGTCGACATGCGCAGGGAAGGCCTCTCCGCGAGCCAGATCGGGATGATCCTTCGCGACCGCCACGGGGTCCCCGACGTGAAACTCGTCACGGGGAAGCGGATCGGGCAGATCCTCAGGGAGAACGGACTGGAGTCCGAGATCCCCGAGGACCTCCGCAACCTCATCGCGAAGGCACTCGGGCTGCGCAAGCACGTGGCCGCGAACAAGAACGACCTGCACAATAAGAGGCAGCTCCAGCTCACGGAGTCGAAGGTCCGGCGCCTCGTCAAGTACTACACGCGCACGGGCCGCCTGCCGAAGGACTGGAGCTACAAGCCGGAGAGCGCCGAGATCCTGCTGTCGCGGTAACGTCGCATGACCCTCGCGGAGGCTGCAGCACGCCTCGCCGGGCACCTCGCCCGGCAGGAGTTCGTGGAGGTGTACGCGCACCACGACGCCGACGGCATCGCCGCTGGCGCCATCGTCTGCACGGCGCTCTACAGGCGCGGGATACGGTTCAGGCTCCGCGCCGTCCCCCACGTGAGCCCCGCGGCACTCCCGCAGGAGACGCCGACGCTCCTCTGCGATCTCGGGTCCGGGATGGCCGACCTCCCGGAGGACGTCATGGTGGTCGACCACCACATCCCCCGGTTCCGCGGCGACCTCCACGTCAACCCCCGGCTCCACGGGATCGACGGGGAACGCGAGCTCTCCTCCGCGGGGACCGCGTTCCTCGTCGCGCAGTCCCTCGGGGAAAACCGCGACCTTTCGGGCCTCGTGATGCTCGGCATCATCGGCGACCGGCAGGAGCTTTCCGGGCAGAACCTCGCCATCTTCAACGATGCCGTGGCCCTCGGCCTCGTCTCGCCGGGAAAGGGGCTCCTCCTCTCGGGGAGGGATGATCACGAGCGGCTCTACGCGGCACTCAACCCCTACCTCCACGAGGTGAGCGGGAACGAGGAGGCGGTCTCCGACATCCTCGAGAAGGCTGCAGCCGACGGGGAAGTCTCGCTCGCGAGGCTCCTCTCGCTGCTCGTCATCAGGGTGGCGCCCTACGCGCCGGCCGAGACCCTCGAGTCCGTGTACGGGGACTGCTACAGCCTCGAGCGCGAGGTCATCCCGGACGCCCACACGCTCACCGCGGTGGTCGACGCCTGCGGGAAGTCCGGCCGGGGGGGTCTTGCCGCCTCTCTCTGCCTGCGGTCTGCCGCCTGCCTCGACGAGGCGTTCGGCTGCGCGGTGGAGCACAGGCTCAGGGTGATCGGCGCCCTCGCGGCAGCGCTCCGGGGCGGCGACAGGGGCGGCCTCGTGGAGGTGGACGACCCCTCGCTCGCGAGCGACGTCGCGGATGCACTCGCAAGGGACGTCGAGTGCAGGGACCCGGTCGTCGCCGTCGCATCGAGGGTGGACGAGCTCGCGTTCGTCTCGGTACGGGCGGCACGGGGCCGCGACGTCGAGCTCGGCGAGCACGTCCACAGCGCGGCGGTCCAGGTGGGAGGATTCGGGGGCGGCCACGCGCGGAGGGCGGGGGCGACGGTCCCCGCCGCGAGGCTCCCCCAGTTCGTGGACGCGCTGCGGAGGGCGGTGGCCGCGTGATGGAGATCGAGGGGGAGATAAGGACCCGGCACGAACGGGCCGCCTGCGTCGCCGCGGCCCTCTCGCCGGACAACCTCCTGTCGATGCGGACGCACTGCCGCGACGGGTTCGTGGTGACGGAGATTCGGGGAACGTCGCTCCGGTCCGTGATCGCGTCGGTGGACGACTACCTGATGAACCTCGCGATCGCGGAGGAGATCTGCAGGCTCGTCCCGGGATGCGAGAGGAAAAGCGGCGATCCACCCGGGGGAGCGGAGTTGCCGAAAACCTGCACAGGGAAACTGGTGAGAGAATGGTGAAGAAGAAACAATCAGGAAGGAGAGTCGAAGGCTGGAAAGCCAAGAGCTGGTACAAGGTGTTCGCACCGGAAGTCCTCGGGAAGACCTACATCGGGGACACGATCGCAAACGACCCGCAGAACGTGGTCGGGCGCGTGATGCAGACGACGCTCGGGGAGATCATCAACGACTACGCGAAGCAGAACGTGAAGATGCGGTTCAAGATCGCGCAGGTGGCGGGCGACTCGGCCTACACCGAGTTCGTGGGGCACGAGGTGACCCGGGACTACCTCCGGTCGATGATCAAGAGGCGTACGTCGCGCATCGACTGCCACATCCCCATCGTCACGAAGGACGGGAAGAACATCGCCCTCACCGTCACGTGCTTCACGCTCACGCGCGCAAACCTCTCCCAGGTCCACGAGATAAGGAGCACCATCACCCAGCTCGTGCGAAAGATGGCCTCGGAGGCCGACATGAACGGGATCGTGAGCATGATCGTGAACGGCGACTTCTCCCGCGAGGCATTCAAGGCGGTAAAGCCGATCTTCCCGGTCCGGCGGGTCGAGGTGATAAAGTCCAAGCTCGTGGCCGCGAAGGTCACGTGAGAGTGCGGCGGGCAGCGCCCAATCCACCTTCCCCCCGTTTTCCGTGGCCACCCCGCGCCCGCCCCGCGGGAAGGTGAAACATATGTGGGGCGGGGTACTACATTCCCTCCAGATGACGGCGCGCAAGATCCTCTTCCTCGTCCTCGACGGCCTCTCCGACCGCCCCTGCCCGGAGCTCGGGAACAGGACTCCCCTCCAGGCGGCCCTCACCCCGGTCCTCGACGGGATCGCGCGCGAGGGCATCTGCGGCATCATGGACACGATCGCCCCCGGGATCAGGCCGGGGTCGGACACGGCGCACCTGAGCCTCCTCGGCTACGACCCGCGGAGATACTACACGGGGAGGGGGCCGCTCGAGGCGGAGGGCTGCGGGATCCGGATGGAACCGGGGATGATCGGTTTCCGGTGCAACTACGCGACCCTCGACGCGGAGGGCCGCGTCGTCGACCGTCGGGCGGGCAGGATACACGGGACGGAGCCGCTCTCCCGGGCGGTGGAGGAGGGGGTCGACCTCTCCGGACTCGGCATCCAGTTCTCCTTCCGCTCCGGCGCGGGGCACAGGGCTGCCCTCGCGTTCCGCGGCGAGGGGCTCGGGGTCTCCGTCACCTCGAACGACCCCAAGAAGGAGGGCGTCGCCCCCCTCCCCTTCGGGGCGAAGACAGGGGACGACGCGGACCGGAGGACGGCCGCCGCCCTCGCGGAGTTCGTCCGGCAGGCGGAGGGGATCCTCCGCGACCACCCGATCAACAGGGAGCGGGCGGCGCGGGGACTGCCGCCCGCAAACACCATCCTCGTGCGGGGCGCGGGGAGGATGGGGCACTTCGAGCCGTTCCGCGAGAAGTACGGGCTCTCGGGGAGCGTGATTTCCGCGGCCGCGCTGATCGCGGGGATAGGGACGGCCGTAGGGCTCACGCGCATCGACGTCCCGGGAGCGACGGGCTCGGTCGACACCGACATCCACGCGAAGGTCAGGGCCGCAAAGGATGCCCTCGCGTCGGTGGACTTCGTCCTCCTCAACGTCAAGGGCGCGGACGAGGCCGGGCACGACGGCGACTCGCGGGCCAAGATGGCATTCATCGAGAGGGTAGACAGCGCGCTCGCGCCCATCGCGCGGCTGCCCGGCACCCTCCTCGTCGTCTGCGCCGACCATTCCACGCCGTGCGCCGTCCGGGACCACAGCGCCGACCCCGTCCCGGTCGCCATCGCGGGGGAGGGCGTGAGGACAGACAGGGTGACGGCGTTCGACGAGATATCGTGCGCGGAGGGGGCCCTCCACAGGATACGCGGCCTTGACCTCTTGCCCATCCTCCTCGACCTCCTCGACCGCGCACCGAAGTACGGGGCCTGATTCCGCCATGGAGAACGTTTCACGAGAACCCCGGACCCTCCTCGAACGCGTGATGGAACTCCCCGGCCTCCGCTGCATCGAGCCCACGTTCTCCGACCTCACGGACGACGCGTACACAGTATGGCTCGAGAACGTCCCCGCGGACGAGTCGAGGATGCTCGTCGACGAGGACGAAGACCCCCTCGCCATCGCCTTCCACACGGGCGATGGGTGGGTGATGGGCTCGTTCCACCTGCGGGAGCCGACGCTCGCCCTCGTCGAGCACTTCGAGGAGTTCCCGGGGGAGATATTCCAGGAGCAGAGGGCGGTCTTCGAGGATGCCGTGAGGGAGTACTACAGCCTCGACCTTGCACGGAACGTGACGCCCGCGCTCGAGGACCTCAACCCCGACCGCGTCGCGGAGGCAAGGGACCTCCTCGCGGAGTACTGGGAGGGGAGGGCGTTCTCCTCCTGCCTCGACTCGTGCTGCGGGTCGGGACTAGGGTCCCTCCTCCTCAGGGAGAGGGGGATCATCCCCCTCGCCTACGACAACGACCCTTCTCTCCTCTCCCTCGGCCTCTCGCGGGGGAGGCTGCTGCCCGAGAGGACGATGTGCATCGACGGGTGCCTCGCGGAGCACTACTGCGGGCGGGCGGACGCGGGACTCGGCCTCATGTTCGGGGAGATCAACACGTTCAACGAGGGGACGTGGGAGGCAATCACCGATGCCCTCCTCGCCCTCGCGGACTACTGCCTGATCACGGTCGGGACGAGGCGCGAGGCAGAGCTCCTCGGGTCCTGGGGGGAGAGCCGCGGTTTTGCGGCGGGCATCTCCGAGAACCCCCGCGACCCCATCTACGACAGGTGGGTCTGCGAGCTCGAGAGGGGCTGAGAGAGGGGGGCGGGATCACCCCTTCACCCGTGGCCGGCCTCCGGCCGCCAGAGCCGGTGGGGAACCCGTATCTCGAACCGCGCCTCCCTCCCCGGCGTGCCCGTCTCGCGGACGGAGATCCCGGTGGCCGCGAGGATCTCGCGCACGAGGAAGAGGCCGAGGCCCGTGTTCTTCCCGTACTTGTACTCGAATATCCGCTCCTTCTCCTCCCCGGGGATACCGACGCCGTCGTCCTCCCACGCGACGAGGAGGTCGTCGCCGTCCCTCCCGCAGGAGACCCGCACCGCCGTGAGGCCGGGCCCGGCATGGCGCAGCGAGTTGTCGAGGAGGTTCTCGAATACCTTGGGGAGGAGGGGACTCGCGAAGACCTCGGCGTGACTTTGACCCCTCTCGAACCGGATTCTCGCCGGCACCGCGATTCCCCCGAGGATCCCGTCGAGGGGCTGCCACGCGGGCTCCTGCTGCCCCAGTCTCTCGTACTCCCTCGTGAACTGGATCTGCCGGCTGATGCGGTCGATCACTTCCCCGAGCCTCGCCCGGCAGGCCCACTGCCCTTCGGGAGTTTCCCCTTCCATCATCTCGAGGAGTCCCCTCGCGGCCATCACGCTGTTCTGGATGTCGTGCCGCGTGATCCGGGAGAGGAGCGAGAGCTCGCGGTTTGCCCTCTTGAGGGCTTCCCGTACGTTCTTTTCCTCCGTGATGTCCTGGAAGGTCCCGTGGACCCCCGAGATGGAGCCGTCCGCGCCGCGGACCGGCCCGCCGACTGCCCTCGCCCATATCTTCACCCCGTCTGCCCGGACCATCTCGAGCTCGAGGTCGTAGGATTCGCCGTCGCGCGCGGCTCTCCCGACGGCCCGCGCGAAGGTCTCGTAACCCTCCGGGGTGAAGAACCGCGGGAGGTCCGCGGGAGGGGGAGCGGGGACCCCCGGGTCCCACCCGAGGATCTCGCGCAGCTCGGGGGACCACGTGACCCTCTCCTCCCGGAGGCCGTATTCCCAGAATCCCACGCGCGAGAGGCGGATGGTATCGCGCAGCCTCTTTTCTGCGACGACCTTTTCCCTCTCGGCGAGGACACTCTCGGTGATGTCCTCAAAGACGGTCGCGAAGTGGTTCTTTGCCGGGCTGTAGACAGAGATCCGGAAGTGGCGCCGGAGGGGCGGGTAATACGCCTCGAACGAGCACGGGATCCCGCTCTCTGCCACCTCCGCGTAGGTCCCGAGGAACGGCGGCGTGTCGACGCCGTATGCCTCGCAGGAGAGCTTCCCGACGACGTCTTCCCGCCGGAGCCCGAGAATCCTCTCGAAGGCCTGGTTCACGGCGAGGATCCTGTACTCGGCAGGCCTCCCCTCCCCGTCGCAAACGAGCCGGTGGAGGGCGAGCCCCTCGTGCATCGCCTCGAAGAGCTGGCGGAACCTCCTCTCGCTCCCCTCGAGGCGCCTGTGGCTCCTCTCTACCTCGGCGAGGTTCTGCCGGAGTTCCTCGCCTCCCGCCGCCAATACCCCGTACGCTCGCTGGAGTTCCTCGTTCTTCCTGACCAGCTCCGCTTCGGCCGCCTTCCACGTTGAGATGTCGCGGATGGACTCTATCGCGCCGATGATCCGGCCCCCCGTGTCGCGGAGGGTCGTCGCGATCCCCCAGAGGTACGCACCCTCTCCACCCCCGAGGTGGGGGATGAACGTCTCCGCGACGAGGCTGTCGCCTTCCCTCCTCACGTACGCGTACTTCCCCCGTATCTCCCCGTCATCCCGCAGGGCGAGGTCGATGAGGATGGGGCGCCGCTCCCCGTAGAACGGGAGGGAATACTCGAAGTCTCCCTTCCCGAGGATCTCGCGTGCCCCGATCCCCGTCATCTTCTCCATCGCGCGGTTCCAGATGATGACCCGCCCCCCCGTGTCGATGGCAAACGTCGCGTCGGGGAGGAAATCGACGATCTGGCGGAGCCTCTCTTCCTGCTCCCTCCTTGCCTCCCGTTCCACGTGGAGCTCGTGGGCGAGGGTGATCTTCCGCTCCAGCTCCGCGAACTGGGCCCGGACGTCCCCGCCCTTCTGGACGTAGAAATCGGCACCGCTCTCGAACGCGGAGACGGCGACCTCCTCCCGGCCCTTCCCGGTGAAGATGATGAACGGGACATCGAGTCCCAGTTCCCTGATCGCCCGAAGGAACCCGATCCCGTCCATCCCGGGCATCTGGTAGTCGGACACCACGACATCGTAGCGGTGCTGCGCGATCATCTCGAGGCCCTCCGCGGCGGAGACCGCGGTATCCACGGATATCTGCCGGGTATGCTCGAGGAGGTGTTTCGTGACGTCGAGCAGCGAGGGCTCGTCGTCCACGTAGAGGACAGAGATCATGGGACTCCCGCAGCGGTGGGGAAGGATATCGTGCCGGATGTATTTAAAGGGTGGGGCGATCCCGCAGGGCTACTCCCCCTTCCCCCGCTTCCCCGCCTTCCTCCCCTCCCTCTCCGCCTCCCGCCTCCTCTCGCTCTCGGCACAGGCGAGTTCCGCCACGATGTCGAGGGGATCGGAGACCTCCGCCGCGAGCCTCCGGATCTCGGCGAGGCGCTCGACCCCGATGAAGTGCTCTGCCATCACGCGGGCGAGGGGGGAGAGGACGACCCTCCCGTCCTCGACCGAGACGAGGCCCTTCTCCACGAGGAGGTCGAGGACCGGTTCCATGGATCCCACCATGGTCGCGTTGATCCTCTCGAGGTCAGAGAGCCTCCCCCCGCACACGACGGCGTTCGCCACGTACTCTTCCGAGCTCTGCTCGACGTCGTGCTCGGGAGCGACCTCCTCCATCTCCCCCCGCAGGAGCTTCATCGCGACCTCCTCTTCTGTCATCGACCCCGCCCGCGAGTAGGACGCACCGGGCTCCGCGAGGACCACGACCTTCCCGAGGTCGTGGAAGTCGGGCCTCCCCGCCCTCCCCGACATCTGGGAGAACTCCTGCACCGTGAGCCAGTTGATGCCCATCGCGAGCGAGTCGAAGATGACCTGCGATGCGGGGAAGTCGACGCCTGCCCCGAGCGCCGCGGTGGTGACGACGGCCTTGATCTTCCCCGAGAGGAACCGGGCCTCGATCTCGCGTTTCTCCTGCGTGGAGAGCCCGGCGTGGTACGCGGCGTAGCCGGGGCCGAGGGCATCGGCGATCACGTGCGTCCTCGCCCGGGAGTTCGTGAAGACGATCGACTGCCCGTGGTAGCCCTTCGAGGAGACGTGCGCGTACTCCTGCGCGCAGAGCCGCTTTATCGTCGGGATCTTCTGCCTGTTCTCGGTGAAGAGGAGGTACCGCTCGAGCGGGACGGGCCGGTCGTCGTACCGGACGAGGGTCGCCCCGAGCTTCTTCGCGAGGGCCTTGGGGACACCGACAGTCGCGGAGAGATACAGGAACTGGGCCCGCGGGAAGAGGTACTTGAGCCGGGCGATCAGCCCGTCGAGCCTGTGGCCGCGCTCGGGGTCGACGAGCGTCTGGACCTCGTCGATGACGACGGTCCCGATGGGCGGGAGGCGCCCGCCGGTGCGGATGAAGTGGTCCACCCCCTCGTAGGTCCCCACCACGAGCGGGGCCCTGATGTTCCTGTCCCCGACGGGCCGGTTCTCGGGGATGTTGATCCGGGCCTGCCCGACGAGGAGCCCGACGCCCGCGATCTTCCCGTAACGCTCCTCGAACCGCTGGTACTTCTGGACGGCGAGGGCGACGAGCGGGACGAGGAAGAGGCAGTGCCCGCGCCCCTCGAGGAAGTTCTTCAGTCCCGCCATCTCGCCGATGAACGTCTTCCCGCTCGCAGTTGCCGAGACGATGAGGAGGTGCCTGCCGTGGAGGAGGCCTGCGTCGACTGCCATCTGCTGGACGGGCATGAGCCTCTCGACGCCGGACGCCTCCACGAACTCGCGGGGGAGGGGGAGCTCGACGAGGGCCTGCGTCTCCTGCACGGGGTGCGCCTCGAGCCGGTCGAAGAGGGCCTGGGATATCCGGGACTTTCCGGGCCGGACCGACGCGAGGACCTTCTCGACGTCCCGGAGCGACGCGAGGAGCTCCTCGAGATGGCCGAGCGCGCTCCGCCCGACCTTCCCCATCGCGGCGAGCTCCCTGCGCAACTCCCGCTTTCCGCACTCGAAGCAGATGCGCTCGCCCGTCGTGTACCGGACGCTGTCCTTCCGCGAGAGGGGGGTCACCCTGTCCTCCATCAGGCAGATCCGGCAGACCTCCGCGTGGGAGTAGGGGATCTGGAAGTCGCGGAGGAACCCCTCGAAGACCTCGTCCTCCCTCGCGAGGTACACCGAGCCCTTCCGGAGCGAGACCACGAGCTCCTTTGAGGGTGTGTGCCGGAACTGCTTCTTCTCCCCCCAGCGGAGCCTGTACCTCCCCGGCCGGAAACCCTTCTCCGTCTCCTCGATCTCGGCGATCCCCGTGGCGACGACCTTCAGGTTGTCGAGGAAGAGGATCCTGTAATCACCCTTCTGGGGCACGACGAGGATGTTCATGGGGTCGAGAGGTCGTGGATCGTGTAGGAGAGCCCTGCTGCCTCCAGTCTCTTCAGGAAATCCGTGAATTCCTCGTCCACGATGACGATGACGCAGTCAAGGCCGTGGAATGCCGCCTCGATCACTCCCTCGCGGGCGCCGAAGAACATGTCGGGCTTCCTCCCGACCTTCTCGAGGGCGACGTACGCCTCGAGCCCGACCGCCGCGACGACCTTTACGTCCCGAACGAGCCCGGCGAGGGCATCTCTCTCCACGCGCTGGGAACCCCCCTTCTCGACGCGGGGGACCTTGCAGACGTGGACGACGCCCTCGGTGTGGTCGATGAGGCCCGAGAGGCGGGCGACGCCCACGTCCTCCCCGGCGCGGGCATCCCGCGTCACGGTCCCCATCGCGCTCCTCGGCTCGCGGGACGCGTAGAGGAAGCCGTCCTGCATGTACACGCCGACCCGCTCCCCTTCCTCGAGATCGGTCGCCGCGAGTGCCGTCCACGTGGAGACCTGCTGGATCACGTCCCTCCGGATGTGGCGGGCGTACGCTTCGAGCGTCTCTGCCTGCGCGAGGACCCACTCTATCCCGGACCTCGTCACGGTGTAGTGGCCCCTCCCGTGGGCCGTGACCATCCCCTCGTCGGTGAGTTCCCTTATGTACTCCGAGACCGCCTGCGGCGTCACGCCCATCTTCCTCGCGATCTCCTGCTGGCGGATCGCCGGCTGGTGCTCCGCGATCTCGACGAGGATCTGGAGCCTCGTGACCTCCCTCTTGCTGCGCAGGAGTGCCGAGAGGGGGTCAGTGTCGCTCGCCGTCAAGGAGGACCAGCCCCTGCCCCTTCAGGTCGAGGTGGGGGATGCGCTTCGCAAGCCCCCTGATGAAGATCGGGTTGACCCCGAACTTCCGCGCGATGTCGTTGATCGAGGTGTTCCCGGACCGGAGTTCTCCCTCCACCTTCTCCACGAGTTCCCTCAAGTACTCGTCGTTGGAGACCGCCACGAAGAGGAGATCGGCGAGATCGGAGAAATTGCACTGGAAACTCGCCCTGAACTTGTTGTACGTCGCCCTGTACTCCTTGGACGGCTTCTGGCCGGGGACCGGCATCCTCCACTTCTCCTCCACGAGACTCCCTTTTTTGAGGATGGCGAGGCAACTGCTCACGTCTTCCCCCGGGACACGGGCACAGAGCTCCTCTTCCGTCATCCACGCGTGCGTCAGGAGGTCGTAGATCTTCTTGTACGTCGCGTTGTGAAAAGTGATGAGGAGGGGGACGAGGTCGACGGGATCGTTGACTATCCTTATGTGCCCGGTCACTGCGAAAACCCTACCTATTATATGGCTCGGGAAATCAATAAATCTTTGTTTGAACGGCACGCGCAGGAGTGGACGGATTAAAATCCGCGGAATCGTGCAGGGGGTGGGTTTCCGGCCATTCGTGTATGCCGCCGCGACGAGGCTCGGGATCGTCGGCTCCGTGCAGAACAGGGGGAGCGAGGTCGAGATCCGGGCCTGCGGCGAGAGGTTCGAGGAGTTCCTCGAGGCCGTCTCGCGGGGACCCCCGATGGCCCGGGTCGACAGCGTGGAGGTCCTCCCCGATCCCGGCCCGTTCCCGGGTTCCTTCTCCATCATCGAGAGCGACAGGGGCTCGCTCTCCGGCATGATCCCGCCCGACATCGCGACGTGCGACGAGTGCCTCTCCGACATCTTCTCGCCGGGGGGGAGGTACGAGGGTTACTGGTGCACCTCGTGCGTCAACTGCGGTCCCCGCTACAGCATCATCCGCGACCTCCCCTACGACAGGGAGAGGACGTCCATGGCCGCGTTCCCCCCGTGTCCCGCCTGTGCCGCCGAGTACAGCGACTCCGCGAGCAGGAGGCACCACGCCCAGACGATCGCGTGCGCAGCCTGCGGGCCGTCCCTGCGGCTCCTCGACTCCGCGGGAAACGAGGTCCCCGCAAAGGACGTCGTCCGCGAGACCGCGAGGCTCCTTGACGCGGGCGCGATCGTGGCGATCAGGGGCGTGGGGGGCTTCCACCTCGCGTGCACGGAAGAGATCGCGGGCGAGCTGAAGCGCCGGCTCGGCAGGCAGGAGCAGCCGTTTGCCGTCATGGTGAGGCCCGATTACGTCGGGCGGATCGCGGTCGTCTCCCCCGAGGAGCTCGGGCTCCTCCGCGGCCACGAGCGGCCGATCGTCGTCCTCGAGAAGAGGGATCCCGACGCGCACGCGGCGATCTCGAACCTCCACACGATCGGGTGCATGTTCCCGTACACGGGCCTCCACGCCCTCCTCTTCTCGTACCTCTCCCACCCCCTCCTCATCATGACGAGCGCAAACCTCCCGGGCTACCCGATGATCACGGAGATAGATGCCGCGATGGCAAAGCTCCACGGGCACGCCGACTTCTTCCTCACCCACGACCGCGCGATCGTGAACCGCTGCGACGACTCGGTCGTCAGGGACGGCTTCATCATCCGACTCTCCCGGGGGTACGCGCCCAAGCGGACCCGCATCGACCTCGGGGAGAGGTCGATCCTCGCGGTCGGCCCGGAGCTGAACGTGAACGTGACGGTGTACCGTGACGGGTTCACCACGACCTCCCCCCACGTGGGGAACGTGCGCAACCCCCAGACCTACGCGTACCTGAAGGAGACGGTCGCGACCCTGTGCAGGCTCCTTGGGGAGGGGTTCGAGGTCGTCGCCCACGACGCCCACCCCCGGTTCCTCTCGACCCGCCACGCGCGGGAGCTCGCTGACCGGTGGGGCGCGGCACCCGTGCCCGTCCAGCACCACGAGGCCCACATCGCGGCTGCCACGCGGGAGGAGTGCGTGGGGATCGCGATCGACGGGGTCGGGTACGGGACGGACGGGACTGTCTGGGGGGGAGAGGTCTTCGCGGGGTCGCCCGCGGGCTACGAGAGGGTCGCGCACCTCGAGCAGGTCCCGATGCCCGGCGGGGACCTCGCCACCCGGTTCCCCGAGAGGATGCTCTACGGGATCTGCCCCTGCCCCGAGGTCGCGAAGATCCTCGCCTCGCGGGGCTGGACCGACTTCGAGATCGGTGTCCTCGAGGCGCAGCTCTCTCGGAACGTGAACGTCGTCCTCACGTCGAGCACGGGGAGGGTCCTCGATGCCGTCTCCGCCCTGCTCGGGGTCTGCCGCGAGAGGACGTACGACGGCGAGCCGGCCATGAAACTCGAGTCGTTCGCCGCGGGGGGGAGGGCCGTCCCGTGGGACCTCTCCTACGAGAAGTCGGGGGGCAGGGAGGTCCTCTCCACGCGGGCGCTCGTGCGGCGTGCGCTCCTCGAGGCGGGGAGGGCGAGGGACAGGGACGATCTCCGGTCGGTCGCCGCGTCGTTCCAGTTCAACCTCGCGAGGGGGATCGCGGGTCTCGCCGTCCACGCCGCGGAGGAGAGGGGGATCCCGCTCGTCGTCCTCTCCGGCGGCGTCGCGTACAACAAGGCCATCCGCGAGACCATCCGGGCCGAGGTGACCCGCGCGGGGCTCGCCTTCTCGATGAACCGGGAGTTCCCGCTCGGCGACGGGTGCATCTCGTTTGGCCAGTGCATCGTCGCCGCGGAGCGCGCCGCGGGGGACTGACAAGGGGAAGGGCCGCCCCCCGGGAAAAGATATAAGGGAAAAAAAGGTGCGGGCTAGAAGAAGAACTTCTCGGGCGCAAGGACGATGAACGGGAGGACGGTCGTCTTCCCCGCCTCTATCCTCACCGTCCGGACGCTCGTCTTGTACCCCTGCTTCACGAGCCTGAGCTCGTGGTCACCCGCGGGGATCCCGGTGATCGTCGCGGGCGTGGTTCCCCGCGGCTGGCTGTCGAGGAAGATCGCGGTACCGGACGGGAACGTCGTGACCTTGAGTGCACCCGTCCCGGCCGTTCCCGTCGGCGTGGGGGTGGGCGAGGTCGCTGTCAGCGTGGCCGTGGCCGTGGCCGTCGCGGTCCTCGTCGCGGTCGCGGTGGCCGTCGGGATCCCCGTGGGGAACGTCGTCACGACAGGCATCGACCGGGTGAAGATGATGAGCGGCAGGCTCTTGTGCTCGCCGGGAGCGAGCGTCACCACCGTCGTGTAGTCCCTGTAACCGGGGTACGTGGCGGTGAGGGTGTGCGTCCCGGGCGCGACGGGGTAGTCCTGGAGGGGGGTCGTCCCGACACTCGTCCCGTCGATGGAGACCGAACCCCCCAGCGGGTACGAGAAGACCGTGATGTACGCGGGTTCCTGCGGGGGCACCGTCGTCGGGGATGCCGTCGTCACCGTGGTCGCGGGGGTCGTCGTCGGAACCGTGGTGGGGGGTGTGGTTGTCACGGTCGTTGCCGGTATCGTCGTCGGGACCGTCGTCGGGAGTGCCGTGGTCGGGACGGTCGTCGTCGGGACCGTGGTGGGTGGTGCCGTCGTCACGGTCGTTGCCGGCGTCGTCGTCGGGACCGTCGTCGGCGTGCCGCCGACCGTGATCGTCCCCGGGACGATCGTGGGGGTGATTGGGCTCCCCGGCCCGTCGGGGTCCATCTGCCGGACGGAGAGCGTGAGGACGGTCGATCCCGCCGCCTTGCCCCTGACCGTGAGGGAGACGAGCGTCACGTTCCTCGCACCCGCCGAGACGCCGAGGGAGAGGTCACTCGTGCGGAGGGAGACCTCCGCCGCCGGGAGGGGCGAGTGGGCGCTCAGCCCGGCCCACGCGGGGAACGAGACCCCCGTGATCTCCGCGACCGCGGGGTCGGAGACGGATGCGTTCATGATGTAGCCGGAGAGCCCGTCGGGGAAGTAGTCGGCGACGACCGAGACGTTCACGCTCGCGCCGGCCGCGGGGATCGCGGCCGATATCACGGTGACCGTCGTTGCCGTCGCGGGGACGGCGAGGATGCAGGCGAGGACCACGAACACCCCGAGCCCGAACAATGTTCTCGTTTCCATTTCTCTCACCCTTAGACCATCGTGAAGAGGATGTACAGGTCGTCGAAGTCGATGCGGCCGTTCCCGTTGTAGTCGAAGAGGACCACGGGCTCGTTCTCCTGTATCCACTCGAGGTACAGGAAGTACTGGACGACGTCGTCGAAGTCGATGCGGCCGTTCCCGTTCACGTCCCAGAAGACCCCGTCGTGGAACGGGTCGGTGGGCGGGTTCGCGTGCCCCGGCAGGGGCAGGAGGACGACCACCTGGACAGCCGCCACGTTGACCCACGTGTGGATGGGGTCCCCCGTGTCCGTGTCGAACTGCGTGACGGTCACGTTGAGGATCGTTGCCATCGGGGTCCTGCCCGTGCAGTTGAAGAGCGCGAGGTCGACGTCCGTCGCGCCGGGCCTGATGACATCGTCGATGTCCGACGCCTTCACCCAGATCGAGGGCGCGGGAACCGTCCCGTTGAGGACGAAGCTCTGGTTGAGCCACGCCGGCCTCGAGAACGTCACGATGTCTGCCGCGGACGCGTTTGCAAAGGAGATCGTGACGTTGTACCCGGAGAGCCCCCTGTCCGTCCTCTCGAGCACGAGCCTCATTCCGGTGGTCGCGTTCGTGGGGATGACGACGGACGAGGGGACGAACGTGAGGTTCACCGTCGTCGCGTTGCCCTGCACGTAGATGTACCGCGCCCTCGTCTTCGTGCTCGTCCCGAACTCGTTGCCGACCGTGAGCGAGACCGTGTAGTTCCCGGCGGAGAGGTACGTGTGGTTGAACGTGAGGTTGCTCGTCCTGTTCTCCGTCTGGCCATCGCCGAATGTCCAGAACCACCACGCGGGGAACCCCGTCGAGAGGTCCGTGAACGTCACGTTGAGCGGCTCGACGCCGATCACGGGGTCTGCCGTGAAGTTCGCGACGGGGACCTCGCCGACCCTGATGTAGTCGACCCGGGAGAGCGTGCTGTCGCCGTGGATATTCCCTACGGTCAGGTTCACGGTGTAGTTCCCCGCCGCCGTGTAGACGTGGACAGGATTCTGGGCGGTCCCGTTGGGAGACCCGTCGCCGAAGGTCCAGTTCCACGTGGAGACCGCGGGGATCGCCGTGGAGAGGTCCGTGAACTGGACGGCGAGCGGCGCGATGCCGAACGTCACGTTCGCGGTGAAGTTCGCGGCCGGGACGTCACCCGCCTCGACGAGGGCGTACTTCGTCGTGCTGTTGCTCCCGCACTCGTTCGTCGCGGTCAGCGTGACGTTGTAGAGCCCGGGGACGTTATACGTCCAGTTGGGGTGCTGGTCCGCACTGTAGTTCCCGTCGCCGAAGCTCCAGTTCCACGCGATTGGCGCGTCGTTCGTGAGGTCCGTGAAGTTCACGTCGAAGGGGACCTTCCCCTGGCAGAAGGAGCACTCCGTGCCCGAGACGTTCGCGGAGAAGTTCACGATGAGCGGGGCACAGACCTGGATGTAGTGGTACTTGCCCATGTGGCTGCTGCCCTCGCTGTTGCTCACCGTGAGGTTGACCGTCCAATTCCCGGTGTAGTAGGTATGGCTCGGGTGCTGCTGCGTGGAGGTGTTGCCGTCGCCGAGGAGCCACAGCCACGATGTCGGTTCGCCGGTCGAGAGGTCGGTGAAGTTGACGCGGAGGGGCGGGAGGCCCTTGATGAGGGTGTAATTCTCGACGCCGTTGGCCTCGGCCGTGAAGTTCGCGGTCGGCGGGACGGACGTGATGCGGGCGACGAACGCGTCCGATACCCCGCCGAAGTTGGCCTGGACCGCGTTCTTCACCGGGAAGTTGGGCGACTCGGACCAGCCCACGACCGTCGCGTTGGAGTCCCAAAGGGCGATCCCCATCGCCCTGTCGTCGAGCCGGCCGCCGAGGAACGTCGAGTACACGAGGGCCGTCCCGTTGGGGAAGAACCGCGTGACGAACGCGTCGTACGTGTACGCGGTGAGGGAGGACTGGACCGCGTTCTTCACCGGGAAGTCGAGGGAGTCCGTGTACCCTGCCACGAAGATGGTGCCGCCCGCGTCGAGCGCGATGCCCTTGCCTTCCTCGACGAGCGACCCGCCGAGGAAGGTCGAGAAGTTGAGGGTGTTGCCCGCCGGGTTGAACTTCGTGAGGAAGGCGTCCTGGAGGCCTTTCAGGTTGATCTGGAACGTGGAGCCTATCGGCCCCTTCGGGAAGTCCATCGAGCGCGTGAAACCTGTCACGTAGGCTGCTCCCGCCGCGTCCACCGCGATCGCGTTCCCGCACTCCTCGGCAGAACCGCCGTGGTACGTCGAGAAGACGGTATCGTTCGCATCGGGCGTGAGGCGGGTCACGAACGCGTCCTGCGAGCCGAAGAGGTACCTCTGCCTCCACGATTTCACCGGGAAGTCGCTCGACTGGGTGAACCCGGTCACGTAGATGTCGTCCGTGGCGGGTCCTACCGCGATGCCGAATGCCTTGTCGGCCCTGCTCCCCCCGAGGTACGTGGAGAATTCGAGCGCGGAGACCGAGCCATCGTACGAGACGCCGGACACGAACGCGTCCCACGTCCCGTTCAGCACCGGGTCGTACGCCCCCGGGACTATCGGGAAGTCGGGCGACCCCGTGTACCCCGCGAGGACGGCAAACCCGGTGCTGTTGAGCGCGATCGCCTGGCCGATGTCCGTCAGGTTCCCGCCGAGGAACGAGGAGAACTCGAGGTCCTCCCCCTCGGGGGTCAGCACAGAGATGAAGGCGTCCGCGTCGGAGCAGAACGTGCAGCCCGCGCTCTTGTTCTCCTGGAACGCCCTCACGACCGGGTAATCAGGGGAGAGCGTGTAGCCCGTGACGTACGCGTACCCCGACCCGTTCACCGCGATGCCATGCCCGACGTCGTCGTAGTACCCGCCGATGTACGTCGAGTAGTTGAGGGTGAGCCCGTCCGGTTCAATCTTCGCGACGAAGACGTCGAGGCCGCCCTTCGGGACCTCCTGGTACCGCGGTTTCCACGAGGGGAACGGGAAATTGATCGACTGGGTGCCGCCCGTCACGTACGTGCTCCCGGACGAATCGACGGCGACGGCAAAGCCCCTGTCCTCCCATTCACCTCCAAGGTACGTGGAGAAGTCAAGGGTCGGGTCGATCACGAGGGGGAGGGAGGGATCGTGCGGTCCCACCGCGAAGCCGACCACCGAGTCGCCGGAGAGAACGTAGCGGCACGGGACGGGGATTTTCACCCCCCCTCGCTCCTGGTAGCAGGCCGGTGCGGCTTCCCTGATCGTCCCGGCGGGTGTCGCGATGACGAGGTCACCAGCCATGTCCACGGAGAGGGACTCCTGGCCGGAATACCGGAACCGGATGGCGGCGGGGTCGACTCCCGGCGCGAGGACGATGTCGCGCTTGAGGACTCCCTGCGTGCCGTAGTAGACGATGTCCACGCCGGGCAGGACGTTCCTGTACGCGACCCTCGCGTACGTCGGTGCATTCCTCACCCAGCGTGCGGGATCGTTCCCGACGAGGAAGTTCGCGGTCCCGCCGAGTCTCTCCTCGCCCGCGATCACCGCCGCCGGGGATTGCCCCTCGAGGGCGATCGTGACGGCCGACGGCGGGTCTTCTTTCTCCCCGACCGTGCACACCACCGAGTCCTGCAGGAACGCGATTGCGTGCGTGGGGGTATTCGCGTGGTAGAGGATGCTCCCGTCCACCTGTCCCTCGTTCTGGATGAAGACGAGCGGCAGGCCCGACACGTCGACTGACGGGACGGTTACTGCCGATGTCGGCATCACGGCGAGGACGAGGAGGACAACTGCAATGACAGGTATCGATACATCTCTATTGCTCGATCTCATGGATTTCGCCTCCATTTGGGCCCGGACGTGGCAGGCTGCCCGCGGGAGATCGCCCTATCCACCGGCGGGATCGCTCCCGCGGGCCGCGTGGACCTCCATGACGGGGAAATGGGTGGAGTCTGACCAGATTCCTTTTTAACCCCTCTCTTTTCCATGTTTATAAACATTTCCCACGAGCGGCCGGATTTTTCCCTTTTTTCCACGGTGGGGACGCGAGCGACGGGCGCTCACGTCCAACCGGGACGCCGGGGAGACAGGGTGATTCCCCGTCCCCGCGAGATCGCGGCACGGACGGCATTTTCTCCCCGCTTGGGTGGAAAAAGGGTCGGATTTCCTGTTTTTTGCCGATATATTTATCTCAAGGGATGACAAAAATTGGGAAAAACCCCAGGTGAATCATATGATGCTTGCAAATGCCGCAATCGGTCTCGTGCAGCTGATAATTGCCATCATCCTGGCAGTTGTCGCGCTCTACATCGGGTTTTCCGTCTTCTCCCGCGTGACGAAGGGACTTGAGGAGCAGAAGGAGCTTGCCAAGGGGAACGCCGCGGTGGGTATCATCATCGCGTCGATATTCTTCGCCATCGCGCTCGTCGTTCAGTCGGGGATCTCGGGCATCTCGGTCGGGATCTCCAAGGCGCTCGAGGTCGGGATCCTCTCGATGGACGGGATGGTCGCCGTCGGCGTCGCCTTCATCCAGCTCGTCCTCGGGATAGTCCTCGCGATCGCTGCGATCTACCTCGCCCTCAACATCCTCGACAAGCTCACGAAGGGCGTCGAGGAGTTCGAGGAGATCAAGAAGGGCAACGTAGCGGTCGCGCTGGAGATGGCCGGGGTCATCATCGCGACGGCCGTCATCATCCAGTCCGGTGTCATTGGGATCACGAACGCCCTCGTCTGAACGCCGTTCCCGCGGCGACGTGGAAAACCCACCTTCTCTTTTTCCCACCTGCCGCAGGCGGTTAAAAAAAAAAAAAGATTGATCGTTCTTCCGGATCGCCGAGAAGTGTTCCTACCCTTCGGTCCCGGGTTCGTCCCTCCGCTCCCCGCCGCTCTTCATCTGCGGGAAGAGGATGACTTCCTTGATGGAGGGCCTGTTTACGAGGATCATCACGAGGCGGTCTATCCCGATCCCGACTCCCCCGGTCGGGGGCATCCCGTGGCCGAGGGCATTGATGAAGTCGTAGTCGAGCATCTGGGCCTCGAGGTCACCTGCCCTCCGCTTCTCCTCCTGCAGCCGGAACCTCGAGAGCTGGTCGACGGGGTCGTTCAGCTCCGAGAAGCCGTTTGCGATCTCCATCCCGGCAACGAAGAGCTCGAACCTCTCGGTGAACCCTTCCCGCGCCCGGTGCTTCTTCGCGAGCGGCGAGTTCTCGACGGGGAAATCGTGGATGAACGTGGGCTGGACGAGTTCGTCCTCGACGAGGTTCTCGAAGAGGAGGACGAGCATCTCGCGGTGGTTCCTTGGGCTCTCCCACTCCTCGATCCCCTTCTCCCTCGCGATCGCCCGCAGCTCCCCGAGGTCGTGGGTCCACACGTCGATCCCCGCGATCTCCCGCACGGCGCCGTCCATCGTCATCCTCCGGAACGGGGGGGTGAGGTCGAGCGTCGTCTCCCCGAACGGGACGGTGGTCTCCCCGTGGATCTCTGCCGTGACAGAGGAGAGGAGACCCTCGCAGAGGGCCATCATGTCGGTGTAGTCGCGGTACGCCTCGTAGATCTCGACCATCGTGAACTCGGGGTTGTGCTGGGTGTCGATGTCCTCGTTCCGGAAGTTCCGGGCGACCTCGTAGACCTTCTCGAACCCCCCGACGACGAGCCTCTTGAGGTACAGCTCGGGCGCGATCCGCAGGAAAAGCGTCTGCCGGAGGTAGTTGTGGAACGTGGTGAAGGGCCGGGCGTTCGCGCCGCCGTACACGGGCTGGAGGATGGGCGTCTCGAACTCGAGGAACCCGCGGTCGTTGAGGTACTTCCGGATCGCCGAAATGACCCTGCTCCTCGTCCTGAACGTCTCGCGGACGTCGGGGTTGACGATCAGGTCGACATACCGCTGCCTGTAGCGTTTCTCCACGTCCCGGAGGCCGTGGAACTTCTCGGGGAGCGAGCAGAGCGCTTTCGCGAGGACCGTGACGTCCGTGACCCAGAGCGAGAGTTCCCCGACCTTCGTCCTGAATGCCGGGCCCTCGGCGCCGACGATGTCCCCCCGCTCGAGGCACTCGAGGAAGAGGGAGAACTTCGCGTCCCCTAGGTCGTTCTTCCGGATGTAGAGCTGGATCCTCCCGGTCTCGTCCTGCAGGTCCGCAAAGACCGTCTTGCCGTGGTTCCTGATCGTGGAGAGCCTCCCCGCGACGCGGAAGACCTCGGTTCCCCTCTCGTGCCCGGCGTTGGCCGCCCTCTCCCGGACGGACGCGACCGTCTGCCTCCCCGCGAAGGTGTACGGGTACGGGTCGATCCCCCTCGCCCGCAGTTCCCTCGCCTTCTCTTCCCTTTGTGCCTCGAACGCGAGCTCAGTTCTGCTCGCTTCCGGCTGTCTCTCCGTCACGTCGGCCCTCTCCTCCCTTCCCGTGTCCTCTCTCCCTCGCACCGGCGGGCTGTCCCGGCCGCGATGTCTCTCAAAGGTTGTGCGGGGTACGATAAGAATGTATATTCCCAGTTCCGCGGGCACGCGGCGGTCCCCCGCACTTCCCTATAATAGGCGGGAGAACCCACAACATTCCGGGATACGCATGAAGGTTGTCTTGCTCTGCGGCAGCCCGCGGCCTCAAGGAAATACCGCGCAGGTCGTGGAGGAGTGCGCACGGGTCATCAGGGAGAACGGCCTAGAGGCAGAAATCGTCTCCCTCGCGGGGAGGAAGGTGGAATCCTGCACGGCGTGCTACAGGTGCGCCGCCGAGGGCACGTGCGTCCTTGAGGACGGGCTCACGGAGATCATCGAGAAGGTCAGGGGTGCCGAGGGGTTCATCGTCGCCTCGCCCGTCTACTTCGGGACCGCCCGGGGGGACGTGATGGCGGCGCTCCAGAGGATCGGCATGGTCTCCCGCTCGACGGACCGGTTCCTCTCGTGGAAGGTCGGGGGACCGATCGCGGTCGCGCGGAGGGGCGGCCACACCGCGACGATACAGGAGATGCTCATGTTCTTCCTCATCAACAACATGATCGTCCCGGGGTCCACGTACTGGAACATCGTCTTTGGCAGGGACCCGGGCGAGTGCTGGAAGGACGCCGAGGGTATCGCCACCGTGCGGGTCTTCGCGGAGAACGTCGCCCGGCTCATCAAGAAACTCGCGGCGTGAGGGGCGCCGGGCCCCCCGGCGGGAGTGCTCACGGTTCCTGCCCGGCGCCGGGCGGGGGGACGAGGTACAGGGGGAGGTCCCGGAACTCCCGCGCGAACTCCTCCACCTGCCACAGGTCGTACGCCGCCATCTCGCGGAGGAACGCGGGGGGGAGGGCAGTCCCGAACTTCCACGCCGACGGGCGGGGGACGGGGACGGTCTCCCCCATCTCGCGGGGTGTCATCTCCTGCACCTCCCGGAACGCGGAAAGCACCCTCTCCGCGGACCCGGGGGGTCCGAGACGGGGGAACGCGAGGGAGACGTCGTCGTAGCGGACATGCGTTCTCTCCCCGAGCACGGACTTCGCGAGGACCGCGAGGAGGGCGTTCCTCCGCCGGGAGAGGAACGTGAGGGCGGTCACGTCCACCTTCCTCCTCCCCAGCGCGGGGACGGACTCAAAGACGTGGATCCCCCGGGGGTGGAGCGGGGGGAACGCCGCGATGCAGGATGCGACCGCCTCCCCCTCCCGCGGCCCGAGGGGGAGGACCGACTTTTGCCGGGCGATGATCTGCTGCACCGCGCGGCACACCGTCCCCGAGAGTCCTGCTTCCCCGCCGCCCCGCCAGAAGGTACTCCCTCCCGCCCCGCCGCCCGGGACGACGACGACGAGCCCGTGCTCCTCGTCGTTCCCCGCGAGCCTCCACTCCATTCCCCCGAGCGAGAACCCCTCGCGCCCCCGGGCCCGGACGAACCGTGAATCGAGCCTCCCGACCTGTTCCCCGTCGGGCGTCACCGCGCGGACCTCGCTCCCCCCCGCGATGACCGAGTAGAGCTCCCTCCCCTGCGACCGCCCGAACGTCCTCTCGAGGCGGGGGCCTGCCATGAGGAACTCGCCGTCCCTGACGAGGAATCCCCCTCCCTCGAGGGAGGAGACGAGCTCCCGCAGTGACCCCCGCGGGAGCCCGCGGAACGCGTTGAGCGTCCCGATCTCCCTCTCGAGGCGGGCGAGCGTCGTCCGCCTGTACCTCTGGACCGCGAGCAGGACCTGCTGGGCGAGCACGTTGTACGGCCTCTTCACCGGGACGAGGGGTTCTATCTCTTTCCTCCCCGCGCTCTCGATGACCGCGGCGCAGACGAGGAGGTCGCGCGGACTGGAGAGGACGAATGCCACGTACGGCGTCCCCCCGCGCCTCCCGCTCCTCCCCATCCTCTGGAGGAACGACGCGACGGAGGGGGGCGCCCCCGACTGGACGACGATGTCGAGGTCGCCGATGTCGATGCCCAGCTCGAGGGTGCTCGTGCAGATGATGCACGCGCTCCCCTCCCCGGCGAGGGACTCCTCGGCTGCGCGCCGCATCCCGGGGGAGAGCGACGAGTGGTGGACGAAGAGGTGTTCCACGCGCCCGCGGAGTGCCTTCCCGAGCTCCTCGGCCTCCGCGCGGCTGTTCACAAAGACGAGGGCCTTCCTCCCCGCGACGAGGCCCGCGATCGCCTCCACCCTCTCCCGCGGGCCTTCGTGCACGTGGAACGAGAACTTCTTCCCCCGCGGGGGCTGGACCACCTCCACGAGTTCCCCCTCCCTGCCCGGCCCCGAGAGCCACGCGAGCACGGCGGAAGGGTTCCCCACCGTCGCGGAGAGCCCGATCTTCTGGACGGGGGATCCCGCGAGCGCGTCGAGGCGGTCGAGGAGGACGCGGAGGTGCGCGCCCCTCTCGGACTCGACGAACGAGTGGAGCTCGTCCACGACGACGAACCGCGTGCGCGAGAGGTCCCGCGCGGCCCCTCCCTCCCCCATGAGGACCTCGAGCGACTCGGGCGTGATCATGAGGACGTGGGGGGGTTCCCCGTCCTCCCACGACCTGTCCCCCCTCGCGACGTCCCCGTGCCAGACCCGGAGCTCGAGGCCCGCCGGGACGCAGAACGAGAGGAACCGTTCCTGCTGGTCGTTGATCAGGGCCTTGAGGGGCGAGATGTACACGCACGCGACGCCCTGCCTCCCCTCCTTGAGGATGGCATCGACGACGGGGATGAGGGCGGCTTCCGTCTTCCCCCCCGCCGTGGGGGCGATGACGAGGACGTCCTTCCCGGTCGCGGCCGCCCGGACCGTCCTCTCCTGCACCTCGCGGAGCTCCGACCACCCGAGCCGGTGGGAGAGCACGTCTCGCAGGGCCTCGTGGAGGCCGAAGAATATCCCGCGGGCCATCCGTCGATCCCAGTAGTCTCCCGGAGGGGGGTTAGCCCTTGCGCTGCGCGAAAGAAAAAACCATAAATAGGGGATCTCCCCTCACAATGATCCAAGGGATGACCCGGACGCCAGTTCCCCGTTCCGTGCCTTGCGGCGCCGGCGTGTTCTTCTTCCTCTTTAGGTAGGGGACCGGATTTCTCCTCGGTCCCCGTGTAGCGGCACCATCCCTTGGAATTTTCCCGGAGGTTTCTCCCATGCTCGGAATTCCTGACCCACAGATCTGGATTGCGTATCTGCTCTGCATAGCGCTCGCGTTCTCCTGCGTCGTGTACGGCTACCTCAACTGGAACAACGGGGGTGAGTGAGGGGTGGCGGTCAACATCGTCCTCGTCGCCGCCGTCACCCTCGCCTACCTCGTCGTCATCCTCTGCCTCGGGTACGTGGGGTACAAGAAGACGCGGGAGGCCGAGGACTACCTCGTCGCCGGGCGGAAAGCCCACCCGGCCGTCATCGCGCTCTCCTACGGGGCAACGTTCATCTCCACCTCCGCGATCGTCGGCTTCGGGGGGCAGGCCGCGAACCTCGGGATGGGCCTTATCTGGCTCACGGTCTTCAACATCGGGGTCGGCATCCTCGTCGCCTTCGTCGTCTTCGGCAAGAGGACGCGCGAGGTGGGGCAGCGCCTGCGGGCCGTCACGTTCCCCGACCTGATGGGGAAGATCTACTCTTCCACGTTCATGCAGGTCGTCTCAGGCCTCGTCATCGTCGTGGGGATGCCCCTCTACTCCGCGGCCGTGCTGATAGGGGGCGCGCAGTTCATCAAGGAGACGCTCGGCATCTCCTACGCCGCGGCCCTCGTCGGGTTCGCCGCGATCGTGGCGATCTACGTGATCTTCGGCGGCCTCATCGCCGTTATGTACACGGACGCGGTGCAGGGGGCGATCATGCTCGTCGGGATGACGTTCCTCCTCGTCATCACGTACACCATCCTCGGCGGCGTCACGGCGGCGCACACCGCCCTCACCGCGATGGCAGACATGGTCCCCCAGAAGCTCGCAGAACAGGGGATGCGTGGCTGGACAGTGATGCCCGAGTTCGGGTCGCCGATATGGTACACGCTCGTGACGACGCTCGTCCTCGGCGTGGGGATCGGCGTCCTCGCCCAGCCCCAGCTCGTGGTCCGCTTCATGACTGCAAAGGACAACCGTTCCCTCCACAGGGCAGTCCTCGTCGGGGGGCCGTTCATCCTGATGATGACGGGCGTCGCCTTCACGGTCGGCGCGCTCACGAACGTCTACTTCCACGAGACGCAGGGCAAGATCGCGATCGCGGCCGCGGGCGGGAACGTGGACGCGGTGATCCCGCTCTTCATCAACCTCGCGACGCCCGAGTGGTTCACCGTGATCTTCATGGTCACCCTCCTCGCCGCGGCAATGTCGACGCTCTCCTCCCTCTTCCACACCATGGGGACCGCGCTCGTCTGCGACCTCTGGGGGCGGGGACGGGAGTGCGCGCTCTCGCTCAAGGCAAACCAGGCGGGTGTCCTCGTCATGATCGTGGCGAGCGTGGTCGTCGCGTTCCTGATGCCGGGGAGCATCATCGCGATTGCGACCGCGATGTTCATGGGGCTGTGCGCGTCCGCGTTCCTTCCCGTCTTCGCGGTGGCAGTCTCCTGCAGGGACCCCAGCCCCCTCGCCGCGAAGGCGAGCCTCGTCTCCGGCGCGCTCATCTGGTTTGCGTGGGCGCTCTTCGTGAATTCCCGGTACTCCGCGGTCTTCGGCCTTGCCCCCGCCCTGTTAGGCAAGGCGAGCGTCCTTTCCTTCCCGTGGAGCGCGATGGACCCCCTCGTGGTCGCACTCCCGGTCTCGGCCGCGGTGATCCTCGCCCTCCAGGCCCTCCACGGGCGGTGCGGGACGGCAAGGACCCCTGCCTGACCCGATACCCCTTTTTCCCCGGGGACTTTCCCGTGGGGAACCGGCCGTGGCGGGGACCCTCACTTCCGGTCCTGCCCCGTCCCCCGCGCGATTCTCCACCTGTAGGCCAGGTACGCGGCCACGAAAGTCGCGATGATCGCGGCTGCGACGGTGACGCCGGTCGCGGGGTTCGCGACGATGATCTCCCACACGAACGCCGACCCGAGCGCGATCAGGAAACAGCCGAGGAACGCGCCGAGGACGATCGCGAAGAAGATATCCCACCTCCCCATCCCGAGCAGCCTCCCGAGCAGCGTCGCCCCGATCCCGCCGGAGCCCTGGAGGGGGAACATCACGAAGAGGACGACGCCCGCAAAGCAGAACCGCGCGAGCCACGGGCGGCGGGCGAGGTAATCGTTCCCCCGGCCCAGGAACCTCTCGATCCAGGCGCCGAGGAGGGGGACGCGGAACGCCACCTCGAAGTTCAGGGCCATGAAGAGACCGGCGAGGACGTCCATCAGGGCGATCGAGGTCCCTATCAGCCACCACGGGAGGCCGAGCGCGATCCCGAGGGGGATGACAGACTCCTTGCCCGCCGGCGGGACGACGTACGCGAGCATGAGGGCGCCGAGGAGGAGCGCGGTCTCCCGGGGGAGGAGGAGGACGCAGAAACCGAAATACAGCCCGCCGAGGAGGAACGGGAGGATGACCTTCGCGACCGGGTGGTCGACGGGGAGCGGGCTTTCCGGGACCTGCACTCCTGTGCGCACAATCTCGTCTCTCCCGAGTACCACATTAACCCGTGGGCTCCGCCCCGGCGGGCAAGGGCGGTTCCCTCACCCGGGCGGCGCGGTCTCCTGCCTTGCCCTCCTCGCCTCCGCGTAGAGGTTCACGAGGGAGAGGGAGACGAGGTTTAAGGTGGTCGCCGCGTACCACGCGGTGGTCCCGGCGGGCGGGAGGAGGGCGATCCACCCGGACCAGAGCATCGCGCAGATGATGAGGAACGTGAACAGGGTGTCTGCCGCGAGGAAGACGGCAGGGAGACCGAGGATTGCCCCTGCCTGCGCGAGCGTGCAGTACTCGAACGGGGCCTCTCTCCCGAGGGCGTCGAGCACGGCCTTGCCCGCGTTCATGAGGAGGTCGGCGACTGCCCACGCGACGACCGCGGTCCCCGCGGCAGCGAGGGGGAACATCCCTCCCTCCGACCCCAGCCGGAGCGCCGTCGCCCCGAAGAGGAACTTGAACGTGCAGAACGGGATCCCGATGGTGAGGGAGAGGAAGGCGGGCCGGGAGAAGAAATCCCCGGGCAGGCCGGGCACGCCCCCTCCCTCGCGTCCACCTCCCGCCACGGCGCGCGTCACCCCGTGGGTTTCCCGGGGGGGAGGTCCTCGCCCTCCCTCCACCTCCTGTAGAGGTGGTGGTCGATCCCGAGGATGTCGAAGACCTTCCCGACGACGTGGTCGACGAGTCCCTTGATGTCCTTGGGCCGGTGGTAGAACCCCGGGCAGGCGGGCAGGATGACCGCCCCCGCCTCCGCGAGGGCGAGCATGTTCCGGAGGTGGATGGGGGAGAGCGGCGTCTCGCGGGGGACGAGGACGAGGGGCCGGCGTTCCTTCAGCGTGCAGTCCGCGGCCCGGAGGAGGAGGTTGCCGGAGAACCCGCAGGCGATCCCGGAAAGGGTCTTCATGCTGCAGGGGACGACGACCATCCCCATGTGCCTCGTGCTCCCGGACGCGAGGGGAGAAGTGAAATCGTGGTTGTCGTGGACCCTCGTCGCGAGCGCGGTGACCTGGGAAGGGTCGAGCGAGGTCTCGATCCTGACCATCCCGGCCGCGTTCTCGGACATGACGAGGTCCGTCTCGATCCCTGCCTCGCGGGCCGCCTCGAGGAGGCGGATCCCGTACACGATTCCGCTCGCGCCCGAGAGGGCGACGATGATGCGGGGTCTTGCCATGCAGTGAGAGGTGGGGGCGGGGGATTAATAGGGATATGGTCGTGCGGCGGGAGGGGGGTGCCCGTGGGGGAGGGGGGGCACCGGGGACGCAGTATCACGTGGAAAGGCTGAAAGCCCTCGCGAGGCGTGCCCGCAGCGCGTCCTTAGGGTACGCCCCGACGACCCTGTCGACGAGCGATCCCCCACGGAAGAGGAGGATGGTCGGGATGGCCGAGATCGCGAAGCGTGCGGCGAGCCGGGGATTGTGGTCCGTGTTGCACTTCGCGAACGTGACCGAGCCCGCGAGTTCGACGGCGAGTTCCTCGATGACGGGGGCGACCATCCGGCACGGCCCGCACCACTCGGCCCAGAAGTCGACCGCGAGGTTGCGGTGCGCGGAGAGGACCTCCCTGAAATTCGATTCCCCGACGGTGATGACCCGGGCGGGCTCCTTCTTCTCCGCCCTCCCGCTGAGGCGTTCTGCCAGTTCCCGCAGTTTCTTCTCCCTGATGCGCTGCAGTTCCTCGTCGTCCATGTACCATCCTTTCGCGCACCGGCCAGATAATCGATTCCCCGTTCCCGGCCGAGAAACCGCCCCGCCCGGGAATGCCGTGGGGGTAAACTATATCTCTGCAGATTGCGAAATTAGATTCCCACAAGATCGAGGAGAAGCGAGGTGGGGTAGTCAGGATATCCCGACGGGCTCATAACCCGTAGATCGATGGTTCAAATCCATCCCTCGCTATGGGAACACCCGCCCTTTTCGCATGGATTCCGCGTTTTTCCGGTTTTCCCCCGCTCACGTCCCGAACCGCTCGAGCCGGGTCTGGTACGTCCCGTCGAGGAAATCGACGGGCGGGGGCCTCGAGACCTCCCCCGGGATCTCGACAGGGTAGCAGCCCGTGAGGCAGCCCGTGCAGAGGTTCTCCCTCCCTATCCCGATCGCCTCGACGAGGGCACCGATCGAGACGTGGTGGAGGGAGGTCGCGGTGATGTGCCTGCGCACTTCCTCCTCGTCCCTCCCGTGCGCGACGAGCTCCTCCCGCGTGGGCATGTCCACGCCGAGGTAACACGGGGCGACGATCCGCGGGGACCCTATCCGCACGTGGACCTCGCGGGCCCCCGCGTCCCGCATGATCCCAATGATGCGGCGGGAGGTCGTCCCGCGGACGATGCTGTCGTCCACGAGCACGACGGACGCGCCGTCGAGGTGCCTCCGGATGGGGTTGAGCTTCATCCGGACCGCCCTCTCCCTCTCGTGCTGCGTGGACATGATGAAGGTCCTGCCCATGTACCTGTTCTTGAGGAGGCTCTCCATGAACGGGATGCCGGACCTCGCGGCGTATCCTATCGCGTACGCGGTCCCCGAGTCGGGGACGGGGCAGACGGAGTCCGCCGGGACGGGCGCCTCCTCGTGGAGTTTCCCGCCGATCCGCAGCCTCACGTCGTACACGAGCGCCCCGTCGAGGACGGCGTCCGCCCTCGCGAAGTAGATGTACTCGAATATACAGTGCGCCCTGCGGGATGCCCTCGCGATCTGCATGCTCCGCATCCCCTCGCCGTCGATGCAGACGAGCTCCCCCGGCGCGACGTCCCGCAGGAACGTCCCCCCGAGCGCGTCCACGGCCACGCTCTCGGACGCGATCATCAGCCCCTGTTCCGTCCTCCCGATGCAAAGGGGCTTTATCCCGAGGGGATCACGGAACCCGTACAGCACCCCGTCGACCATCATCACGACCGAGTACGACCCGCGCAGGACCCTCATGCACCTGTGGACGGCGTCCTCGACGGACCCCGACGCGCTCAGCTCTTCCGTGAGGACCTTGGCGATGAGCTCCGTGTCCGTCGTCGAGCAGAAGATCTGGCCGCGCCGCTCGTACTCCTCGCGGAGCTGGCGGCTGTTGACGAGGTTCCCGTTGTGGGCGATCGAGATGATGCGGTCACGGTGGGTGAAGTTGAACGGCTGGGCGTTCTCGGGCTTGTTCGCACCCGTTGTCGGGTAGCGGACGTGCCCTATCCCCACGTTCCCCTCGAGGGAGGAGAGGATGGAGGAGTCGAAGACCTCGGCGACGAGCCCCTGTCCCTTGTGCTTGTGGAGGCGCACGCCGTCGAACGTGGAGATCCCCGCGCTCTCCTGGCCCCGGTGCTGGAGCGCGTAGAGCGCGTAGTAGAGAGAAAAGGAGACCCCGGTGGCATCCCTGATGCCAACGATGCCGCACATGGTGTCTCGGTCAGTGGGTCGGGATCTTCGGCCGTTTCATCGTCCACTTGTAACTGCGTATCCTCGCGCTTCTCCCGAATCCACAGGAAGAACAGACCTTGTGGCGCACGTGGTAGGATGTCCTCCCGCACCGGCGGCACGCGATGTGCACCTTTTTCTGCCGCTTCCCCATCGATGGCGTTCCCTTCGACATGGCTCACCTTTCACCCATCTATTGTTCTTTGGAGGGCGAGATGTATATCACGTTGTCCCCACGCACGATGAGGGTCCCGACGCTGCGCGACTGGCCCCCCTCGATCTCCTCTGCCCTGTCAAGGACGAGGTTCATGTGCACATCATAGCCCTGCAGGACCCCGCGGAGTTCCCTTCCGCCCTTGAGGGATACGATGACAGGCTGCCGGTTCAGCACCTGGTCCAAAATATCCAACGGCCGTTTGGTCATGATCGTACCCTGTGTACTCTCGGTTTGGAGTAATATATGTGCGCAACCCCGATACATAAATGTGCTGCAGCGGAGGGGACCGTGCACCCCCTCCCGCCCGCGGGTGCGGGTATTTTGTGCTCGGACTTCCCCACATGTGGGGAGAGGGGAGAGATGGCCAGGATCACGCCGAGGAAGCGCCATACCCTGCGGCGGTCGCAGGCAGAGGAGTTGCGGGAGAGGCTGCAGGCCGAGATAGGAGCCTCCGCGGAACTCTTCCCGGTCGAGGGGATCGAGATCGTCGAGACCGACGGGGACGTCACCCTGTACCTCATCAGGAAACGCCCTCTCCTCATGGAGACGGGGGGAATCGTCTTCCCGACCCTCCGCGGCCTCCTCGACCACCCGTTCCCCGAGAGGAGGGTCGTCGTGGACGCGGGGGCAGTCCCCTTCATCGCGAAGGGCGCGGACGTGATGAGGCCGGGGGTGACCGCGGTCTCCGACGACGTGCGGGAGGGGCGGCCGGTGCAGGTCGTGGAGGAGCGGCACGGAAAGCCCCTCGCCGTTGGGATCGCACTCCTCGACGCGGCGGGGATCCGGGAGAAGACGGCAGGCAAGGTCGTCAAGACGCTCCACCACGTCGGGGACGAGATCTGGAACCTCGAGTTCTAGGGACGCCGCCGCATCCGGCCGCACTCCTCTCCCGGGACGGGAAATCCCGGCCGCGGGGGAGGAAAACCTGCCGCGATGACAGATACTATTAAGTAACGCACAACAGACACTTTTTCCCATGGTGAAGTTCCTGGAGACCCTGCTTGGGAAGAGCACTCCCTCGACCGAGGACGAGTACATGGACCTCGACCTCGAGGCCCTCGAGGCAGAGGAAGAGGGGGCACCCGCACTCTACGTCAAGATCGCGTCGGTGGGGGACATCAAGGACAGCCCCCGCATCAAGGACGAGATCTACAACGGCAACATCGTGATCGTGGACATCGCGAAGCTGAAGGCGGACAAGGTCATGTACGAGCGTGTCCTCAAGGACTTCAAGGAGGTCGCAAAGGACGTCAACGGCGACATCATCGGCCTTGGCGACCAGCGCTACGTCGTGATCACGCCAAACTCCGTCAAGATATCGAGGGAAAAGATCGGTGGATCTGCCTGAGCCCGTGCGCAGGGTCGTCCCCGGTCCCTGCCCTGTCTGCAGCGCGGAAATCGAATACATATACGAGGTCGAAGATATCCCTTACTTTTTCGGGCTCCTCATCGTGAGCACGCGCTGCCCCACCTGCGGCTTCCGCTTCGTCGACACCTCCCTCATGAAGAACGCGGAGCCCTCCCGGTGGGAATTCTCGGTCCTCTCCGTCGACGACCTCTCCGCGCGCGTCGTGCGGAGCATGAGCGGGACCATCACGATCCCCGAGCTCGGCGTCGAGATCGCGCCCGGCCCCGCGTGCGAGGGGTTCGTCTCGAACGTGGAGGGTATCCTCGCCCGGGTCGAGAGGGTCGTCGAGAGCATCATCCTCTGGGCCGAGGACGAGGGGGAGGAGGCCCGGGCACGTGCACTCCGCGAGAGGATCGCGGACGCAAAGGAGGGGAGGTTCCCCGTCACGATCATCATCGACGACCCGACGGGCAACTCCGCCATCCTCGACGACCGGGCGGTCGTCTCTCCCCTCGTCCTTGAACCCGCCGAGGACGGGGGGTGACCCGGGACCCGCAAAAAGGCGGGGGAAGGCGAGGAAGGAGCCCGCGGCGTCCTCCCTGAAAAACGGCCCGCCCACTTTTCCGCGTGTTGTTCAGCGGACGGGTATCCCCCTGACCCTGACCCCCGGCTCCGCCGAGACCTCTCCCACGACCCTGCTCCCTGGGACGAGGGAGAGAACCTCGTCGGCGGATTCGTCCGGCACGATGTACGCGTACCCCATGCCCATGTTGAACGTCCGGTACATCTCGGCGGTGCCGATGCCCCCCTCCCTCTGGAGCCACGCGAAGATCCCGTGCGGGGGGAGCGGGTCGGTCACCTCGAACCCGTGGCGCGAGAGCCGCGTGAGGTTGAGGAGGCCTCCCCCCGTGATGTGGCACATGCCGTGGACCTCGGTCCGGGCCGCGACCTCGAGCGCCTCGGCGTAGATGCGGGTCGGGACGAGGAGTTCTTGCCCGATCGTCTTCCCCGGGGCGATCCGCTCCTCCCACGCGTCCCGCGCGTCGACTATCCGCCGGGCGAGGGAGAGCCCGTTGCTGTGGATCCCCGACGATGGCACGCCGACGATGACGTCACCCGGCACGATCCTCTCGCCGGAGATCACCCTCTCCCTCCTCTGGATACCCAGGCACGTCCCCGCGAGGTCGATGCCGGTGACGAGACCTTTCAGGGTGGCCGTCTCCCCGCCCACGATGTCCACGTTCGCCTGCCTCGCCCCCTCGTTGAGACCGATCCCGATCTGCGCCATCTGCTCCTCGGAGAGCGCGTCCGCCGCGATGTAGTCCACGAATGCGACGGGTTCGATGTTCATCACGTAGAGGTCGTTTGCATTCATCGCGATGCAGTCGATGCCGACCGTCGTCCAGTCCCGGAGCCTCTCGGCGACCTTCATCTTCGTCCCGACGCCGTCGACGGTGAGCGCGAGGACGTGGCTGCCGCACTCGACGTAGCCGGCGAAGTGCCCCGGCGGGGAGACCTTCCGGAACCGTCCCTCTCGCCGGAACGTGAGTTTCGCGACGAGGGCGGCGACGGCCCGGGCCTCGAGGTCGATGTCGACGCCCGCGTCCCTGTAGGTCCTCGGCACCTCCTTACCCATTGTCCTCCTCGGAGAGCCGGAACTCGTCGTGGAGGATGCGGACCGCCTTTCGGCCGTCCTCCTTCTTCACCACGAAGGAGATGTTCAGCTCGGACGAGCCCTGCGAGATCATCATCACGTTGACGCCGCCGTTGCCGAGGGCGGTGAAAATCCTCCCCCCGGTGCCCCTCGCGCCCGCCATGCCGGCACCCACCACCGCGACGGCGCAGACGTCGCTGTTCGTGGTCACCTCCCGGACCCGCCCCTCGGAGACGAGGGGGAGGAGTGCTTCCTTCGCCGCGTCCTCCTGCGTCTCGTCGATGACGAGCGAGATGTTGGCTTCGGATGACCCCTGCGAGATCATCATCACGTTGATGTCCCTGTCCGCGAGGGCAGAGAAGATCGCCTTCGCGACGCCCGGCCTCCCGATCATCTGGGCGCCGCAGATGTTCACGAGCGCGACCTTCTCGATGTAGGTGAGGGCCTTCACGACCCGGTTGTCCTTCTTCTGGTCGCGCACGATGAGGGTCCCGGGGTGGTCGGGGTTGAACGTGTTCTTCACCCGGACGAGGATGTTCTTCCTCATCGCGGGCTCGATGGACCGCGGGTGCATCACCTTTGCCCCGAAGTAGGAGAGCTCCATCACCTCGTGGTACGAGATCACGGGAATCACGCGCGCGTCCGGGATGATGCGGGGGTCAGAGGTCATGATGCCGTCCACGTCGGTCCATATCACGATCTCGTCGGCGTCGATCGCCGCGCCCACGAGCGCGGCCGTGTAGTCCGACCCCGACCTCCCGAGGGTCGTCACGATCCCCTTCTCGGTGCATCCCATGAACCCCATGATGACGGGGACGGTGCTCGCGAGGAGGGGGAGGACGCGGCTCTTTATCTTCTGCTCGGACGCGGGGATCGCCACTGCCTCGCCGTGCGTGGGCGTGGTCACGATGCCCGCCTCGCACCCGTCGAGGACCGCCGTGGGGATCCCCCGCTGCCGGAGCGCTGCCGAGACGACGAGGCTGTTGAGCCGCTCGCCGAAGGTGAGGATGTAGTCCCGTGAACGCGGGGTGAGCTCCCGCAGGTTGTGCACCGCGGAGAGGATGTTCTCGAGGTTGTCAAGCTGCTCCTCGAGGGCGATCCCCACCTCGTCGGCGTAGTCCGGGGCTGCCTCGAGGAGGACCCTCCCGTGCCGGACACGCAGGGAGTTGATGAACTGCTCGATCTCGTCGGGGCCGGGGGCATTTGCGAGCTCCTCCGCGATCGCGATGAGCTGGTCGGTCACCCCCCTCTGCGCAGAAACGACGACCGCGACCTCGTTTCCTGCACGGTAGCAGGACTCGACGATGTCCACCACCCGGGAGACACTCCCGCCGTCGGCGACGGAAGTGCCCCCAAACTTCATCAAAAACCTCATTTTAGGCTCACGCTGTCCTTTACAATCTCTTTTATGTACGTATGAAGCCCACATTATAAGAAGATGCGGTCAGCCGAGATTCTGGACTGCCACGTCCTCGTCATCGGGAGCGGCGGGGCGGGGGTCAGGGCCGCGATAGAGGCCTCGGGGTACGGGGAGACCATCCTCGTCTCGAAGACCATCGCCGGGAAGGGGGGGTGCACCCCCATGGCGGAGGGCGGGTACAACGCGGTCCTGAGGGAAGTGGACTCCTGCGAGACGCACTACGAGGACACGATGAGGGGAGGGGCGTACCTCAACGACCCGGAACTCGTCAGGATCCTCGTCGAGGAAGCCCCCGCGAGGATCAGGGACCTCCTCGCGTGGGGTGCGGTCTTTGACGTGACCGACTGCTGCGAGGTGGCCCAGAGGCCGTTTGGGGGCCAGAGTTTCCCCCGGACGTGCTACGCGGGGGACAGGACCGGCCACGAGATGATGATGACGCTCCTCGAGCGGCTGGCCTCGACTGACGTGGCGGTCGAGAACGAGGTGGCGGCGCTTGACCTCGTGCGGGACGGTGACCGCGTCGCCGGGGCTGTCTGCCTCGACGAGCACGGCGAACTCGTCGCGATCCGGGCGGACGCGACGGTCCTCGCGACGGGCGGCGGGACGCAGGTGTACGACATCTCCACGAACTCCGCGAGCGGCACGGGCGACGGGTTCGCGATGGGGTACCGGGCGGGCGCCGAGCTCATCGACATGGAGATGGTCCAGTTCCACCCGACGGGCGCCGTCTACCCGTACGACGCGCGGGGCCGGCTCATCACCGAGGCGGTGAGGGGTGAAGGGGGGATCCTGAAGAACGCCCTCGGCGAGCGATTCATGGCGCGGTACGACCCGGAGAAGATGGAGCTCTCCACGCGGGACGTCGTCGCGAGGGCGATCGCGACCGAGATCCTCGAGGGGAGGGGCACGCCGCGGGGCGGGGTGTACCTCGACGTGACCCACCTCCCGAGGAGGCAGATCGAGGAGAAGCTCCCCGTGATGCTCGAGCAGTTCCTCAAGTTCGGCGTCGACATCAGGGAGGAACCGATGGAGGTCGCGCCGACCGCCCACCACGTCATGGGGGGCCTGCGCATCGCGCCGGACGCGGGAACCACGCTCCCGGGCCTCTACGCCTGCGGCGAGGTGACGGGGGGCGTCCACGGGGCAAACCGGCTCGGGGGGAACGCCCTCGCCGACACGCAGGTCTTCGGGAAGCGGGCCGGCGAATCGGCGGGGAAGTCCCCGCGGCGGGACATCCGCGTCCCGACGGAGGCCATCGCGGCAGTGGAGGAGAAACTCCACGCGTTCTACGAGGGCGAGGTCCTCCCCGCCACCGTCGTGCGGTCGCTGAAGGCCGCGATGTGGGAGGGCGCGGGGATATTCAGGACCGAGAAGGGACTGCAGCAGGCGCTTGGCGTCATCGAGCACCTCTCGTCGCTCCGGCTCCTCGCGAAGTCACCGGGGAACCTCGCCGAGTGCTGGACGGCCCGGAACATGCTCCTCTCCGCGACACTCATCGTCCGGGGTGCGCTCCTCCGGAAGGAGAGCAGGGGGGCGCACGTCCGCAGGGACATCGTCCAGACGTGGGACGCGCGGACGTCCCCCTACGGCCACACGTACCAGTCACTCGCGCGCTCCGGGATCGAGTCGGTGGTGAGGGCATGAGGAAGATCCACGTGAGGGTCTTCCGGTTCGACCCGGAGACCGACGAGAAACCGCACTTCCAGAACTACGCGGTGGAGGTGAACGAGGGGGCTCGCGTCCTCCACGTCCTGCAGGCGATCCACGACGAGGTCGACCCGACGCTCTCCTTCCGCTCCTGCTGCGGCGCGGGGCAGTGCGGGAGCTGCGCCGTCCGCATCAACGGCGAGCCCGGCCTCGCGTGCATGGTGGAGGCGGCCGACGGGATGACCATCGAGCCGCTCGACCTCCCGGTGAAGAAGGACCTCGTCGTCGACCTCGAGCCGTTCCTCGAGAAACTCCCCCGGATCCGGCCGAGCGGCGAGGGGATCGTCCCCGAGGGGGAGAGGGTCGCGCTCCTAAAACCGCTGCGCAGCTGCATCGAGTGCCTCTGCTGCGTCTCGGTCTGCCCCGCGATGGACGTCGCGGCTTTCGACGGCCCGACGGCGATGCGGCAGGAGATGCGGCTCGCGCTAGACCCGAGGGACACGGGCGACCGCGTCACCGAGGCGGTCTCGCGCGGTCTCTTCGCCTGCACGTCGTGCCAGGCCTGCTGGAAGGTCTGCCCGAAGGAGATCGAGATCCCCGGCAAGGCGATCGAGAAACTGCGGGCGCTCGCGAACAGGAGGGGGCTCACCCTCCCCCGCCACCAGGAGGTCGCCCGGCTGGTCCGCGAGACGGGGAGGAGCATCGTCCGGACGGGCCCGACGTTCCTCGAGGATGCACCCGAGGTCATCGAGCCCGAGGGCCCGGCGAAAGCGACGGTCGGGTTCTTCGTGGGCTGCATGTACAACGGCCGCCTCCCACAGACCGCCCGCGACGCGATGGAGGTCCTGAAGAGGAACGGGATCCGGGTCGTCATCCCGAGGGAACAGGTCTGCTGCGGGTCACCCCTCATCCGCACCGGGCAGATCGACTTCCTCGACACCCTCCAAAAGAGGAACGTCGATGCGTTCGTCTTCCGGGGCATCGACACGGTCCTCACGATGTGCGCGGGGTGCGGGTCAACCCTGAAGAACGACTACAGGACGCCGTTCCGCGTCATGGACATCAACGAGGTCCTCACGAAGTTCGGGATCGAGCCGCCGGCGCGGCTCCCGGTGAGGGTCACCTACCACGATCCCTGCCACCTCCTCCGCGGGCAGGGGATACGGGACCAGCCCCGCGCGCTCATCACGCAGGTCGCGGACCTCGTCGAGATGCCGGCCGTGTGCTGCGGGTCGGGCGGCGGGGTCCGGTCCGGGATGCCGCAGGTCGCGGCCGCCCTCGCGGAGAACAGGCGCAGGGAGATCGAGAAGACGGGCGCCGACATCGTGGTGAGCTCCTGCCCGTTCTGCGAGTTCCACCTCTCGGAGCACACGGGCAGGCCGGTGCGGAACGTGACCTCCCTCCTCCTCGAGGGGTACAGGGAGAAGGACAGGAAGAAGGGATAGAGAGACGCATGGGGGGGGGTTCTCCCCGGGGGGCCGGGGGAGGGGACGACCGTCTCCCTCTCCCTGCCGCTCGCGGGGGAGAAGCCCGCGTGAGGGGAGTCTTTCCCGCTGCCCGGCTGCCCGCTCCCCGCGGGAACGCGGGGAAAAACAAGCTATATCACCCCGGACGGATACCGCTCGCTCAACGTGAAACTCCAGTCAAGGGTCGTCCTCCTCTACCTCGCAATCGCGTTCCTCGTGCTGGTACTCATCGGCGGAGTCCTCCCCGCGACCCTCCACAGCCAGAACCTCGACAGGATCACGAACGAATCGATCAGCCAGCTCCAGCACATCGACTTTGCCCTCTCGGGCTTCGTGAGGAGCGTCAAGTACGATGTCCACGAGCTCTCTGTCAACGAGGATGTCCGCACCCCCGATGACACGGGGTTCACCTCGTTCCTGAACGCATCCGAGGAGACCTTCCAGTACTCCATCGGGGAGAGGGAGCAGAAGATCATCGATATCATGCGTGCGTACCAGCAGACCCACCCGTATGTCAGCTCTGTCTACATGGGGCGTGAGACCGGGACATTCGTCCGTTCCTACCCCCGTGCGAGGCCGACCGCGTACGACCCGCGCGTCCGGCCCTGGTACATCCTCGCGAAGGAGCACCCCGGCGAGGTGGTGGTGACGGAACCCTACAGGGCGGTGACGACGCCCGACGTGAACATCGGGATAGTGACGGCGCTCCTCGACGCGGAGGGTCACGTTTACGGCGTCGTCGGGGCCGACATAACCCTCGCGAACCTGACGGACTACATATCGGGCTTCGACCTCGGCGACGGCAGGGAGATGATCCTCACCGACGGGAACGGGACGGTCCTCGCGTCGCGGGACAGGGAACGCCTCTTCACGCACGTGAGCGACATCCTCGGGGACCAGGCGGGTGCATTCCTCGCACAGGACAGGGGAATCCTCGTCTCCAATGGGAGGTACCTCGTCCACCTCACGTCCCCGGAACTCGGGTGGAAGATCGCGATGGTCATCCCGCCGGGATTCGTCGAGCAAAAGATCAACGATTCGGTCTGGAATATCCTCACCTTCGTCCTCCTCGCCCTCCTGCTGCTCAGCGCGATCACGATCGTCGTGCTCAACCACACTGTCATCGGGCCCCTGACCGACCTGACCGCCGTGAGCAGGAAGATCGCCGAGACGGGTGACCTCGAACAGGAGATCGAGCCGGCAGAGTCGGGCGAGATCGGGATACTCAGCCGTTCCTTCAAGGCCATGGTCGAGAAGATAAGGGATGTGGACCGGGCGCGGCAGCAGGCCTTGAGGGAGCTCTCGGAGTACCGCGACCACCTCGAGGACCTCGTCGCCGAGAGAACCCGCGAACTCGAGCGCGCGAAGGAGGCCGCGGAGTCTGCCGACAGGCTGAAGTCGGTATTCCTCGCGACGATGTCCCACGAACTGCGCACGCCGCTCAACTCCATCATCGGATTCTCCGGCGTCCTCCTGCAGGGTCTCGCGGGGCCGCTGAACGAGGAGCAGAGGAAACAACTCGAGATCATCTCCCAGAGTGCCGAGCACCTCCTCGCCCTCATCAACGACGTCCTCGATATCTCGAAGATCGAGGCGGGCCAGCTGACCCTCGCCCGCGAACCCTTTGCCATGGAGGATGCCATAGGGAAAGTCGTGAAATCCATGAGGCCGCAGGCAGAGGCAAAGGGCCTCTCCCTCGAGGCCGAGGTGGCGCCGGACGTGGGTGAGGTCGTGGGCGACAGGCGCCGCGTGGAACAGGTTCTCCTCAACCTCCTCTCGAACGCGGTGAAGTTCACCGAGTCGGGACACGTCCGCGTCCGGTGCACGCGGGAGGGGCCGTTCGTCCACGTCGCCGTGAGCGACACGGGAATCGGGATAAGGCCCGAGGACTTGGAGGAGATATTCAAGCCTTTCAGCCAGGTCGACACGGGACTCACGCGGCAGTACGGGGGCACGGGGCTTGGCCTCTCGATATCAAAGAGACTCGTGGAGATGATGGGAGGGACAATCCGGGTCGAGAGCGAACCGGGGAAGGGGAGCACCTTCTCCTTCACGATACCCACGGGGAAGGGGGTGTCGCCGTGAAGATCCTCTACATCGAGGACAACGACCAGAACTTCTACCTCGTGAGCTTCATCCTGCGTGCACGCGGCCACGAGGTGATGCGGGCGCGCGACGGGAGGGAGGGCGTGGAGCTCGCGGCCTCGCACAGGCCCGACCTCGTCCTCCTCGACATCCAGTTACCGGGCATGAGCGGGTACGACACTGCGAGGGAGATGCGCTCGCGCCCGGACCTCGGGGATATCCCCATCGTCGCCCTCACCTCGTACGCGATGGTGGGCGACCGCGAGAAGGCCCTCGCTGCCGGCTGCAACGGGTACATCGAGAAACCGATCAATCCCATGACCTTCGCGGACCAGATTGACGGATACCTGCACATGAAGGGAGCCCGTGGTGAACCCGGATGACCACCATCCTGATCGTCGACGACAACGCGCGGAACCTATACCTCCTCGAGACGGTACTCCGGGGCGAAGGCTACACCGTCACCTCCGCGAGGAACGGGGCCACCGCACTCGAGATGGCGCGGAAAAACCCTCCCGACATGGTCATTTCGGATATCCTGATGCCCGTCATGGACGGCTTTGAACTCTGCAGGAGGTGGAAGGCGGACGAAACGCTCAGGGACATCCCGTTCGTCTTCTACACCGCGACGTACACCGATCCCCGCGACGAGAAGTTCGCGATGAGCCTCGGGGCCGACCTCTTCATCGTGAAACCGCAGAAGACAGAGGTTCTCGCCCGGCTGATCCTCGACGTGCTCCAGAGGTACCGCGAGAAACGCGCTCCGCCCCCTGCAAGGCCGCTCGGCGAGGAGATGGAGATACTGCGCCAGTACAACGAGGTCCTCTTCCGGAAACTCGAGAAGAAGATGCGTGATCTCGAGAACGAGATCGCCGAGAAGTGCCGGGTAGAGAAGCGCCTCTCCGAGAGCGAAACCTTCCTGAATGCCATCATCGAGAATATCCCGGACATGGTATTCGTGAAGGACGCAAGGGACCTCTCCTTCGTCCGCTTCAACAGGGCGGCCGAGCAGCTGCTCGGGTATTCGAGGGAGGAGATGTACGGGAAGACCGATTTCGACTTTTTCCCCCCGCACGAGGCGGCATTCTTCAGGGAGAAAGACCGGGAGGTCCTCGACGGGAACAAGATCCTCGACATCCCGCGGGAGAGCATCCACACGAAACACAGGGGGACGAGGATCCTCCACACAAAGAAGATCGCCGTCCCCGACACCAAGGGAGAACCGCGCTACCTCCTCGGCATATCCGAGGACATAACCGACCAGGTCCTCGCGGAGGAAGCCCTCCACCGCGCAACGAAGAAGCTGAATATCCTGAACGCGATAACCTTCGAGGATATCCAGAATATCCTCTACTCGCTCTCCGGGTACGTCGACCTCGCCGCAAAGGACCACCACGAACCGCACAGGGACAGGTACCTCGAAAAGATGGGGACCCTGCTCCAGTCCCTCGAGAAGACACTCGAATTCGCAAGGATCTTCCAGAGCCTCGGCCAGAACCCCCCCGCGTGGCAGGACGTCACATTCACGTTCCTCCTCGCCGCCTCGCACATCGACATGCGGGGGATTTCGCACCGGATCGACGTGAGGGGCCTCGAAATATACGCCGATCCCCTCCTCGAGAAGGTCTTTTACTTCCTCATCGAGAACGTGATCGCGCACGGCGCGGGTGCGACGGAGATCTCGCTGTCGTGCCGGGAATCCGAACAGGGGCTGACGATCTTCTTCGAGGACGACGGCGCGGGAATCCCCGAGGAGAAAAAGAGCCTCATCTTCGAGAAGGACGCGCTGGGGAAGAAGAACCGCTCCCTCTTCCTCGTCCGCGAGATCCTCTCCATCACGGAGATCTCCATCCGCGAAACGGGCGAATACGGCAGGGGGGCACGGTTCGATATCGTCGTTCCGGTGGGGATGTACAGGTTCCCCGAGGGACACCTGCCCGCCCGGGTCGACATCGCGGAAAAGACGTGAGTGACGACTCAGGAATCTTCGTTGCCATTTCACTTGCCGCCCGGCGGCAAATCCCCCTCAGGCACACCACCCGCGCCCTCCTCCTCCCCATGGGACCCGGGCCCGGGAGGATGCGGGTGGGGGTGGCCGCGGAGAGGCGCGTCCCCCCACGTGCGGGCCGCCGGGAGACCCCCCTCACGTGAACCTGTCGAGGGTTGCCTGGCGGTCCCTCAGCCGGTCTGAAAGCAGCCTGCTCTCCGCGATGTACCGGTTCGCGGGGAGGACCATCCGCGAGGAGACGTCCCGAAGGGCACCCTGCAGGTCCTCGAATTCCCTGTACGGCTGCTGCATCGCCTGCCGGACATTCTCCCGGACGTTGAAGACGCCGAGCGGCACGTAGCCTGTCCGCGCCTCCCGCAGGACGATCGCCCCCGCCTGGAGGCCCGACGCGGCGAGGGCCTCGAGGACGGCCATCTTGCACGAGTAGTAGCAGCCGCCGACGCAGGAATATTCCTGTTTTCCCCGCGGTCCCTCGTGGTCTGAGAAGACGACCTCCTCCTGCCCCCTGATCCTCACGAATGCCTCTATCCACTCGTACTCCCACGGCGTGGGAAGGAGGATGACCGCGTAGTGGTTGTGGAGGCTCGAGAACTCGTGGACCCTCACCGCGTCGATGACCCTGTTGCGCCGCACCTGCCGGAGGAAGTGGTCCGCGAGGACAGAGTCGCATGCAGTTATCGCCCAGCGCGTGGGAACGAGCCGCCTCTTGCGCCTTTCCCCGAGAGCCCCGGCCGAGAGGGCCTTTTCTATCCGGGAGAACGGGACCCCCCTCTCGTGGAGGGAGACGATCGCCTCCGCGGCAGGGAGGTCGCCGTCGTGGAAGCAGCGCTCGAGGAGGGGATCGAACCGGCCGCACTCCACCCTGAAGTCCTCGAGCGGCGCGCTCGGCCCGTGCGGGGCGTGCTCCTCGGAGAGGGATACCCCGGAGGGGGGCCTCGAGAAAGAGACCTCGCCCCCCGGGGAGGTCGAGGAGAGGGCGATCTCCTGCAGCCTGACCGCGAAGGGGTCCTCGACGCGCGTCACATCGTGGAACCTCTTTCCCCTGACGAGCGAGAGCCTGCAGGCGAGGATGTCCTCCTGCGTCCACCCCGCCGGGATCCACGCTTCCGGGGTGTCCATGATCCCGCATTCTCCCCGCACGGGCGCGACGAGGGGCCCCGCGAAGACCTTCGGGTAATTCCAGCTCCCGACGAAGATCGCGGGCGGTGTCGCCCCCTCCATCGTCCTGCCCGCGGGGCAGGACCGCGCCACGACCGGCCTCGTGATCGCCCTGAGGTACGCCGCCTTCCCCAGTCCCATCCATGGATTCCTTCGCCCGCGCCGCGGATAAACAATGGGATCGCGGGGGGAAAGTGCGGCCTTTCAGGGCGGGAGGAGGGAGAGGCAGGTGCACGCCGCGGGGGGGACGAGGAGGTTGTCGTCGACCGGAGCGAGGAGCTCCACGGTCCCCGCGACCACCGAGACGAGGAACGCCGTCCCGGGTCCGATGATGAGGGAGAGGACCGCGGTGTTCGCCGCGATTCCCGCGAGCGATCCCTCCAGTGTCTTTGCCCCCCAAATCCTCACCCTCCCAAACGCCCTCCCCGCGAGTGCGGAGACCGCGTCGAGGACGGAGAGGGAGAGGACCCCCGCGGCCGCGACGGCCGGCGGGAAGAATACCGTGCACGCGAGTGCGCTCGCGACGAAGTACGCCGCCCCCTTCCCCGGGAACTCGCCTTCCCGCTCGAGGCGGTCGACGAGGGAGGAGACGAGCGGGACGCGGTACCCGGCCCTCACGAGCTCCGCGAGGGCGAGGCCCGCGACGAGGCCGGCGGCGAGGATCATTTCGGCCTGCCCCGCCGGCAGGAGGAGTATTGCCGCCGAGATCGCTACACCGAAGGAGAGGTGGACGATCTTCCTCGCCTGCTCATTCATGGACTTGAGATCCTGTGGCCCCGCGGTATATCATGCCTCCGGGACGGACTGCCCCCCATGGAAAGTTCAAGACCGCGCGTTCCCAATCCACCTTAGATGAGTGCGGGTGGCTCCACGGTCGCTTCAATCCTCGGCGAGGGCGCGACCGCGACCGAGCAGCTCGAGGTCTATGGGATCCGCGTCGCGAGGATCCACGGGGAGTTCTGGACTGCGGGGCAGAGGCAGGCGTCCTCGATCCACGAGATCTCGTACAGGGGGTGTTTCAAGCCCCAGCTCCCTGCCTTCTTCATCGAGAGGTTCTCGCGGGAGGGAGACCTCGTGTACGACCCGTTCTCGGGGCGCGGGACGACGGTGATCGAGGCGGGCCTCCGGGGGCGCAGGGTCGCCGCAAACGACATCAACCCCCTCTCCCGGATCCTCACGCGCCCGCGGTTCTTCGTCCCCGACCCCGGATCTGTCTCCGCGCGGCTCGCGGAGATACCGGAGTGCAGCGTGGAGGACGGGGGCACGCCGGACCTCTCCGTGTTCTACCACCCCGACACCGAGAGGGAGATCCGCGCGCTCCGGGCCTACCTCCTCTCGCGGGAGAGGGAGGGCACGATGGACCCCCTCGACGAGTGGATAAGGATGGTCGCGACGAACAGGCTCACCGGCCACTCTCCGGGATTCTTCTCGGTCTACACGCTCCCCCCCAACCAGGCGGTCTCGCCCGAGAGGCAGGCGGCAATCAACAGGAAGTACGGCCTCGTCCCGGAGTACAGGGACACGCGGGAGATCATCGTGAAAAAGACGCGGTCCCTCGTCCGGAACGTGACGGCCGAGGAGAGTGCGCGGCTCCGGCGCGCGGGGGAGTGCGGTCTCTTCCTCTCGTGCGACGCGCGGGAGACACCCTGCATCCCGGACTGCTCCGTCCAGCTCACCGTCACGTCGCCGCCCTTCCTCGACGTGGTCCAGTACTCGAAGGACAACTGGCTGCGCTGCTGGTTCTGCGGGATCGACACGGAGGAGACCGAGAGGCGGATGACCGTCACGAGGTCGCTTTCCGAGTGGAGGCGGGTGATGCAGCAGACGTTCCTCGAGCTCTTCAGGGTCACGCGCGACGGGGGTTACGTCGCGTTCGAGGTGGGGGAGATCCGCCGGGGAACACTCCCCCTCGACGAGGTCGTCGTCCCGCTCGGTGTCCGGGCGGGTTTCTCGTGCGAGGGGATCCTCGTCAACACCCAGCGCTTCACGAAGACCTCGCACATCTGGGGCGTGGACAACAACGCCCGGGGCACGAACACGAACAGGATCGTCCTCTTTGGGAAAGGGTGAGGGCGGGGTTCACCGGGTGAGGTAGGCGTAGGCCTCGAGGGCAGCCTTCGCACCCTCCCCGGCCGCCGTGATGATCTGCTTCGTCCTGATGTTCGTCACGTCCCCCGCCGCGAATACCCCGGGCGTCGCCGTCGCGCAGTTGATGTCCACGATCACCTCCCCCTGCTCGTTGAGCGGGACGAGGTCCCCGAGGAACTCCGTGTTCGGGACCCAGCCGATCTCCGCGAAGACGCCGTCGAGGGGGAGGGTCGTCTCCTCCCCGCTCTTTGCGTCCCTGATCGTGATCCCGGTCAGCATCCCGTTCCCGTGGAGGGCCGCGACCGTGTGGTTGAGGTGGGTGACGATGTTCTCCCTCTCCCTGTACTGGGCCACGTAGACGGGGTCGGCCTTTATCGTGCTCCTGACGATCAGGTGGACTTCCCGTGCGATCCTGCTCATCTCGATCGCCGTCTGGAGCGCGGAGTTCCCCCCGCCGACGACCGCGACAACCTTCCCCCGGAAGAGGGGTCCGTCGCACGTGGAGCAGACCGAGAGCCCCCTCCCGAGGTACCTCTCCTCCCCCTCGACGCCGAGCTTCCTCGGTCTCTTCCCCTGCGCGAGGATGACTGCCCTCGCCGTGTACGTCCTCCCCGTCGCCGTGCGGGCCACGAATCCATCCCCCTCGCGGCCGAGGGAGACGACGCGGTCAAGGTCCATGTGGATGTTCTGGTGGCTCCTCACCTGCTCCTCGAACTTCTGCATCAGCTCCGCGCCCGAGACCATCCTGTACCCCATGTAGTTCTCGATCGCCCAGCTCTCGAGCGCCTGCCCCCCGATGTTCTCCGAGACGATGGCGGTGCGGAGCATCTTGCGGGAGCAGTACACGGCGGCGGTCAGTCCGGCCGGTCCCGCGCCGACGATGAGGACGTCGTACGCATCCCCGCCCCTCCCCGCACCGAAGAGCGCGTCAAGCCGCTGCGCGTCGAACCCGACGATGACCTCGCCGTCGACCGTGACGACGGGGACCCCGTACTGGCCCGAGATCTCGACCATCTTCTTTGCCTGTTCCCTGTCTGCACCGACGTCGATTGCCATGTAGTCGACGCCGTGCCGGTCGAGGTACGCCTTCACCATGCGGCAGTAGGGGCAGTTCTCGGTGTAGTAGACAGTGACCCTCCTCGGCATACCCGGGGTTTAGGGACGAATCCCTCATAAAAGTCTCTTTCAGGCACGCCGCAGCGGCGGCGGGGAACACGCGGAAAAGGAAAAAAGGATGACCCCTCACTCCACGACCTTGAAGACCTTCCTCACGGCCATGCAGATGGGGCACTTCTCGGGGGGGTTGCCGAGGAAGACGTTCCCGCAGACCGGGCAGATGTACACGGTCCGGTTCGACATGTCCTGCCCGTGGGCGAGGTTATTGAGGGCCTCCTTGTAGAGCGCCGCGTGGACTTCCTCCGCCTTCATCGCGTACGTGAAGACGAGGGCGACGTCGCTCTTCTTCTCCGCCTCGGCCTCCTTCAGGAACGAGGGGTACATCTCGGTGTACTCGTGCGTCTCCCCCGAGACCGCGGCGGCGAGGTTCTCCTTCGTGGTGCCAATCTTCCCTATCGCCTTGAGGAGTTTCTTCGCGTGGATCGCTTCTGCCTCGGATGCCGCCCGGAAGAGCCGGGCGATATTCTTGTACCCTTCCGCCTCGGCCTGCTCGGCGAACGCGGCGTACTTCCTGTTCGCCTGCGATTCGCCCGCGAAGGCCTCCATGGCATTCTCCATTGTCGCCATGGTGATATATCGGGGGAGGCCGGGGAAAAACGTATCCTTCGCGACGCCGGCCCCGCGGCGGGCAGGGATCGGATCTGCCGGATTTTTCTCCCCCGGGTCCCAGTAATCTCCCTGCTGTCCCATGAAGCGGATGAGGGATCTTGCCGCGTGCGACCGCCCGAGGGAGAAGATCGCGGAGAAGGGCGCCCGGGCCCTCTCGGACCACGAGCTGATCGCCGCGATCATCGGGCACGGCACGCCCGAGCGGGACGTCTTCTCGCTCGCAAAGGACATCGCCGCCCTCTTCTCGAGGAAGAACGGGGAGATCTCCTACGACGACCTCGTGCGCCTGAAGGGGATGGGACCGGGCAAGGCCGCCCAGATCCTCGCGGCCCTCGAGCTCGCCCGCCGGTACGCCCGGAGGGAGGAGGAGGCCCGGATCCGCATCCAGTCCCCCGCCGACGTCTTCCCGCTCGTCTCGGACCTCGCGAGGAAGAACCAGGAGCACTTCGTCTGCATCACCCTCAACGGCGCCCACGAGGTGATCGAGAAGAGGACGATCACGGTCGGTCTCCTCACCCAGAGCCTCGTCCACCCCCGCGAGGTCTTCGCCGACGCGATCACGGACCGGGCCGCGGCGATCGTCTGCGTCCACAACCACCCCTCGGGATCCCTCGAGCCGAGCCCGCAGGACCTCGCGATCACGCGGCAGCTGCGGGAGGCGGGGGAGATCCTCGGGATCAGGCTCCTTGACCACCTCATCGTCGCCCGTTCGGGCTACACGAGCCTCCGTGAGAGGGGGGACCTCTGAAGGGAGGCCGGGAGGTGGTCAGGGCACCTCCCCTGCGAGGAGCTTGCCGAGGTGGAACCCCTTGCGGTACGCGGCGTCGAGGATCTCGGGGCGCGTCCCGATGTCCCGTATGGTGTCCATGTCGGGGACGAGGAGTTCGTCCCCGTACTTCACGTCCACGATCGCGAAGAAGGCCTTGACCGAGAGCTTCGCGCCGTCGAAGACGTACGGGACGTTCATCCCCGCGATCCCGATGTAGAGGCCGCGGCGGAGGGCCCTCTTCTCCTCCGGGACGAGCGGCCTTCCCCTCACGTACTTCGCCATGAAGAAGACCTGGAACCGGTCCATGAACGACTTGAGCGCGCCCGGAATCCCCATCGTCATCACCGGCGACGCCACGACCAGGCCGTCCAGCTCCGCGAACGTCCTGTACATGGGGCCCATGTCGTCCTTCATGGCGCACGTCTCGTGCTCGCGGCAGTAGAATATCTCCCTGCACGGGCGGAAGGCGAGGTTCGGGACGTCGATGCGCTGAACGTCGCAGCCCGCGTCCCGTGCGCCCGAGAGGGCACGGTCGAGGAGCTTCGCCGTGTTCCCTCCGGGGAGGGGACTCCCGAGGAGGCCGACGACACGCGGTCGCATGGAAATGAGATTCGCGCCGCCCCTGATAAACGGCGGTGGTCAGGCCGGAGACGCGGGTTGCAGCGGGGCGCACGCGGACGTGAACGGCAGAAAACCCGTTATCCACCCGGGAGGGCGGGAACAAAACCATTAATAATCTCTCCTCCCATTTAGCAGATGGTGATATCTCTGACCGACACGGTAAGAGCAGGGCAGAAAGTCGGGCCCGGAAAGTACGTCTGCCTGGACTGCGGGCGTGAACTCGTTCTCGACAAGGCGGAACAGGACCTAAGGAAATGCCCCCAGTGCGCGTGCGAGCAGTACCAGTGCTTCCCCATGACCCACATCCGTCCGGACATAAAGACGCCGGAAGACGCGATGAATCCGCCGAAGCGCGGGAAGAGCAACATCTAAACTTTGTTTTTCCGCTCCTGCACGCAGCGGGGAGCACGCGGAACGGGAGCGCGCTTTGGGGCACGGGGGGTGTCACGGTACACCCCGCGCCCGGGGACAGGCTGGCGGGAAAGACCACGTGAAAGAGAGGAGATGAGAGAGATGGTGAACGTATCGAAGGTGGGAGAAGTCTTCGAGTGCGAGATCTGCGGCAACGTCGTCGTCGTGAAGGAGGTCGGCGGCGGGGAACTCGTCTGCTGCGGGCAGCCCATGAAGCTCGTGAAGTGATCGCGGTATGGCCAAGGATACAAAGGACCTCGAGCGGATGATCGGCAAGGTCCCGAAGTTCTTCAGGGAGCTCGCCGAGAAGGACCCCCAGATGTACGAGATGGTGCTGAAACTCGAGGGGCACATCTGGGACGACGGGGCTCTCACCCGCAAGACGAAGAAGCTGATCGCGATCGCGATCGCGGCGTCGCTGCGCGACCAGCACGCGGTGCGGGCGCAGCTTGCGGGTGCAAAGAACCTCGGGATCACGAAGAAGGAGGTCGAAGAAGCCCTGCGCGTCGCATTCCTCCTCGCCGGGATGCCCGCCTACGTGTACGGCAAGGCACAGCTCGACGAGGTCATGGGGGAGTGAGGGGCGGTGTCCTGCGAGCAAGGGCCGATGCCGATCCTCGGTGAACCCGCGCCCGATTTCGAGGCACTCACGACCGCGGGGACCTTGAGGCTCTCCGATTTCCGGGGCAAGTGGGTCGTCCTCTTCTCGCACCCGGCGGACTTCACGCCGGTGTGCACGACAGAGTTCATCGCGTTCTCCCAGATCGCAGGGGAACTCGAGTCCCTCAACGTCCAGTTGATAGGTCTCTCCGTCGACTCGGTCCACTCCCACCTCGCGTGGATCCGCAACATCAAGGAGAAGATGGGGGTCGACATCACCTTCCCGATCATCGCGGACCTCGACATGAAGGTCGCGAAGATGTACGGGATGATCCACCCCGGCCAGAGCAGCACCGCCGCCGTCAGGGCCGTCTTCTTCATCGACGACAGGGGGATTCTCAGGGCGATGATCTACTACCCGCTCACCGCGGGGCGGTACATGCCCGAGATCGTCAGGCTCATAAAGTCGCTTCAGACGACCGACAAGTACGGCGTCGCGACGCCCGCGAACTGGCAGCCAGGGGACAAGGTCGTCGTGCCCGCGCCGAGGAACAAGGAGGAGATGGACAGGCGCCTCTCCGAGGGGTACGAGTGCAAGGACTGGTACCTCTGCTTCAAGAAGCTGTAGGCCCCCCTCCTCCTTTTTCGAACGCACCCGGCCGCTCCCATTGGACACGTTTTTTGCCCGGGAAGACCTAGGGCACATCCATGGATCTGAAAGTCCTCGCTTTTGCCGGGAGCCCGCGACGCGGAGGTAACTCCGAGACGCTCCTTGACTGGGTCCTCGGTGCGATGGCACGGGAGGGGGGGGTCGCGGTTGAGAAGGTCGTCCTCGCGGACGCAAACGTCAACCCCTGCAGGGGCTGCAACGCGTGCGAGAGGCTGAACATGTGCGTCCAGCGCGACGGGATGGATTATCTCCACGATAGGATCGTCGCCGCCGACTGCATCGTCCTCGCTGCACCCATCTTCTGCATGGGGATCTGCGCGCAGGCAAAAGCGCTGATCGACAGGTTCCAGGTCTTCCGCTCGAGGAAGTACGTGCTGCGCCTCCCCGTCGTCCCCCCCGAGCGGAAGGGCAAGAGGATAGGGGTCTTCCTCTCCACGGCGGGGCAGAAGTGGGACCACGTCTTTGACGGTGCCATCCCCACGGTGAAGTGCTTCTTCCACGTGGTCGAGATCCCCGACAAGGATATCCGGTACCTCATGGTGAACGGCGTGGACGAGAAGGGTGCGATCCTCTCCCACCCCACCGCCCGGGAGGATGCCGAGCGGCTGGGCAGGGAAGTAATCGCAGACCTCGCGCAGAGGCGGGGGACGTGACGTGCCGGTGAAGGTGATCGGGCTCTCGGGGAGTCCCCGCAGGCACGGGAACACGGAGACCCTCCTCGACGCGTTCCTCGACGGCACGCGGGAGGCGGGGGCCGGGGTCGAGAAGGTCATCCTTCGGGAGCTCTCATACTCACCCTGCAGGGGGTGCAACGCGTGCCACAGGAGCGGGAACTGCATCCTCGCGGACGACGCGATCCCGCTCTTTGAGCGGATCCTCGCCTCGGACTGCCTCGCCGTCGCGTCCCCCATCTACAGCATGGGGATCACCGCCGAGCTGAAGGGGCTGATCGACCGCGCCCAGTACCTGTGGGCGAGGAAGTTCGTCCTCAAGACCATGTACTTCCCGGACGACCACATACGCAGGCACAAGGGGATCTTCATCTCGACCGCGGGACTCTCGTGGGACAACGTCTTTGACGCGGCATTCCCCGCCATCACCGCGTTCTTCAACACGCTCGGGTTCGAGTACTACGACAACATCATCGCGAACGAGATGGACAGGTACGGGGGCATCAGGGGACACCCGACGGCTCTCTCGGAAGCGAGGGAGAAGGGGAGGAAGGTCGTCGGGGTGATCCGGCGCCTCCGCGGGGAAGAGGCGGGCCGGGGAGACGCGCAGTGAGACGAGGCCTCCCTGCGGGCCGGTGGGTGAATCACCCGGTGTCCCGCGCCGTCCTGAGGTCTATCTCGATCCCGTACTCCCGCGAGAACTCCTGGACCCTCTCCCGGACACGCCCGACCATGCTCCCGGTCGTGACGATGAGGGTATCCTCGCCGAGGAGCGCGCGCAGGATGCACTTGTCGATGACCCCGTGCGAGAAGTCGAGCGGGACCTTCTCCTCCGAGACGCGCGCCTTTGCCCTTGTACCCATCGCGCCGACCATGACCCGCGGGTTGCGCGCCTTCCACTCCGAGATGCTGACAGGGCAGGGGGAGTCAACGTCGTAGAGGGTGATGGTCCCGGGTTTTTCCGCGCAGAACCTGTTCGCGTAGGCGACGTCGATCGCGTGGAGCATGTCGAGGACTGTCTTTGGTTTCCGGCGGGGGAGGCAGTAGCCCCTCTTCTCCATCTCGAGGTAGAGCTCGAGGAGGACCGGCACCGAGAGCTTTGCCTTCCGCACGAGCTCGGGATCCCCGAACGCGACCTCTGGGACGTCCTCCTGGAGTATCCTCCCCTTCGTGAGCAGGATTGCCCTCTCCGCCCATGGATACGCGAGCTCGATGTCGTGCGTCGAGATGATCACGGTCTTGCCCTGGTGGTGGAGTTCGTCGAGGAGTTCCATGATGTCCTCGGAGCCCGAGGGATCGAGCCCGGTGGTGGGCTCGTCGAGGACGAGGACGTCGGGGTCCATCGCGAGGACGCCGGCGATCGCGACCCTCTTCTTCTCCCCCCCGGAGAGCTGGTGGGGCGGGCGCCGCTCAAACCCCGTGAGCCCGACCTGCGCGAGAGCCCTCTCCACGGCCTCCCTCACCTGCTCCTCGCTGTAGCCGAGGTTCACGGGCCCGAACGCCACGTCCTGGTACACGGTCGGGGAGATGATCTGGCGGTCGGGGTTCTGCATCACGAAACCGACCTTCCTGCGGAGCTCGCGGAGGGCTGTCCTCTCGTAGCTGATGGGACTGTTATCAAAGAGGATGAGGCCCTCGTCCGGCCTCACCATCCCGTTGAGCATCAGGAGGAGCGTGGATTTCCCGGCCCCGTTCGGCCCAACGACCGCGACCTTCTCGCCCCTCCAGACGTGGAAGCTGATCCCCCTGATCGCCTCCACCCCGCCTGGGTACTTGTACCGGACGTCCCTTGCCTCGAGGATGACGCGTCCCACTGCCTGACCCCCCCCTAGAGGACCGAAACGTGCGCCGTGGAGACCGCGAGGGCCCCGGCAGCGGCAAAGAAGAGGGCCACCGCGGCGATCTCTCTCCCGCGGGGGGGCCTGTCCCCCCCGGAGACCGCGAACTTGCCGTCGTAGCACCGCGCCTCCATCGCCCTGACGAGGTCCTCGCCCGCCTCGTAGGAGGCGATGAATACCGCGCCGCAGAGCGTCGCAAACGACCTGACCGATTCCCGGAAAGACCCGTACCCGAGGCGCATGACCTGCGCGCGGTAGACCTGGACTGCCTGCGCCATGATCACGAAGATCGCCCTGTAGATGATCATCGCGAGGTCGACGACCTCCGCAGGCACGCGTGCCCGCCGCATCACGGAGAAGAGGTCGGTTGCAGGGGTGGTGAGCGCGATGAATGCGAGTCCGGACATCCCCCCCGCGAAACGGGAGAGGACGAGGACACCGTGGTTGATCCCGTCCCGGGAGAGGGAGAGGGAGAGCCACGGGAGCGGCCGCCACTCCCAGAAGACCTCTGTGCCCCCGGAGACGAGGACGATGACGGGGATTGAGAAGAGGGCAAAGAGGGCCGGTGCCGCGAACGCGTGCCCGAGCGCGTGGGGGTCCACCCGCGCGAGGAGGACGAGTGCGAGGAGCAGGACCGCGGCGACGAAGAGGGGCGCGAGGAAGCCGGGGGAGAGGAGGCAGAGGAGGATCGCCCCCGCTCCCGTCGCGAGCTTGAGTACCGTGTGCGTCTCGCGCAGCGCGCTCCTGTGGGCGACGTCCTCGAGGAGTTCCTCGTGCATGTGGGTCGGTGCCGTGTCTCCTTTCAGTTATCCGCTCTCTTCTGGCCCTTCCAGTAGCCGAAGACCCAGCCGACGACGATCCCGCCGGCCGCTGCCTGGAGCGCGAAGAGGCCCGACTCGACCTCCCCGCTCGGCGGTTCCCACTGGGGAACGAGCGGGTGGAACTCCTCGAGGGGGATTCCGGAGAGCTCCGATACCTTCGCGGACCCTACCGTGTCCGTCCCGGAGAACTCTGCCTCCCCGGGCGCCGGGCCGGTGACGAGGAAGAGGACGCAGAACGAGACCACCGCGACGACCGCGAGGATCTCGAGCGTGTATCCCCCCTTCATGCTGCACCACCCGCCGCCCGGATCTTCTCCTCGGGGAAAACACGCAGCCTGAGGAGGATCCCGGGTTTCAGGGCCACGATGTACTTGAAGACGAGCGCGAGGACGACCCCCTCCACGATCGCGAGGGGGACCTGCGTGACCGCGAATATCGCGAGGAAGACCGTGAAGGACGACGCGATCCCGCCGACCTCCGCGGGGTAGGCGAGGGCAAGCTCGAGGGATGTCACGACGTAGGTCACGATGTCGGCCAGCGAGGATGCGAGGAAGACGGTGAGGTACATGCCAACGGGCGTGTCCTTCAGCGCCCGGTAGATCGCCCAGCCCGCGAGCGGGCCCGCGACACCCATCGAGACGATGTTCGCACCCAGAGTGGAGAGCCCCCCGTGGGCGAGGAAGAGGCTCTGGAAGAGGAGGACGATCGTGCAGATGACCGACGTCACGAAGGGGCCGAAGCAGACCGCCGAGAGCCCCGTCCCGGTGGGGTGGGAGCAGCTCCCCGTGACGGACGGGAGCTTGAGGGACGAGAGGATGAAGATGAACCCGCCCGTCACGCCGAGGAGGGGGAGGGCCTCACGATCTGCCGAGAGCGCCTGCCTCAGACGGTACACGCCGAGTCCCACGCACGGGACGGCGATTGCCCACCAGAACGCCGCCCAGTGGAGCGGGAGGAATCCTTCCATGATGTGCACGCAGTACCACCATTCAAATTTATTTTATTTTTAGCAATTTTATTTAATTTATTATTTAACGGTTCCGTATTTTGCCCGCGACGCTGAGAAAAATCAGATGAGGGGGAGGAGGTAGGTTCCGGCCAGTATCCCGAACGCCGCGACGATCATGACCGCGAAGACCGCCGGGTTCCACGCGAGGATCTTCCGCCCGTCGAGCACGCTCACGGGGAGCATGTTGAATGCTGCGATCATCGCGTTCACCTGGAGACCGACCGCCCCGACGAGCGCGACGAGGGGCGACGCGAGGGTCCCCCCGGAGAGCGCGAGGAGCGCGAAGACCCCGCAGAGGAGGAGGTTCACCGCCGGTCCCGCAGCGGAGATCTTCCCGTTCTGTTCCCTCGTGATGGAGGTCCCGTAGATGACGGTCGCGCCCGGCGCGGCGAAGACGACGCCGACGAGCGCCGCCATGGCGACCGCGACGAGGAGCATGATGTTGTCCTTCCGGAACTCGGCCCAGAACCCGTACCGCATCGCCGTGAACTTGTGGGCCATCTCGTGGAGGATGAACCCTATCCCCACGGTGAGCATGGAGACGAGGAGGAAGACGAGGAACGCCTCGATCGTTGCTCCCCCCCTGACGAAGATGAGTGAGAACGCGATGGATATCGCGATCCACGCGACGAGGAGGTCCGACCTCTCCCGGCGGGTGATTCTCTCGAGCATGCAATTCCCGCTCATATATAGGAACGCCGTGACTTATGCCCTTTGGGGGTGCCGTGCCACCACCTTTAAATCTCCGGGCTCCCCGTAGGTAGAATGTATGCCCATCGACGCACTCCGGGCCGAGATCAACAGGATCGACGAGGAGATCATCGACCTTATCGCGAGGAGGCAGCAACTGGCCGCACGCATGGCCCAGGTGAAGATGGCCGAGGGCCTGCCCGTCCACGACGAGAAGCGGACGCACGAGGTGCTCGAGAAAACGTTCAACTACGCCGTGGAGAAGGGGATCGACCCGGTCTCCGTGCAGAAGGTATTCTCCATCCTCATCGCGATGAGCGAGGAGAAGCAGAGGGAGTGCCAGGGCGACGGGAACCTCCCGTGAGGGGAGATCCCTCGGGGGAGTTCCCTGCCCCCCCGCCCACTACCCTTCCCGCGTGATCATCGTCCCCACGCCCTCGTCGGTGAACATCTCGAGGATGAGGTTGTGGGGAACGTTCCCGTTGATCACGTGCCCGAACAGGACGCCGTTGCGGACAGCCCTCACGATCGAGGCCACCTTCGGGATCATCCCCTCCGAGACGATGCCCTTCTCCATGAGGCCCTCTGCCTCCGCGGCGGCGAGGCGGCGGTAGACCTGAGTCCGCGAGGCGTCCATGATGCCGTCCACGTCGGTCATGTTGATGAGCTTGTAGGCGCGCAGGGCGATCGCGATCTCCCCCGCCGCGGTGTCCGCGTTGATGTTGAGGTTCTGCCCGTTCCGGTCGATGGCGATCGGGGCGACGACGGGGATGTAGCCGCTGTCGAGGAGTGTGTGGAGGATCGCGGGGTTGATCTCCTCGATCTCGCCGACGTGGCCGAGGTCGACCTCCCTCTCCTCCCCGCCCACGCGGACGCGCTGGGGGTCCATCTTCCGGGCGATGATGAGGCTCCCGTCGTTGCCCGATATCCCGACCCCCTGACCGCCGCACTTCGCGATGAGCGAGACGATGTTGCTGTTGATCTTGCCGACGAGGACCATCTGGGCGATCTCGAGGGTCTCCTCGTCGGTCACGCGCAGGCCCGCGACGAACCGCGGTTCCTTGCCCAAAGCCTTCATCTTCTCGGTGATCTCGGGTCCCCCGCCGTGGACGAGGACGAGCCGTATCCCGACGAGCTTGAGGAGGACCGCGTCCCGTATCGCCGTCTCGAGGATGGCCGGGTCGACCATCGCGTGCCCGCCGAGCTTGATGACCATCGTCTTCCCGTGGAACTCCCGGATGTAGGGGAGTGCCTCCATCAGGACGTCCTCACGCCTCATGTCGTGTACCTCCCGTTGATCTCCACGTACTTCTCCGTGAGGTCGCAGCCCCACGCCGTCGCCTCGCCGCTGCCGCAGGAGAGGTCGAGCTCGAACGTGACCTTCTTCCCCTGCATGAGGGCCTTTGCCCTCGCGAGGTCGACCACGATCTGGCCGTCCCTCACGAGGGGGACGGACTCGTTCCCGTCCCCCATCCAGAGGTCGACGTGGTCGGGGTCGAACGCGACGCCCGCCCGCCCCGCGGCCGCGATCACCCTCCCCCAGTTGGGGTCGGCACCGTAGACCGCGGTCTTCACGAGCGGCGAGGAGACGATGGTCCGCGCCACCGCCGCGGCCTCATCCTCGCCCGGTGCCCCCCTCACGCGGACCTCGATGAGCTTCGTTGCGCCCTCGCCGTCCATCGCGATCTGGATGGCGAGCGACCGGCAGCACTCCTCGAGAGCGCGGGAGAACTCGCCGGCCGGGACCCGTCCTGTCTCCCCCGTCGCCGTGCAGAGCGCGATGTCGTTCGTGCTCGTGTCGCCGTCCACGACGACCCTGTTGAACGTCCGGCGGGCGGCACTCCGGAGGGCATCGCGCAGCGTTTCGCGGGGGACCTCGGCGTCCGTGTAGACGAACGCGAGCATCGTCCCCATGTTCGGCGCGATCATCCCCGACCCCTTCGCGATCCCGCCCACCGAGAAGCCCTCCCCCCGGACGAGCGCGTGCTTCTCGGAGAGGTCGGTCGTCATGATGGCCCGGGCCGCGCGGGTCTCGGCCTCCTCGCTCCGCGAGAGGAGGGGCGCGACGCGGCGGCACTGGTCGCGGATCAGGGGGAGGTCGAGGTACCTTCCGATGACGCCGGTGCTCGCGACCCCCACCTCATCGGCGTCCACGCCCAGTGCCTCGCCGGCGATCGCCGCCATCTCCCGCGCGTCCTCTAGGCCCCTCCGCCCCGTGTACGCGTTCGCGCACCCGCTGTTCGCGACCACGGCGGCGAGCCTCCCGCGCCGTATCCTCTCCTCCATGAGCCGGACGGGGGGTGCCTTCATCAGGTTCGAGGTGAAGACTCCGGCGGCCTCGCCCTCGGCCCGTATCAGGGCGAGCCCGAACTTCCCCTCCTTCACGCCCCACGCCGAGACTCCGCCGACTCCGCAGATGCTCCTCACGCGTCACCCTCCGTGGGTCCCGGCCGCGCGATGCCGCGGATGATGTCGGAGCGGGCCACGATGCCGACGAGCCGGTCCCCCCTCACCACCGGGAGCCGCCCGATCCTCCTCTCGACCATGAGGGACGCGGCCTCCTCGATGTCGTCGTCCTCCCGGACGGTCACCGCGGGATGGCTCATGATCTCCCGCACCTCCCGGTCCCCGACCGCGGCGAGCGCGTGGCGCGTCTTCTCCCAGTTCACGAGCTCCCTTATGGGGACCTCGATCACCTCGAGCGGCGAGGGGAGCCAGAGGTCCCCCGAAATCTCCTCCGTCTTGAGGAGCCGGAGGATGTCGGACTCCGTGACCATGCCGACGAGCCTCTCCCCCTCCACCACCGGGAGGCCGCCGACCCTGTGCTCCCGCAGGAGCGCGGCTGCCTTCCGGACCGGTTCCCCGGCCTGTATGGTCACCGGGTCCCGCGTCATCACGTCGCGGACGCGCATGCCCTTCTCTCCCTCACGGGAGGAGTCCCGCGCCGGCGAGGCCATCTTTCTCCGAAAATCCGCACATGATGTTCATGTTCTGGATGGCCTGGCCGCTCGCGCCCTTCCCGAGGTTGTCGATGGCAGAGACGACGACGACCCTCTCCCCCTCGCTCTCCGCGCGGATATCGCAGAAGTTCGTCCCCCTGACGGCTGCGAGCACGGGGTTCTGGAGCCGGACGAAGAACTCCCCCGCGTAGTACTCGCGGTAGAGGGCGTCCACCTCCTCCTGCCCCATGGGCTCCCCGAGGAGGACATGGGCCGTCGTGAGGATGCCCCTGTTGACCGGGACGAGGTGGGGCGTGAAGTAGCACTTCGCGCGGGACCCGAGGGCCGAGAGTTCCTGCCTCATCTCGGCGAGGTGCCTGTGCGTCGTCCACTTGTACGGGTTGACGTTGTCCGCGACGTTCGGGTAGTGGGTCGTCGCGGACGGGTTGTCCCCTGCCCCCGAGACCCCCGTCTTCGAGTCGAAGATCACCGTGTGGGCGAACCGTGCGAGCGGTGCCACGGCGAGTGTCGCGCCGGTAGGGAAGCACCCGGGATTGCTCACGAAGTCCGCGTTCCTGTAGGACTCCCTGTGGATCTCGGGGATGCCGTACGGGGCGGGGAAGTAGTCCGTGTGGGTGACGCCGTACACTTTCTCGTACACGTCCTTCGGCAGCCTGTAGTCGGCGGAGAGGTCCACCACCTTCATCCCCCTCGAGAGGAGGGGGCGCGCGTACGCCATCGCGGCGGTGTGGGGGACCGCGAGGAACGCGAAGTCCGCGTCGATGTCCCCCGGCGCGGGGTTGGTGAACGCGAGGTCTATCAGCCCCTTCAGGTGGGGGTGGACGGAATCGACCGGTTTTCCCGCGAGCTTCCGCGAGGTGGCGCAGGTCACCCGCACGTGCGGGTGCGCGAGGAGGAGGCGGATGAGCTCGCCCCCCGTGTACCCGGAAGCCCCGATGATCGCGACATCCATGGGTACACGTTCTCCCCCGCAGGTGTTAATCCTTCTTTTTCCCGTGCTTTTCACGTGCCCGCAACCGTATCGGCGGGTCTCCGCGGCCATTTTCCCCGGGCCGTCCGCGCGATTCACAATCTTTAATAATTATAATGATTAATCGTTAACAAACAACGGGAAGAGGGGGGAGGGCGCGTATCCGCCGGAAAGAGAAGGAACTTCCGGGTTTTCTGGTCCGTGGGGTGTCCTCCCGGGACGCCCGGGCCGACACCCCTCCTTATGGGAGAGCACGTGCAACAGGAGAGAGTATGGCAGGACGGGGTGTCCCGGCCTGCACCATGGAGTCATTCACGACGGCTGATCGAATGAGTCGAAACGGAAAGGTGCGATAAAATGGCTGAATCGTTTGAGGTGCCTCTGGTCGACGCCGAGAAGGTCTACGTCCCGGATCCCTCGTACAAGCAGAACGCCTGGACGAAGGACTACAAGAAGGCATACGCCGAGTTTCTCGCCGACCCCGAGGGGTTCTGGGAGAAGCAGGCCCACCACTTCGAGTGGATGAAGAAGTGGGACAAGGTCCTCGAGTGGAACTACCCGTACGCGAAGTGGTTCGTCAACGCGAAGCTCAACATCACTGTCAACTGCCTCGACCGCCACGTGGCCAACCACAGGCGGAACAAGGTGGCGCTCATCTGGAGGGGCGAGGACGGCGAGGAGAGGATCTTCACCTACAAGAAACTCCACGCGGAGGTGTGCCGGTTCGCAAACGCCCTCAAGAAGATCGGTGTCTCGAAGGGGGACCGCGTCTGCATCTACATGCCCCTCGTCCCCGAGCAGGTCATCGCCATGCTCGCATGCGCCCGCATCGGGGCGATCCACAGCGTGGTGTTCGGCGGGTTCGGCGTCTCCGCCCTGAACATGCGGATCAGGGACGCAGAGGCCAAGGTCGTGATCACCGCGGACATCACGATCCGGCGGGGGAAGACTATCCCGCTCAAGACCATCGTCGAGGAGGCCATCATCAACGCGCCGAGCGTGGAGAAGGTCATCGTCCTCCGGCGCGAGAAGCACCAGCCCGTCGAACTCCACAGGGAGATGGAGCTTGACTACTACGAGATCATGGAGGGGGTCTCCTCGGCCTGCGAGCCCGAGGTGATGGACGCCGAAGACCCGCTCTTCATCCTCTACACGAGCGGGTCGACGGGGGCCCCGAAGGGGATCGTCCACACCTGCGGCGGATACATGGTCGGCACGGGCTACACCGCGCAGCACGTCTTTGACATAAAGGACACCGACGTCTACTGGTGCACCGCCGACACCGGCTGGATCACGGGGCACAGCTACGTGGTCTACGGGCCGCTCGCCGTCGGCGCGACGGTCGTCATCGCCGAGGCGGTCCCCGACTACCCCGACCCCGGTGCATTCTGGAAGATCGTCGAGGACCTCGGCGTCACCATCTTCTACACCGCGCCCACGGCGATCCGGATGTTCATGAAGTTCGGCGACGAGTGGCCGAACAGGTACGACCTCTCGTCGCTCCGCGTCCTCGGGTCGGTCGGCGAACCCCTCAACCCCGAGGCATTCGAGTGGTTCTACAGGGTGATCGGGAAGCAGAAGTGCCCCATCGTAGACACGTGGTGGCAGACCGAGACCGGGATGCACATGATCACCACGATGGTGGGCGAACCCATGCGCCCGGGGTTCGCGGGGAAGGCGATCCCCGGTGTCGTCGCGGACGTCGTGGACAAGACCGGGAAACCGGTCCCGCCCGGGAACGGTGGATTCCTCGTCATCAGGAGGCCGTGGCCCGCAATGTTCCGCACGGTCTACAAGAACGACGAGAGGTACCGCACGTACTGGTACACGATCCCTGACTGCTACACGGCCGGCGACCTCGCCGTCAAGAGCAAGACGGACGAGTACATCATGATCATCGGGAGGGCCGACGACATCATCATCGTCGCGGGGCACAACATCGGGACCGCCGAGGTGGAGAGCGCGCTCGTCTCGCACCAGGCTGTCGCGGAGGCTGCCGTCATCGGGAAGCCCGACCCCGTGAAGGGCAACGTCATCAAGGCGTTCGTCATCCTCCGCGTCGGCCACACGCCGAGCGAGAAGCTCAAGAGCGACCTCACCTACCACGTGCGCATGACCCTCGGGCCGATCGCGATGCCCTCCGAGATCGAGTTCGTCGACAGGCTCCCCAAGACCCGGTCGGGGAAGATCATGCGCCGCGTGCTGAAGGCAAAGGAACTCGGCATCGACCCGGGGGACATCTCCACTCTGGAGGAGTAAACCCCCTTTTTTCCTCGCGGAAGGCCCCCCCATGCCGGATGCCACCACTCTCCTCGGGATGCCCGCGGAGCGGGGACGCTGGGTCCTCGTCGCCTGCGGGCTCGTCATCAACCTCTGCCTCGGGACCATCTACTCCTGGAGCGTCTTCGTTGCGCCCCTCACCGCGTACTTCACCCGAGAGCTCGGCCTGCCGGTCACGGCGAACGACGTGCTGATGCCGTTCTCGGTTTTCCTCGCTTTCTTCGCGCTCGCGATGCCGCTCGCGGGCAGGTTCATCGAGACGCTCGGCCCGCGGAAGGTCACCCTCGTCGGGGGTGCCCTCACGGGACTCGGCTGGCTGCTCGCATCCACGGTCACCTCGGTCTGGATGCTGTACGTCGTGTACGGGGTCGTCGGCGGGATCGGCGTGGGGATCGCGTACGGTGTCCCGGTCGCGGTCGCGGCGAGGTGGTTCCCCGACAGGAGGGGGACCGCCGTGGGCCTGACCCTGCTCGGTTTCGGTTTCTCGGCGTTCCTCACCGCGAACATCGCCGGCTACCTCATCGATGCCGTCGGCGTGATGAACACGTTCCGCGCCTTCGGGATCGCGTTCGTCGTCCTCATCACCCTCCTCGCCCTCCCGCTCCGGTTCCCGGACCCCGGCTGGAGTCCTGCGGGGTGGACACCGCCCGCGCCGGGGGCGGGGCAGGCTGCGTGCGAGTGCGACAGGTCCGCGATGCTCAAGAGCCCCTCCTTCTACGGGCTCTGGTCCTGCTACTTCATCGGGTGCCTCGCCGGGCTGATGGCGATCTCGATCGCGAAACCGGTCGGGACCGAGATCGGGGTCGAGGCGGGCCTCGCGACCGTCCTCGTGGGGTTCTTCGCGATCTTCAACGGGGGCGGGAGGCCCCTCTTCGGTGCCCTCACCGACCGGATCACGCCGCGGAAGACAGCGCTCCTCTCCTTCGTCCTCGTCGCGGCGGCGGCGGTCGCCCTCTGGCAGGCGCCGTCGGTCCCCGTGTACATCGCCGCGTTCGCGGTCCTCTGGGGATGCCTCGGCGGGTGGCTCGCCATCGCGCCGACCGCGACCGCCTCGTTCTTCGGGACGTCCGACTACCCCCGCTGCTACGGGGTCGTCTTCCTCGCCTACGGGGCGGGGGCCATCGCGGGGCCGCAGCTCGCGGGGTACATCAAGACCACGACCGGGTCCTACATGGGGGTGTTCCCCTACGTCTTCATCCTCGCGCTCCTCGGCTTTGCCCTCGCACTCGTCCTGATGAAACCGCCGCGTCCCCGCGCGGCGTGCAGTTCGTGAGGGAAAAACCCTCGAAAAACTCTTTTTCCCGCGCGCCTGCACGTGCGCGGCGGTGCGCGGGGAACCGCGAAATCCCCCGGGTGAAAAGTCCGGGGAACGCCTGGAAAAAGGGATGTCAGAGGTAGTGGTTCCTCCGGAGCCAGTCGACCTGCGGCTTCGTGTACCGGTAGGAGATATCGCACTTGTCGTCCTGGAAACTCCACGGCGTGACGATGAGGGTGTCTCCCTCCCTTATCCACGCCCTCTTCTTCATCTTCCCCTTGATTCGTCCCATCCGGGTCACCCCGTCGATGCACCGGACCCTGATGTGGTTTGACCCGAGCATCAGCTCGGCGACCGCGAACTGCTCCCTGTTCCGCTTCTGCGGGAGGCGCACCCTGATGACCTGCTCTCCCCCGGGCGCCGCCGTGTCGACGACGGTCTCCTCTTCCCTGTCTGCCTTCCTCTGGTTAATAGGCCTGCAACTCCTCTGCGGGAACGACCCGGTCGCCCGCGTGCACTACCCGTATGCTCTCATCGCATATACGGGTGATCATGGGAGACGACCGGTTGCCCGGACCGCCGGCCGGGAAGGCCCGTGGCAACCCTTATTGTCTCCCTCCCGGGAAGAATGTACATGCGAACGCAGGCCATTTTTCCCGTCCTCGCTACCCTCTCCATCCTGCTCCTCGCGGCCGCGGGCTGCGTTACGGAACCGGCCGCGCACCGGGCTCCCGTCCCGGAGGCGACCCCGCCACCCGCCGGGACCACGCCCGCAATGCCACCGGCGACGGGAACGCCCGTGACCCCCGCGGAAACCCCGCAGGCGACCTTCTCCCCGGTGACGTCGACAGAGGAGATTAACCTCCACTTCATCGACGTCGCGTTCGGCGGCGGGAACCTCTTCCTCGAGCGCCTCCCCCTCTCCGCGAAGAGAACGACCGTCTCGCTGAATGCGGGTCGTCCCTCCGACAGGGAGGCGGTCGAGGCGTTCATCAGGAAGTTCAACGCGCTCTCGCAGTCAAACCGGCTCTTCGAGAACACGAAGACCGGCACGTCCGGGGATATCCGGATCAAGTTCCTCCCGCCCGAGGGGCTGCGGGCAATCGACACCACGTCGGAACCGGGGTGGCTGAACAGGGAGTTCCCGTGCGGGGATTCGACCTGCGCGAAGGTGAAGGGGTACGACATCTACCTCAACGACCAAATGGAGGGCGACCAGAGGACGCACTACCTCCTCCGGGCCCTCCTCTACGCACTCGGCTTCAAGGGTGACTCCTACCGGTACCCTGACAGCATCTTCTTCCACGCCGGGAACAACGTGACCACGCTCTCTTTCATCGACGAGAAGGCAGTCCAGGTGATGTACGGGCTCGGGATGGACAACGGCCTGACGGTAGAGGACGTGAAGAAGGTCCTCTTCTTCAGGTAGCCCGCTAGGTCGCCTGCCCCGCGGGAGACCGGCAGGTTTATCCCGGCCGGTCCCCACGTCACGGGTGGAGTGACTGGTGCCATGGCAGAAAAGGTCCTCGGGTTGATCGCGAGCCCCCGGGGCGAGGAGAGCAGCACTCTCCGGCTCGTCAGGGCAGTGCTCCGGGGCGCGGAAGAACGCGGCGCGGCGACCGGGCTCGTGGACGTCTATTCCCTCCGCATCGGGTACTGCAGGGCGTGCGGGACGTGCTACGCGACGGGAGAGTGCGTCATCGACGACGACTTCCCCGAGCTCTTCGAGAGGATGATGGGCGCAGACGGGCTCGTGCTCGGGGCACCGAACTACATCGACTCGGTCCCCGCGCCGTTGAAGGCGGTCTTTGACAGGATGGCCGATGCCGTCCACTGCAGGATGTTTACCGGGAAGTTCGGGTGCTCGGTCTGCACCGCGGGCGGGAGCAACCACGACAGGGTGGTCGAGTACCTCAACCACGTCCTCAACGCCCTCGGCGCCGTCGCGGTCGGCGGGGTCGGCGTCGCGGTCGGGCGGGACCCCTCCGCGCTCGGGAGGGCGGAGGGAGAGGCGAGAAAGCTAGGGGAGAGGCTCGTCACGGCGATCCGGGGAGAGATCTCGTTCCCCGAGCAGGAGAGGATGCTGCGCGAGAGGCGCGAGTACTTCCGCGCGCTCGTCCTCCACAACAGGGAGAGGTGGCCCCACGAGTACGACTGGTATGTGCGGATGGGGTGGATGGGGGAGGAGTGACCGGTCCCGCACCGGCACGCGCGGGGGGACAGACGTGGACACGGAATTCCGCGATCGCTTCGCGGAGCTGTGGGGGAGGTTCTTCCCCTCCTGCGAGCTCCCGGTCACCTTCGAACTCACCTCGCGGGAGACGGGCCTCGCGGAGTCGCCTCCTCCGGGGAGGTGGCGGTGCGTCATCTGCGACCTTGCCCGCGTGAGGCGTGGCCGGGACCTCCTCGTCGGCGAAGGCTCCCTCTCCTGCGGCGGCGCGCGGTACTCCCTCGGGTACGCGCGCGAGAGGGACCCGGACTTCCGCTCCTTCCTCTCGACGGGGAAGCCGGGCTCCGTGAGGGGGGAGAGGTACAAGAGGTCCCCGGAACTCGTCGACGCGTTCGCGTCCCAGAGTCGATTCCTCCCGGCCGGGAACCGGAAGTACCTCTTCCGGAGGTGGGACCGCCTCGGCGAGGATGACTCCCCCGACGTCGTGGTATTCTTCGCGGGGGGCGACGCGCTCTCCGGCCTCTTCACCCTCGCGAACTTCGACCGTGCCGACCTCCACGGTGTCACCTGCCCTTTTGGCTCGGGGTGCAGCACGGTCGTCTCCTACCCCCTCCTCGAGGCGGGGAGGGAGGACCCGCGGGCGGTGCTCGGGATGTTCGACCCCTCGGCGCGGCCCTGCGTCCCTCCCGGCTCCCTCTCCATGGCCTTCCCCATGGCACTCTTCCGGCGCCTCGTGGACGCGATGGAGGAGAGCTTCCTCGCTACCGAGACGTGGGCGAGGGTGAGGGAGAGGATTGCCGGGAGGAACCTGCAGGCGGGGGAGTCCCTCACCCCGGGCCCGTGACGAGGGTCCTGACCTCCGCCGCGCGCCCCGGCGGGCCGAAGAAAACGAGCGTGTCCCCCGGGGCGAGGGGGAGGTCGCCGGGGATGTCGCCGAGGATCTTTCCCCCCCGTTCGATCCCGACGACCGCAACCCCCGGAGGGAGCGCTGCCTCCACCTCCCGCAACGGCCTCCCGCACGCGGCTGACCCCTCCCCCACCGCGGCGCGGAAGATGCGGGGGTCCAAAAGTCTCCTCTCCCCGGGGAGGGGGCCTTCCCCCGCCGGGGCAGAGAACGCGCGGTGCAGGTGAGCCCGGATGCGGGAGACGAGGGGTCCTATCACCCCCTCTTCGAGGCCGAAGAGCGAAAGGGCACGCGAGAAGAGGCGGAGCGCCCCCTCGAATCCCGACGAGATCGCCTCGTGTGCACCTGCCTCCCGCAGCGCTGCCGCCTCTCCCGGGGAGTCCGCGAGGGCGACGATGCGGATCGCGGGCGAGAGCCTCCGGGCCTTCCTGATGACGATCTCGGCCTGCCTCTCCTCCGGGAGCGCGACGAAGAGGAACGCGGCACGGTCTATCCCGGCGTGGAGGAGAACCTCTTCCCTCGTCGCGTCCCCGTACGTGAAGGAGAGCCCCTCGCCTCCCACCCCGGCCGCCCCCGGGTCGAGGGCGATCGCGTGGCAGGGCACCCCCGCGATCTCGGCGGCCCTCGCGACGGCCTCGCCCGCCATCCCGAGACCGGCGATCACCGCGTGGTTCGCCTGCCCGGCGGGGGGACCCATCCCCCCCTCGTCCTCCCCCATTCCCAAGCCCGCCGGCCGCCCCCGGGAGAGGAGGCGCGTGACCGGTCCCGCGGCCCCCATCAGGAACGGGGTCGCGGCCATCGTGACAACCGCGCCCGAGAGGAAGACCTGGTACGTGGAGAGCGTGATGAGGCCGGATCCGAGGCCCGCATTCGCGAGGACGAAGGAGAACTCCCCGATCTGGCAGAGGGAGAGGCCCGCGAGGACCGCGACGCGTGGCGGCAGCCCTATCGACGCGACCGAGAGCCAGCCCGTCAGGAACTTGACCGAGAAGATGGTGAGGATGACCGAGGCGACGACGGGGAAGTGCGCGAGCAGGACGCGCACGTCAAGGAGCATCCCCACGGAGAGGAAGAAGATGCCCGCGAAGAGGTCCCTGAAGGGGAGGATGTCGGAGAGAGCGGCGAGGGAGTACTCGGATTCCCCCACCACGAGCCCGGCGATGAACGCGCCGAGGGAGAGGGAGAGCCCCGCCGCGCTCGTGAGGGTCGCGACCGCAAAGCATATCGCCGCGATGGAAAGGAGGAAGAGTTCCCTGTTCCTCTCCCTCGCCACCCTGTCGAGGAGCGCGGGGATCAGCCACACCGCGGCGATCACGATGGCCGCGAGGATGAGGACGACCTTCGCGACACCGAGGGGGAGGTGCTCGTAGGACGGCCCTTCCCTCCCCATCAGGAGGGGGGTGATGAGGATCATCGGGATGATCGCGAGGTCCTGGAAGACGAGGATGCCGAGGAGGGTCGTGCCCTCGAGGCTCTCGACCTCGCCGCGCTCCTGCAGGACCCTCATCACGATCGCGGTGCTCGAGAGGGAGACGAGGAACCCGAAGAAGACGGCCTCGTTGAAGGGGAAGCCGAGGACGGACGTGATCGAGGCGATGACGACGATGGTCGTGCAGACCTGCATGGTGCCGCCGAGGAGGATGACCCGCCAGTACCGCGCGATGTCCTCGACGGAGAGTTCGAGGCCGATCGTGAAGAGGAGGAGGATGACCCCGATCTCCCCGAACGTCCCGACGAGGGCACTGTCCCGGATGGCCCCGAGGCCAAACGGGCCGACGAGGACCCCCACCGCGAGGAAACACACGACGCTCGGCACGCGGAACTTCCACCCGGCGTAGAGGAACGCGAGGGAGACGAGGATGAGGAGGGTGACAGAGGGGATGAACTCCAAGGGAATCCTCCGCGGGCACTGGTCCTGCGGGAGGATCGCCCGAGGACGGCTTTATGGTATCGCGGGTCCGTCCCGTCCCTCCGGCAGCCCCTCTCACTCCGCCCGCAGTGCCTCGACGGGGTCGAGGTCTGCCGCGCGCCACGCCGGGTAGAGGCCGGAGAGGACGCACACCCCCGTGCCGACGAGGACCGCGAACGGGATGTACGAGAGGCTCTCGGGGAGGAAGAAGTAATCGGTCTTCCCCACCATCGCGAGGACGACCACCCACCCGATCAGGAGGGAGAGGACTGCCCCTATCCCGGACCCGACCACGCCGAGGACGAGGCTCTCGTACAGGAACATCCTGCGTATCTCGGACTTCTGGGCACCGATGCTCCTCATGATCCCTATCTCCCTCACCCTCTCGGTGACGGACATCATCATCACATTGAAGATCGAGGTCGCGGCGACGAGCAGGGAGATCCCCGCGATCGCCATCACGAACGTGGTCATCGTCCCGAGCGTGGAGACGATGCTCTCGCGCATGCGGCTGCTGTCCTGCACGTTCACGGTCGTCTTCTTCCTGTTCATCTTCCCGAGGATCTCCTCCCTTGCCCTCGCCGACTCGTTGACATCGGAAAGGACGAGGTTCACCTGCGAGTACTCCCCCTCGTTCCCGTAGATCCCCGTGAAGAGCTTCTCGCCCATCACGATCGCCGTGTCGGAGTTGACGTCGGGCGACATCCCCCTCTCCTCGAGGATACCGGCGACGCGCACGGTCGCGACGTGCCCGTTCTCCTCGTCCCCGATCTTTATCCTCTTCCCGACCGCGAGGTCGTAGCGTTCCGCGAGGACGGGACCGACGACAACGGAGCCCGTGGTCTTGGGGAAGTCACCCTCCGAGAGGGAAAAAACCCGGCGCATGACCTCCTCGTCGAGGCCGTAGACGGTCGCCCTCCCCTCCTTCTCCCCCACGCGGATCGCGTCGGACTCCCTGTAAACGGCGTACACGAGGCCGTACTTCTCCGCGACCCTCTGGATCTCCCGGAACTCCGCCTCGGTGAGCTTCTCTCCGGCCGCGCCCCCGCCGGGCCCCCTGAACCCTCCGCCCTCGGGGCCCGATGCCGCCGTGATGACCACGACGTTTGCCATCCTCGAGAGCTCGTCCTTCACGGAGAGCGTCATGTTCGCGCCCATCATCCCCATGGAGGAGATGGCGACGACCCCGATCACGATCCCGAGCGCTGCGAGGACCGATCGGAGGAGGTGGATCCGGATGCTCCGGATGGCGAGCGAAAAGACGACGTCCCTCATGTCACCCTCCCGTCCCTCACCCTCACGATCCTCCCCGCGTACTTCGCGACGCCCGGGTCGTGCGTGACGACCACGACCGTCCTCCCGGCCCGGTGGAGCTCCGAGAGCACTCCCATGATCTGCTGGCCGGTCACGGAGTCGAGGTTCCCCGTCGGCTCGTCGCAGAGGAGGATCTGCGGGTCGTTGACGAGCGCCCGGGCAATCGCGACGCGCTGCTGCTGCCCGCCGGAGAGTTCCTCGGGCCTGCGCCTCGCCGTCTCCCTGTCTATCCCCACCGCGGCGAGGAGATCCCATATGCGGCCCGAGGTGTCCGGCCGCCTGTGCTTCAGGAGGTGCGGGAACTCGACGTTCTCGTACGCCGAGAGGAGCGGGATGAGGTTGAACCGCTGGAAGACGTACCCGATTGCACGCAGCCTCAGGTCCGTGAGTTCCCTGTCGGTCATCTCCCGCGCGTTCCGGCCGCAGATGAAGAGGTCCCCCGACGTCGGCCGGTCGAGGCAGCCCAGCTGGTTGAGGAGGGTCGTCTTGCCCGACCCCGAGGGGCCCATGATGGCGACGAACTCCCCCTGCCCGATCTCCATCGAGACCCGGTCAAGGGCAACGACGTCGCCCGCGGGGAGGGAATAGACCTTCGTCACGTCCACGAGCCGGATGATCGGGTCCCCCGCCACGCGTCCTCATCCCTGTCTTCGGTCCCGGAAGAACCCGGCAAGCCTCGCGATGTACCCTTTCCTCCACGCGACGAGGACGAGGACGGCGGCGACGACAACGGCCGCGATCTCGGCGACAGGCACCTTCCCTATGCCGCTCCCGAAGCCGAAGAATTCCCCCATCCTGCGCTGGCCGGAAGTCGAGGCGGAATTCCCCTGCACGTTCCCCGTCCCGGGAGCTCCCGTGACGCCCCGCTCGAGGGAGACCGTGGTCACCTTCTCGAACGAGTTCCCCTCGGTGTCACGGTACTGGATGAGGAGCGGGATGGAATCCCCCCGCCGGGCGGTGCAGGTGACCTCGAAGCTCGAGAAATCGTCCGGCTCGAGTGCACCGACCACGTAGACCGGGTTCGGTTCCGCGGGGACCGCGGGGCTCCCCGCGGTCACCTTGACGGCCTTCGCGACCTCCAGTCCCGCGTTGGTCACGTCGCCGGTGACCGTGACGAGGGGACCGTTCACCGTCACGCGCACGTTGTTCACGACGAGGTCGGCCGCCGTCTCCCTCCCGCCCACGGTCACCGGGAACGAGAGGTCGGCGCGGTGGAGGTTCGGACCGTTCCGGTAGGAGGCGGAAAAGACGAGTTCCGTGTCGCGCTCCGCCCAGACCTCGAAGGTCACGTTCCTCGACTCGTCGGGGCGGAGCGTCCCGATGAAGATACTCTCCTGCGTCGTCCGGATCCCCTCGCCCCGCAGGGTGACCGCCACGCTGTTCACGGCATTCCTCCGTGGATTGTTCACGGAGAGCGTGATCCTGTTCTTCGTGCCGGGCGAGAGGGACCCCGGTGCGTCCACGACGCTCAGGGAAACGGGCGTCGAATCGACCTCGAGCGCGACGGGGTACCGGAGGCTCCCTGCCTCCGTGAAGTCGAGGTAGAACATCGGGAAGAAGATGCCGTCCCTCTCGCCCGCCCTCACGTGGAACGTGAACGTCATCGTGTTCCCGGGCCCGAGCACCCCGACCGAGTCGTACGTCTGGTAATTCAGGACCGAGACATCGCCGGAGAGGATCTCGGCCCGGGCGATCGGGACGGGATCCTGGCCGCTGTTCTTCACCTGCACGGTTATCGTCCCCGAATCCCCGCCTGAGAAGACCGTGGGCTCGAGCGATACCGAGGTCACCCCGACGAAGGATGCCGCCCTCTCCCCCGCGGTTCCCGCGGAGACCCACGCCGCGCACACGAGGACGATTGCGAGCGGGAGGATGGAGAGCCGGAGCATTTCCCCCCTTCCCTTTCCTCCCGCACCGTTCCCCCGTCCATGGCCGTTTCCCTGCACGCGCATGTCAAGTAGTTTTTACATATTGTCGTATAAAATTTACTGGGTGGCGCGACGGGGACTCCCCGCGGAGTCCATCGCAAACCGGTGGGCCTGCGCCCCGCCGGTGTTCATCCCACTTCCACGGGGCCGGGATTCTCCCCGGTGATGCTCACCCCGCCGCGCGGCGTCACGAGGTACGTGTCCTCGACGCCGAGCAGGCCCACCCCCGGGAAGGCATACTTCGGCTCGAGGGCGATCGCCATGCCCTCCTCGAGTGGCTCGTCGAACCCGGGGGCGATGACAGGGGGCTCGTCCACCACGAGCCCCACGCCGTGGCCGAGGAAGCGGACCCGCGGCCTGTGGTCGCCCATGAAGTGCTCGAGGAACTCCGGCTCGAGTCCCCCGGTGACCTCGGAGTAGATCCGGGAGGGGACCGCCCCCGGGACGAGCATCGAGGCCATCTCCCCCGCGATCTCCACGCACCGCTCGTGGACCTCCCGGGCGTCCCGCGGGAGCGAGCCGCAGAAGACGTAGGTCATCGTCTTGTCCGTCTGGTAACCGCCCACCATGCACGCGTTGTCGATGAAGACGAGGTCGCCGCGCGCGAGCTTCCGGGCCGGGTCGCCGAGGACGGGGGCGGCGGGCCCCATCCCCCTGCACCCGCCGGGCCCGTTGAAGCACGTGGGGTAGAGCGAGTTCTCCCCGAACGCGACCTGCCCCACCTCGATCTCCGTGTTGAAGCTCCCGAAACGGACGATCCCCTCGTGCCCGCGGGAGACCATCCGCCCGTAGACCCCGGTCGCGAGGGCGGCCTCGCTCATCCCCTCGCGCAGGAGGGCGGGGACGTCCTCCTCGAGGACGAGCCTGTGGATCTCCCCTGCCCTCCGGAGGAGCGAGATCTCGTACGGGGTCTTCCTCGCCCTGACCCACGCCACCTCCGGATCAAGGCCGAGGGTTTTCCGGACGGGGAAGTACTTCCTGAATCTCTCGAGGAGGCCGACAGGGACGACGTTTGCCTCGATGTGGGCGGTCTTGGGGATGCGGGGGAGACTCACGGCCGCATCCCGGAACGACTCCATCGGGAGGATGACGGGGAACTCCGACTCGGCGAGCGCCCGCCGGTAGCTCCTCCGCACCCAGAACTCCTCCCGGCCGTCCCGCGGCACGAGGAGCATCCCGTCCTGGATCGTCCCCGTGAAGTAGTAGAGGTTGACCCTCCCGAAGAACACGGAGAGCTCCCACCCGGGGTGCACGAGGTCCATCCGTTCCCGGAACCTGCGCATCCTCCCCGCGAGTTCCGCCGCCGCGACCCTCTCCCCCTCCGGTGCCACGATCGCTCCCGGGAGATTCCTCCCATACCCTGATGTGCGGCGGGGCAGATATATTCAGGTGCATCCGTGTGCCGCCGCGGGGGCGTGGACGGCGTGGACGCTGGCCCGGGAACCCCCCGCACGTGGCACGCTCCCCCGCGGGAAGACCGCGGGGGGAGGAGATTTCCGTTGCAGGCGGGTGATCGCGCACGCAGGAGAGAGACTCTCGCACGCAGCCGCCCCTCATCGAGTGCGCCAACGTGAGCGTGGTGCGGGGGGACAGGGTAGTCCTCCACAGGATCACCCTCACGATCCGCGAGGGCGAGCACGTCGCCATCCTCGGGCCGAACGGCTCGGGGAAGTCGACCCTCGTGAGGACGTTTGCCCGGGAGCTCTACCCTGCCGCGGGCGGGACGGACGACGTCGTCTTCCGGTTCCGCGGCCGCGAGACGTGGGACGTCTTCTCGCTCCGGTCGTCGCTCGGCATCGTCTCCCCCGACCTGCAGCTCCGGTTCTCGCGGGGGATCCGGGGGCGCGACGTCGTCCTCTCGGGGTTCTTCTCGAGCATCGGGCTCTTCCGCCACGAGGTCACGCCCGAGATGCGGGAGAGGGCGGAGAGGACAATGGAGTTCCTCGGGATCTCCCACCTCGCCGACCGCACGATGGACAGCCTCTCCCCCGGGGAGGCGCGCCGGTTCCTCATCGGGAGGGCCCTCGTCCACGGTCCCCGCACGCTCATCCTCGACGAGCCCACGACGAGCCTCGACCTCTCCGCGCTCCACACGTTCCGGGACACGATCCGGAGGGTCGCGCGCGAGGGCGTCGGGATCATCATGGTCACCCACGCCCTCCACGACATCATCCCCGAGATCTCGCGCGTCATCCTGATGAGGGAGGGGAGGATCGCGATGGACGGGAGGAAGGAGGACGTGCTGACGGAAGGGAACCTGCAGGACCTCTTCGGGGTGCCCGTGCGCGTGCGCGAGGAGAACGGGTACTACTACGCGAGCGGTTACTAAAAAAGGGACCGCGGCGGGAATTCAGCCTCCCCCGCCCGCGGGCCCGAGGGTGAAGGAGAATGTCGCCCCGCGGCCGGGCTCCGACTCTGCCCAGATCTCCCCGCCGTGCAGCTCGACGATCCTCCTCGCGATGGCGAGGCCGACCCCCGTGCCCTCGTACTGCCCGGTGTCGCAGAGCCTCTCGAAGACCCCGAAGATCTTCTCCGCGTACCGCATGTCGAACCCTATCCCGTTGTCCCTCACGTAGTACACCGGGACACCGTCGCGGACGAATGCCCCCACCTCGACGAGGGGCCTCTCCCGCGTCCGCGAGAACTTGAGCGCGTTTCCTATCAGGTTGTGGTAGACCTGCTTGAGGAGCCCCGGGTCGGCACTGCAGGGCGGCATCTCCCCGACCCTCACCTCGGCACGGTACCTCTGGATCTCGCCATGGAACCCCGAGAGGACCTCGTTCACGATCCCGCCCGGGTCGACGACCTTCCTGTGGAGCGCTGTTCCCCCGATCCGCGAGTAGGTGAGGAGGTCGTCGATCAGGTCCCCCATCTCGTTTGCGCTCCTCTGGATACGCTCGAGGTACTGCCTCTCGCGGGGGGGAATGTCCTGGAGGCCCGAGAGGAGGATCGAGGAGTACCCGGAGATGGCCCGGAGCGGGGCGCGGAGATCGTGCGAGACGGAGTACGTGAATGACTCGAGGTTCCGGATCGTCTCGATGAGCTGCGACGTCCTCTCCTCGACCTTCTGCTCGAGCCGGGCGTTGAGCTCCTGTATCTCCCTCTCTGCCTCCTTCTGGCGGGAGATGTCGGTCCCGATGGAGAGGATCTCGGCGGGCCTCCCCCCCTCGCGCCCGACAATCCTGTGGGTCCACGCCACCCACACCTCCCTCCCGTCCCGCGTCCGCATCGGGCACTCGGACAGTCGGAAGAAGGGGAGCATGCCCCCCTCCCCCGCTCGCGCTGCCGGGCCGGAGATCGCCTCCGTGATCGATTTGCCCGCGATCTCGTCCTCGCCGTACCCGAAGAATTCGAGCCCGAAGCGGTTCATGAACAGGATGGTCCCGTCCGGGGCGCACCGCATGATGATGCTGTTTGAACCCTCGACGAGTTCCCTGTAGTTCTCCTCGCTCTTCCTCACCTCGACGAGGGTCTCCTTCAGCCGGGAGCCCATCCTCGTGATGCTCTCCTCGAGGTGGAGGAGATCCCTGCCCAGGGGGCGTGTGACGGGGTGATCGAGATTGCCGCCTGCGATGATGTCAAGATCCCTCTCCATCCTCCTGATCGGGCCTGTGAACTTCCTTATCGTGAAGAAGGCAAGGGAGGCGCAGCCGAGGAGGAATGCGAAGCCGACGATGACGTGGGAGAGGAGGGCGCCCTCGAGCGTCTTTTTGACGGGGAGCATCGTGTAGGAAAGCTCGATGATACGGCTCACGTCGGACCCGGTCCTCTCGTCCCGTAGGTCGACGAAGAGGTACCTCGTCGTGTTCCCGGAACGCGGATCGGAGACCTCCAGCGTGCGGCGGGTGCTGCGCACGCTCTCGAGCCTCTCCCTGAGCTCGGGATCGGTCACCTCGACGGTGTTCCCGCCGACCTTCTCCCGGAGAGTGGTGTCGAAGATCCTCACTCCCACGAGGTAGGGGTTCGACTTCTCGACCTCCATCACGATGTCCCTGTCGAGGTACCTGAATGCGGGGTCTTCGGGGAGCCTTACGGGCAGGCCCATCTCGAGGACGTGGGCGTGGTCGGGCGCAGGCATGTAGGCGAACTTCCTCATCGCGCCCGTCGATTTCTCGCTCACGATCTTGTCGGGGAAGTAACCCTCCGAGAGGCGGATACGGGTGAGATACTCGACGAAGTAGGGGGCGTAGTCCCCGAAACGGAGCCCGAGCTCGGGGGGATACGTCGTCGCGACGATCGTGGCGTTCTGGTCGATGACGTAGAGCTCCATGTCGCCCCCGATATCCCTCTTCACGCGGGCGAGGTCCATGCGGGCGGGATCTCCCCCCGCCCTCTCGTACTCGGCGAGGAACGGGACGAATGCAGCCTCCATCCTCTCGTCGAGGCTCCTCTCGAGGACGAGGTACGCCTCCTCCCTCGCCTTGAAAACGGCATCGATGCTATTCTCGGTCTGGAGCTGGACGAACCGCGCGTTCTCGGAGAGTGTCCGTTCCATCGAGACGTAGCTTATGAAGACGAGTCCGGCGACCGCGACGATCAGGATGCAGAAGATCGAGACCACGAGGTAGGTAGAGAGCGGGTACTTGCTGAAGAGGGTTCGCTCCATCTGTCGTTATGGGATCGTTCTGGTCCGAGGGTTGCCATGAGCCTTTCCCCGGCTGCCGGCCACGGCACCCTACGAGCCCGCGAGAGTCCTCCGGATCTCCCCTATCTCCTCCTCGTCGGTCTCGATTGCGTACAGGGAGAGCCCGTAGCAGGGTTTCCTGTACGGGACGAGGAGTCTCTTCTTCTTCACCTTGATCCCAAGGAGCATGGGACAGGGCAGCTTCAGGGGAACGCCGCGGAAGAGGTATCCCGGGGATACGAGGTAATACTCACGGCACTTTTTTTTCACCTCCGCATCGCACTCTTCCGGCGTGCTGTTCTTGAGCACGATATCACTCCAGAACCGGTTGAAGCAGGCTTCCTGTGGCACCGGTGCAATGGTGACGCGGCCGGGAGCATCAATCTTTCCGGTGCGGGTACGAGAACACCCGCGTGTACAGGGACTGGTCTGCCGGTTCCTTCCGGGATACCATCTGTTCCCCCGACATCCTCGTCCTTGCCGGCCGTCTCCGCGGGCGATCCGTGGCCCCGCACGGGAAGATATTCACGGACAGGTCGTTCTTCCGCGGGCACACCCCGCCCGCGCCCGCCCTCCCCCTGCCCGCCGAGAGGGGGTGTGGGCGCCGGGACGGGGGTGGCTGACGGTCCGCTCCCGCGCCTCACCCGGGGGGCTGGTCCCCCAGGGCCCGCGCAAGTTCACTCACCTTTGCCCCCACGGCACCTGCCACAAGGTCCGGGTCCCCGAGGGTCCTCTCGACCTCGGCGACGATGGCCGACCCGACGATGACCCCGTCCACGCCGGCTTCCGCGAACGCCCGGACGTGGGCGGGAGCCCCTATCCCGAAACCCGCGACCACGGGGATGCCCGAGACGGCCTTTGCCTCCCCGACGAGTCGAGGGATGCGCGGGTCGACACCTTCCCTGACGCCCGTGACCCCGAGGACCGAGACGAGATACAGGAAACCGCCGGCGCATGCCGCGATCCGCCGCAGGCGATCTCCCGACGTCGTCACGCTCGCGAAGAGGACGGGGTCGACCCCTGCCTCGCGTGCCGCCCTGCAGAAAGGACCCGCCTCCTCGAGCGGGACGTCCGCGACGGCGACCGCGTCGGCGCCCGCGCGTGCCGCGTCCCTGTAGAACGTCCCGATCCCCCTCTGGACGGGGATGTTCGCGTACGTGAGGATCACGACCGGCACCTCCGACCCTGCCCGGAACTCCTGGACGATGGCAAAGAGGGTGTCCGGGGTCGTTCCGGCCGAGAGGGCGCGCTGCATCGCCCTCTGCATCACCGGGCCGTCCGCGACGGGGTCGGAATGGGGCATCACGAGCTCGATGGCGTCGGCACCCGCTGCCGCTGCCGCGCGCATGAGCGCGGGCGTTGCTTCGGGGGAGGGGTCACCCGCGACGAGGCACGCGACGAGGAGGGGCCTCCCCGCGGAGGAGAATGCCTCCCCAAGGCGCGTGGTCACCGGGCACCCCCCGTGATCTCCGCGACCTGCGCGACGTCCTTGTCACCGCGGCCCGAGAGGTTGACGACGAGGATGTCGTCCGCGGCGAGGTCCCCCGCGACCTTCTCCGCGAGCGCGACCGCGTGGGCCGACTCGAGGGCAGGGATGATCCCCTCCGCCCGCGAGAGGTGGAGGAACGCGTCGATGGCCTCCCTGTCCGTCACGGGGCGGTACTCCACCCTCCCGCAGTCGCGCAGGAAGCTGTGCTCGGGCCCGACACCCGGGTAATCGAGGCCGGCCGAGATGGAGTGCGACTCGAGGATTTGGCCGAAAGCGTCCTGGATGAGGTACGTGTACGTCCCGTGGAGCACGCCGGGCCGTCCCCGGCAGAGTGTCGCCCCGTGCTTCCCCCCCGGTCCTTCGCCCCCCGCCTCGGCACCGTAGAGTTTCGTTGCCTCCCCGAGGAAAGGGGTGAAGATGCCGATCGCGTTCGATCCCCCGCCGACGCACGCGACGATCGCGTCGGGGAGCCTCCCCTCCTTCCCGAGGATCTGCTCCCTCGTCTCGGTCCCTATCACCGTCTGGAAGTCCCTGACCATCGTGGGGAACGGGTGGGGACCGACCACGGATCCTATAAGGTAGTGGGTCGTCTGGACGTTCGCGACCCAGTCGCGCAGGGCCTCGTTGATCGCGTCCTTGAGCGTGCGGGAGCCCGTCGCGACCGGGATGACGCGGGCGCCGAGCATCTCCATCCTCGCCACGTTGAGGGCCTGCCGCCGGATGTCCTCGGTCCCCATGTAGACCTCGACCTCCATCCCGAGCACCGCCCCCGCAATCGCCGTCGCGACGCCGTGCTGGCCGGCCCCCGTCTCCGCGACGAGCCGCCTCTTCCCCATGAACTTCGCGAGGAGTCCCTGCCCGAGGGCATTGTTCAGCTTGTGGGCCCCGGAGTGGAGGAGGTCCTCCCTCTTGAGGTACACCCTGCAGCCGAAGTCCCGGGAGAGGTTCCTGCAGAAGGTGAGGGGGGTTGGCCTCCCCGCGTACTCGTGGAGGTAGAACCCGAGTTCCTCGCGGAACTCCCTGCCGGGGACTATCGTCCGGAACGCCCCCTCGAGCTCGTCGAGCGCGGCCATGAGGGTCTCGGGCACGAACCGGCCCCCGTACACCCCGAACCGCGAGGGGTCAGGCATGGAGTGCCTCCTTCGCCCTGCGGACGAACGCGCTGACGAGCCCGGGGTCTTTCCTCCCCACCGATGACTCGACGCCGCTCGAGACGTCCACGCCGTAGGGTCGGACGCGCCTGACCGCCTCCGCGACGTTCCCCGGCGTGAGTCCGCCGGCGAGGATAACCGGAACCGGGCTCTCCCCCGCGATCCTCGCGGCGAGCGCGGGATCAAACAGCCTGCCCGTGCCCCTGCTCGCGTCCAGCACGATGGCATCGACGTGGGCGGGCAGCGGGCCGGTCCCGTCGTGGATGCCGATCGTCCGGACCGGGAGCTCCTCCGCGAGGGGGAGGGAGATCTGGACGGCATCGGGATTCAGGTCGAGGATCTCCCCGAGGTCCCGGCGGGAGCGCGTCGTCGAGACGCAGACCCGCGTCACGAACGGGCCGAGGGCGGAGAAGATCTCCCGGGCAACGGCGGGGCTCACGCAGCGCGGCGAGTCGGAGAAGAGCACGACGCCGACCGCGTCTGCCCCCGCCTCCTCCGCGAGCCGGGCGTCCCCCGGCGTCGTGATCCCGCAGATCTTCACGCGAATAGGAATCCCTCCAGCTTCTTCCGCGGGTCCCGGGCGCGGACTATCGAGGAGCCGATCAGGAACCCGTCCACACTGTCCCGGAACCTCCGGACGTCGCAGGGCCACGTGTACCCGCTCTCGGAGACGACGCGGCACCCCGCCTCGCGCGCGCGGGGCGCGAGCCGCGCGGTAACGGAGAGGTCCACGCGCATGTCCGAGAGGTTCCTGTTGTTGATGCCGACCATCCGCGTCCCCGTGGAGAGCGCGCGCTCGAGCTCCCCCGCGGTGTGGACCTCGACGAGCGGCTCGAGCCCGTGCGCCCGCGAAAGCTCGACATAGTCGGGGAGCCTCTCCCCGAGGAGGGACGCGATCAGGAGGACCGCATCCGCACCGAGCGCCCGGCTCTCCGCGACCTGCCGCGGGTCGATGACGAAGTCCTTCCGGAGGATCGGCACGGGAACCGCAGCCCGGACCGCGGCGAGGTGCGACGTGCTCCCGCGAAAGAACCGGGGTTCCGTGATGACCGAGAGGGCGGCGCATCCCGACGAGACCATGGCGAGGGCAAAGCCGCGGGGATCGAGGTCCCCGCGGAGCACCCCCCGGGATGGAGATGCGGACTTCACCTCGGCGATGACCGCGTTTTTCCCGGGCTCGCGCCGGACCACGTCGTAAAATCCCCGCGCCGCGCGCGGCGCGTGCGCGGTGTCCGTTTCCACCCGCGGGAGCTGCGCGACCCGCTCGGCGGTGGCCGCGACGATCGCGTCGAGGATCATGCTGCCCTCCCGGAGAGATCGACGAGCGCGCCGAGCTTTTCCCGGGCCATGCCGGACGCGATCGCGTCCACGGCGCGCTCGGTCCCGTCGCCGATGTCCGTTGCCTCCCCCGCGACGTACAGCGCGGCACCCGCGTTCACCGCGACGATGGCGCGGGCAGCGGCCTTCCCGCGCCCCCCGAGCACGTCGGTGACGATCCGCGCGTTCTCTTCCCTCCCTCCCCCGCGGATCTCCCCGGGCGAGTACACCGGGATGCCGAGGTCCGGGGGCGAGACCGCGTAGTGCTCGATCCGCCCGCCATCGAGTTCGGCAACGAGGGTCTCGCCGGTAACGGTGATCTCGTCGATGCCCGACCCGTGCACGACGAGTGCCCGCCGGACGCCCATGAGGCGGAGGGCTTCTGCGACGGGTCCTACGAGGGAGGGGGAGGAGACGCCGAGCAGCCGCGCGGGCGCCCCCGCCGGGTTGAGGAGGGGGCCGAGGATGTTGAAGACCGTCTCGATGCCGAGTTCCCGCCGGACTGCCGCGACGTTCCGGAACGCGGGGTGGAACGCGGGCGCGAAGAGGAAACCGATCCCGATCTCCTCCACGAGCCGGCAGACGGCCGACGGGGGGAGGTCGACGGTGACCCCGAGGGCCTCGAGGACGTCGGCGGACCCGCACCTGCTGCTCACCGCCCGGTTCCCGTGCTTCACGACCGGGACGCCCGCCGCCGCGGCGACGATCGCGGCCGCCGTGCTGACGTTGAACGTGGATGCGCCGTCGCCCCCCGTCCCGCACGTGTCGGTGAGCGTGCCGCTCACCTGCGGGGAGATCCTGACCGCGTGCTCCGAGAGGACGCTGCAGAACGCGGCGATCTCCCCGGGCGTCTCCCCTCGCGTCCGGAGCGCCGCGAGGAATGCGGCCGCCAACGCCGGCGAGGCCCCGCCCGTGACGATCTGCTCCATCGCGCTGCGGGCAACCTCGGGCGGGAGGGTTCTCCCCGCGGCGATGAGTCTGAGTGCCTCCCTCACCGGGCACCCCCTCCCCCAAGGAAGTTGGCGACGATCTTGTGCCCGTCCCTCGTCATGATGCTCTCGGGGTGGAACTGGAGCCCAAAGATCGGCATGTCCCTGTGCATCACCCCCATCACGCACCCGTCGTCCTCGGAGACGGCGGTGACCTCGAGCGCGGGCGGGAGGCCACTCGCGGGCGCGGCGAGAGAGTGGTACCGCGTGGCGACGAGGGGGCTTTCGATCCCCGCGAGGATCCCCCTGCCGGAATGGCGGATCCTGCTCGTCTTGCCGTGGACGGGGGTCTCCAGCCTCTCGATCGTACCCCCGAACGCGTGGACGATCGCCTGGTGGCCGAGGCACACGCCGAGGATCGGGACCTCCCCCGCGAATTCCCCGATGACCTCGAGGACGACGCCCGCGTCCTCGGGCCTCCCGGGCCCCGGCGAGAGGATGATCCTGTCGGGCGCCGCGCGGGCAATCTCCGCGAGGGAACAGTCCGACGTGAGGGTGACCGGCGTTGCGCCGAGCGCCCCCACCATCTGGTGGAGGTTGTAGGTGAAGCTGTCGAAGCAGTCCACGATGACGACCCTCATCCCGCCACCCCCGCGCGGCGGATCGCCTCGACCATGGCGCGTGCCTTTGCTTCCGTCTCCTCGAACTCCCTCTCGGGCAAAGAGTCGGCGACGATCCCCGCGCCGGCCGAGAACTCGATCCTCCCCTCCCTCGCGACGAGCGTCCTGATCGCGATCGCGAACTCGAGCGGGCCGCAGAACGCCGCGTACCCGACCGCGCCCGCGTACAGGCCCCTCGGGTGCCCCTCGAGCTCCGCGATGATCTGCATGGCCCTCTCCTTGGGCGCCCCGCTCACCGTGCCCGCGGGGAAACACGCGGCGAGGGCGTCGAACCGGTCGCACCCCTCCCGGAGCGTCCCGCGGACGGCCGAGATGATGTGCTGGACGTGGGAGAACCGTTCCACCTCCATGAAGACCGGGACCTCGACCGACCCGAACGCCGCGACCTTCCCGACGTCGTTCCTCGCGAGGTCGACGAGCATCAGGTGCTCGGCCCTCTCCTTCTGGTCGGAGAGGAGGTCCATGGCGAGGGCGTCGTCCTCCGCGGTGTCCCTGCCCCTCGGCCTCGTCCCCGCGATGGGGACCGTCCTGACCTCCCGGCCCTCCACGCGGACCAGCATCTCAGGGCTCGACCCGATGACCGCCTCGTCGTCGAACCGGAAGCAGTAGAGGTAGGGGGAGGGGTTGATCGCCCTCATCGCCCCGTAGAGGGAGAGGGGGTCGGCACGCGAGGGGCACGTGACCTTCCGGGAGAGGACGACCTGGAAGATGTCGCCTTCCCTGATGTACCGGAGCGCCCTCTCGACGGCCCCGGTGTACCCCTCGCGGTCCGGGTGCGACGCGAGGGGGGGCAGGTCTCCCGGGGGAGGGATCCCCCCCTCCTGCCGCGGGGTGACCGCTTCCACCTCCTCCCGGAGGGAGAGGAGGTTCTCCCTTGCCTCCCCCACCGCATCCCCTCTTACGCCCCCCGGCGGGACAAGCACATTCTCGAAGAGGGTGCAGGAACCGGCCACGTGGTCGTACACGACCCCCCGGGTGCAGAGCATGAACCGCGCGAGGTACCTGTCCCTCCCCGCGTCCACCCTGCCCCCGGAGAGAGCGGTGACGGCATCGTACGCGATGTACCCGATGAATCCCCCCGCAAAACCGCACCCCGGCACGGCCGTGCACCGGATCTGCCCGCAGAGGTCCCGCAGGAGCGCGACCGGGTCCCGGGCCTGCGGGATCTCGAGCCGCTCGATGATGGCCCGGTCGCCCGTGTACGTGACGGTATCCCCCTGCGCGATCGCGACCGGAGGCGCGGGGCAGACGAACGACCGGACGGCCCTCCGCGGGATCCCCTCCACGGATTCGAGGATGCAGCCGCCCCCCTTCCCGATGGCAGAATAGAGCGTGAACGGGTCGGCTGCCGGCAGCGGGATCTCGGCCGTCTCGAGGTGGAACTCGCACCCCGCAGGAGAGGAATTTCCTAGAACGCGCCTCTCGTGGCGCTCTTTGCGTGCCGCCGTGCCGGCGGCGATCCCCAGTCCACCGGCATCACCCGGTGGCTGCTCGTCTCGTCCTTCATGTATTATTATGTTCCTCGATGTAACTATTTATACATTGCTGCACGAAAGTGCGTGGGCGCGTGTTGCGGGGCAGCTGGGATGCAGGGCTCCCGGCCACCCGCTCCCTCACTCCCCCTTCCTCGCCACGAAGACGCAGAAAGTCCTGTTCTTGTACACGACGTCGACGCAGGAGAACCCGGCTTCCCCGAGCCAACGGACCTGGTCGAGGAGCGGCGCGTTTTGGTCGAGGGCCTCCCTCCGGGCCCTCGCCGCCTCCACCTCTGCCGGGTCGATGGGTGCCCCCGCGAGGTGGGAGTCCCAGTACTCCCGGTACTTCCGGGAGAGCCAGTCGCATGGGGGTTCCACCTGGTCCGCGTTCACGAATATCCCGCCGGGGACGAGGGCCGCGTGGATCCTCGCGAAGAGATCCCTCTTCTGGGCGTGGTCGAGGTGGTGGATGGAGAGGGCAGAGCATACGATGTCGAACACCCCGGGGAGCTCCTCCCTGCTGTAGTCCGCGACCACGAACCGGACGCGGGGGTTGCCGGAGAACCGGGCCCTCGCGACCTCGAGCATCCGGTCCGAGATGTCGAGGAGGGTCACCCTCGCCACCGGGAATTTCTCGACGATCATCGCGGAGAGGAGGCCCGTTCCCGCGCCGATGTCGAGGACGGCCGGGTCTTCCGCCGGCCAGTCCGCGGCCCAGACCGCCGCGCCGTAGAACCCGTCCATGTCGGGGATGATGTACTTCCGCGTGCTGTCGTACCGCGCCGCCGCGTCGTCGAAAGCCTTCCGCACGTGCTCCATCCCGGGAGAAGTTGTCGGTCCTCCCTCATAAGACCCCGCGGGATGTCCCGCAGGGCATGTGCGGGGTCACGGGCCGGCGTCTCTGCCCTTCTTCCTCGCGGTGATGTCCCTGAATATCCCGCGCGTGTACCGGGGCTTGCCCCCGACCATCAGGCAGTTTGCCCTCCCCTCGACGTACACCCTCTCCCCGGACTTCGCCCGGAAGACCGCCTCGAAAGTGCCGACGTCCTCCCCCGAGGTAACCCGGGCGAAGAGTTCCCTGCAGTGCGAAAGGGACTCGGGGGCGACGACGTCAAAGAGCGTGATGCGTTCGAGGTCCTCCCGCGTGTACCCGAGCCTCTCCCTCCACGTCCTGTTCACGAAGAGGAAACGGCCGTTCGCATCCACGCTCTGGACGAGGTCGCTCGCGTTCTCGAGCAGGTCCCGGTACCGTGCCTCGCTCTCGCGGAGGATCTCGGTCTGGCGGGAGATCTCCCGGAGGGTGTCGAGCCAGTGCTGGAGCTCGAGGGACGGGAGGTTGTAGCGCTGCGCGTCCGACGCGGGGATGTAGAAGAAGTTCCTGATGATCCTCCCGTCGAGCACGACGAGGGGGTGCGTCCGCAGGACGTTGAGAAGCGTTGCCGCGGGGGTCTCCCCCATCCTGTAGATGCAGACGAGGACGAGGGATCCCTCGTCAAAGAGCGGTTTTAGGTCCGCGAGGTCGCTCACGAGACTCCGTTCTGACTTGTGGGTCGCGAGGGGCGGGACCTCCCGGACGATGCAGACCGCGGAGTACCCGGCCGCCGCGGCCTCCCGCGCCTTCTGCCCGAAGAACGCCCGCGCGGCCTCGACGGTTGCAAGCTGGCTGTGGAAGAGGGGATCGCCGTGCGAGAGGACGCAGGCACGGCCCGCGATCTCCGCGCGCACAGAATCCCCCGCGAAGATCGCGGGGTTCCTCTCGGGGAAGCGGGAGATGTAGATGGGGTACCACCCCTTCTCCCCGCACCTCCCGAGGATGCTCTCCGTGACGGGTGCGATCCCGGAGGGATCGCCGAGGAGGACTGCCACGTGGTCGCCGGGCTCGAGGTTCCTCTCGCGGGCCTCGGGGAGCCCTTCCCCTGCTCCCCCCGATCCCTTCCGCTCCATGCCCTCCGTTCCCCTCTCCTTTCTGGAAGGAACGTCACGGGTGTTAAAAAAATATTTTCCCGGGAGGTCTACCGCCGAAAGACCGCGGCCTCGGGACGGGGAACGGGGCCCGGGATTCACCCCATGCCCGCGGGGACCGCCGCCACCCCCACGCGGCGGGCGACCCTGTACCCCGTGACGACCCTGATGGTAGGCCCGAACTCGCGGTCGAGTTCGGGGTCCCCCGTGTCGACGAAGACGCGGGGTGTCTCGGCGAGCTTGCGCGGCGTCGCGACGACGATGACGTTCTCCTTCCCTATCGCCCGGAGAACGCGGGGCGACACCTGCTGGGTCCCGCGCCCGAGTACCGCCCCCTGCGACCCGAGCACGCTCACGACGAGCCTCGCCTGGGGGTACCGCGTGAGGAGGGAGCAGATACCCCTCTCGTCGAGGTCGGTCCCGACGAGCCTCCCTGCCTTCACGGCGTCGAACCCTAGCAGGGTCTTTTCGAGCCCGAGCTCCGCTGCGATTGCCGCCGTCGTCCCGCCGGGGCCGAGGATGTAGAGGATGTCGGGCGTCCCCTCGATGACCTCGCGGAGGAACCGGGCGATCTCCCCCTTCGCCCTCTCCTCGTCCGGGTCCTCGAAGACCTGCTTTGCCATCTGCGAGAGCCCGGGCCGGTACGGCGTCCTCGCGACCCCAAAGAGCCGTGTCGCAAACTCTCCCCTCCGGTACGCCTCCTCGTCGACGTCGATCACCTCGGCGTCGCGGACGTGGAACTCCCTTTCGCCCGACACTCCCTCGCGGACGATCGTCGCGGCCGCCTCCGGCGTGATCGCGAAGACAGAGGAGTACATCTTCACGCCCGCGGGGATGCCGAGGATCGGGGTGCGGTCGCCGACGACCGAGTAGATGTCGCGGGCGGTCCCGTCCCCCCCGCAGAAGAGGACGAGGTCGACCCCCCTCCCCGCGAATGCGCGGCATGCTGCGACCGTGTCCCCCGCGTCCGTCCTTGGGCCCGCGGGCACGTGCACGACCTCGTAGCTTGCGATTCCCGCGCGGGAGAGGGGCTCCTCGCCCATCTGCCCCGCGCACGTGAGGAAGTGGAGGGGGAGTCCCGCGAGGTGGCGGACTGCCTCCTCGGCGCGCCGCGGTGCCCGCGGTTCGGCCCCGCGGGCGATTGCCTCCTCGACGAGCCCGTCCGTCCCTTTGAGGCCTACCGATCCTCCCATCCCCGCGACGGGGTTCACGAGGAAACCGATGACGCGGAGCATCGCGCTACCTCCCCTCCTTCGGGAAAAAAGGTATCTCGTGCCCCGTTCACCGGGGCGATATCGCCTTTTAGCTCCCGGGCACCTTCGGGATGCGGGAGAGGGACTCCCTGATGAGGTCGGCAGGGTACTCGTAGTCCACGAGCTGGCCGGCGTAGAACGCGTCGTACGCGGCCATGTCGAAGTTCCCGTGGCCCGAGCAGTTGAAGAGGATCGTCTTTTCCTCCCTTTTCTCCCTGCAGGCGAGGGCCACGTCGATCGCCGCCTTCACCGCGTGCGATGTCTCCGGCGCGACGATGATCCCCTCGGTGCGGGCGAAGGTCTGCGCGGCCTCGAAGACCTCGGTCTGGTGGTACGCGACCGCCCTCATCACCCCGTCGTGCACGAGGCGGGAGACGATGGGGGAGTCCCCGTGGTACCGGAGGCCCCCCGCGTGGATGGACGGCGGGACGAAGTCGTGGCCGAGCGTGAACATCTTGAGGAGCGGGGTTAGGCCCGCGACGTCCCCGTAGTCGTAGGTGTAGAGCCCCTTCGTGAGCGTCGGGCACGAGGCAGGTTCCACGGCGACGATGTCGAGATCCTTCCTCCTCCCCTTGATCTTGTCCGCGGCGAACGGGAAGGAGATCCCGGCGAAGTTCGAGCCGCCGCCCACGCACCCGATCACGACGTCGGGGTACTCGTCCACGGTCGCGAGCTGCTCCCTGCACTCGAGGCCGATCACGGTCTGGTGGAGGCAGACGTGGTTCAGGACCGAGCCGAGCGAGTAGTTGGTGTCGGGGTGGGTCGCCGCGTCCTCGACCGCCTCGGAGATGGCGATCCCGAGGCTCCCCGTCGTCTCGGGGTCCCTCTCGAGCACCGCGCGCCCTGCCCTCGTCCTCGTGCTGGGGCTCGGGATGCACTCGGCACCCCAGACCTGCATCATCGACTTCCGGTAGGGTTTCTGGGCGTAACTCGAGCGGACCATGTAGATCGTGCACGCGAGACCGAAGAGCTGCGTCGCGAACGCGAGCGCCGACCCCCACTGCCCGGCGCCGGTCTCGGTCGCGATCCGCTCGATGCCCTCCTTCATGTTGTAGTACGCCTGAGCAACAGCGGTGTTCGGCTTGTGGCTCCCGGGAGGGCTCACCCCCTCGTACTTGTAGTAGATGCGCGCCGGTGTCTTGAGGTGCCTCTCGAGGCGGTGGGCACGGAAGAGGGGTGTCGGTCTCCAGAGGAGGAGGATCTCCCTCACCTCCTGCGGCATCTCGACCTGCCTCCTGTCGCTCATCTCCTGCCTGATGAGTTCCATCGGGAAGATGGGTTTAAGGTCGTCCGGCGTGACAGGTTTTCCCGTCGCCGGGTGGAGCGGGGGATCGAGGGGCGACGGGAGGTCCGGCAGGATATTGTACCACTGCCGTGGCATCTGGTCCTCGTCGAGGAGGATCTTCGTCTTCATGGGTTAAGACTGGGTTTTGTATAATTATATACATTGTTGTATTGTAAAATTCCACGTTGCACAGACAATTGGAGTGCTCCCCCTCGGGCTGCCCCCGTTTGTCCCGCCCGGGATCCCCGGTTCCCCGGGGAAAAGAACATTTTTCCCTTCCCCTGCCCATAATTCCTGCCTGCACGGGGGAGGAGGGAGATGCACGCGGAGATGGGGCGCGCCGGGGGTCGGAGGTTCCCCGCGCCTGTCAACGACCAGTGGGACTTCCTGCTCTCCACCATCTGGGACCAGATGATCCACCTCGTCGCGGAGTTGCCGGGGAGGCTGGACGAGGCGAGGCTCTCCCGGGCAATGGGGGACGTGCTCGAGGCGGAGCCCGTCCTCCGTTCCCGGTTCGTCGACGCGGAGGAACCATTCTGGGAGGAGATCCCCCGGCTCTCCCCCCGTGCCTATTTCTCCCTCGTCCGGGCACGCGACGCGGGAAGTGCCGCCGGCACCGTGCCCTCCCGCACGCGCATCGACCCCCGCACCGGTCCGCAGGCCCGGCTCACGCTCGTCCGCGGGGGAGAGGACGTGCTCGTCCTCTCCGTGAACCACGCGGCGTCCGACGCCTGCGGCGTGAAGGAGACCGCGGCCCTCCTCGCGCAGTTTTACAGGGAGGGAGGCGGCGCGGCGAGGGCACGAGGTTTGGACCTGCCTGACAGGTCCTTTGCACCCGTCCTCTCCGCGTTCACACCCGCGGAGCGCGAGGCGGCGCGGAGGGCCTGCGGCGAGGGGACGGCGGAATGGGGGATCCCCTGCACCCCGGAGAATGCCCGGTCCCCCCGCCACGCGACGGCGCGCATCGGACCCGGCCTCTTCCTGGAGATCCGGAAGTACGCCCGCTCCCGCGGGATGACCGTCAACGACCTCCTCCTCTCCGCGTTCTTCCGGAGCGTCGCGCGCGAGATCCCGCACGGGGAGGGGAAGGAATACCCGGTCCTCGTCTCTGCCGACCTGCGCAGGCTCGCACCGACCGTCCGCCTCCTCCCAGTCGCAAATCTCTCGGTCGCCTTCGAGGTGAGGCTCCCCGCGGACGGGACCCTCCCCCCGGCTGCCCACGCCGACCTCGCGCACCGCGCGATGGCCGAGAAGAAGGGGCTCCGCGCACCCCTCGGTGCCGCGATCCGGCTCGGCGAGATGTTCTCGGAGGGGTTCTCCAGGGTGCGCGAGATCCTCGAGGAGCGGAAGAGGGCCTCGCTCTCGGGGAACTACCCGAGGAACCCGTTCTTCTCGAACGCGGGGGTGATCCCCGGCGAGTGCGCCGACTTCGGGGAACTCTCGGCCCGGTACGCGTACCTCCTCCCGCCCGTGGAATACCCGCCCGGTTTCTCCGTCGCGGCGAGCACCTACCGGGACACGCTCACCCTCGCCTCGGGTTTCTGCGGAGACGGTGTTCGACCGGCGATGGTCGGGAGGATCCTCTCGGGGATGGGGGAATGCCTGCGGGACCTCGTCTCCCCTCCCCCCTAGAGGGGGACAATCCGCGCGGTCCCGCTCCCGGTCTCGTAGATCGCGACGGTCGGGTTCCCCGTGAGGTAGCCGCACAATTCCCCGGGGTTGACGGAGAGAGTTTTGCCCGCGGACCCGATCCCGTACTGGTGCGTGTGCCCGTGGACCACCACGTCGTAGTGGCCCGACTCCATGCACTCCGCGAGCCTCTCCCTGTCGTGCCCGTGGAGCAGCGCGATCCTCCTGCCGCCGTACTCCAGTTCCGCGAAGTACCCCCTGATCTCGACGTTCCCCTGTTCCCTGCTGCGGGAGAGGAGGAGGGGGCAGTCGCCGTCGTTGTTCCCGAAGACCCCCACGACGGGGACGCCGACCCTCGCGATCTCCGGGATGACGAACGGCGCGATGAAATCGCCCGCGTGGAGGACGAGGTCCACCCCCTCCCGGGCGAATACCCCCACCGCCTCCCGGATGCGCGGGACGTGGTCGTGTGAGTCTGCCATGATCCCGATTCTCATGCCGTAACCTCCCTCCCAGACTCGCGTTCCCCGCACATAAAGGGAAGCCTTATCTCCCGCGGCAGGGAACCGGGAGGGAGATGACCGGGGACGGCTTTCCCGGCGGGGAGGGGGAACAGGTCGCCTGCGGCCTCGAGAGGGCGATCGAGGGGAACGACCGCGTCTCGAAGCGGAGGCTCCTCTCCCGGCTCCCCGCCTTCCTCTCGTCGACGGACAACGCGGCGCCGGCATTCATCTCCGCGGGGGGGATCCCCCTCCTCCTCTCCGCCTGCCGGGACGCCGACGATGCAACGAGGATCGCCGCGCTCCGCTCCCTCGCGTGGCTCGCCGGGGCCGGCTACGCGCGCGAGGTCCGCGAGGCCGGCGCGGGATCGGTCCTCCCCCCTCTCCTCTCCGATCCCTCCCCGGTGGTGCGGAGGCTCGCGGGACTGCTCGCGGGACTGCTCGCGGGGAAGTGAGGTCGGCCTCCCTCCCGCGCCGCCGCGCCCGATATTGCTCGAGGCATTGCTCAAGGTATAATATGGTGAAGGTCGCCACCCCTGCATCATGCAGATGAGAATCGGCGGCAGGGACGTGGCCGGTGCCGACGACCGGTGGATGGAGGTCACGAACCCGGCCACGGGCGAGGAGATCGAGAGGGTGCCGGAGGGGACGGGGGACGACGTCGACGACGCGGTCGAGGCGGCCGCCGATGCCTTTCCGGGGTGGGCCTCCCGCATGGCACGCGAGCGCGGCCAGATCCTCCTCCGGGGCGCGTCCCTCGTGCGGGAGAGACACGGGGAGATAGCCCGCCTCCTCACCGCGGAGCAGGGAAAGCCCCTGCGGGAGTCCACGGACGAGGTCAGGGGGTTTGCCCACGTCCTCGAGTACTACGCCGCGATCTCGGGCACGCTGACCGGCGAGTACGTCCCGCTCGGGGAGACCGGCGACGCGGTCGTCGCGCGGGAGCCCCTCGGCGTCTGCGGGGCCATCATCCCGTGGAACATGCCGGCCCTCCTCATGGCGTGGAAGGTTGCCCCGGCCCTCCTCGCCGGCAACACGCTCGTCCTCAAGCCGGCGGCACGGACGCCCCTCTCTGCCATCACGCTCGCGCGGACGCTCGAGGAGGCGGGCCTCCCCCCCGGAGTCCTCAACGTCGTCACCGGGAGGGGGGAAGTCGTCGGGGAAGCGATCGTCCGCCACCCGGAGATCGCGAAGGTCTCCTTCACGGGCAACGTCGCGACCGGCCTGCGGGTCCGGGAGCTCGCCGCCGGCACCCTCAAGGAGCTCACGCTCGAGCTCGGGGGTTCGGACCCGATGATCGTCTGGAAGGACGCCGATATCGGGAGCGCGGTCGCGGGGGCGGTGCGCGGGCGGTTCTACAACGCCGGCCAGACCTGCACCGCGGTCAAGCGCCTCTTCGTCCACGAGGCGATATTCCCGGAGTTCCTCAGGAGGCTCGCGGCGCGGGTCGCGGCCCTCCGCGTGGGAAACGGCCTCGACGAGGGTGTCGAGATGGGCCCGCTCTGCGGGCAGGAACAGCGTGCCGCGATCGCGGCCCTCGTGGAGGAGTTCAGGCGGAAGGGGGAGGGAATCGTCGTGACGGGAGGGGGACCCCTCCGCGGCCCCGCGTACGACAGGGGCTCGTTCTTCGCCCCCACGGTCGTCACCGACCTGCACCCGGAGTCCGCGCTCCTCCGCGAGGAGGTCTTCGGCCCCGTCCTGCCCGTCATGCCGGTCCACGACCTCGATACCGCCATCCGGCACGCGAACGAGACGCGCTTTGGCCTCGGCGCCTCCGTCTGGACCCGTGACCTCAATGTCGCCCGCGAGGTCTTCGCCCGGGTAAGGGCAGGGGTCGTCTGGGTCAACCGCCACTTGAGCCTCCCGCCCGAGATCCCCTTCGGCGGGGTGAAGTCGTCGGGGCTCGGGCGCGAGAACGGGTCGGAGGCGCTCCTCTCCTACACGAGGACGAGGGCCCTCCTCGTGGGCCGGTGAGGGCGGTTTCGCGGGCCGGCCACGGGGAGATACCTCACTCGTGCCGCAGCGCCTCTATCGGGTTCAGGTTCGCGGCCTTCCACGCGGGGTAGAGGCCGGAGAGGAGGCTCGTTCCCACCCCGAACCCGACGCCGTAGAGGACGTGGACCATGCTCGAGGGGACGAAGAGGTATTCGGCCGTCCGGATCATGAGGACGCTCACGGCGTACCCGCCGAAGATGCTCGCCACCCCCCCGATGGTGCTCCCGACGATCCCGAGGATGAGGGCCTCGAAGAGGAACATGGCGAGGATCTCGTTCCTGCGCGTCCCGATGCTCCGGAGGATACCAATCTCCTTCGTCCTCTCCGTCACCGACATCATCATGATGTTGAGGATGCTCACGCCCGCGACGATGAGCGAGATCCCGCCGATCGCGGTGGTGAACATCGATATCCTCCCGAATGTGTCCAGTATCGTCTCGAGGATCGCCCTCGTATCGATGGCATCCACGACCGTCTCCCGGCGGTTGAGCTGCTTCTCGATCGCCTCCTTGACCGCCCCTATCCGCGGGAGGTCCCGCACCTTCACGATGACGAGGTCGTAGTCCTCCTTGTCGAATGCCTGCTTGTACCACCCGCTGTCCACGACGATGCCGTAGTCAGGGTTGATGTCAAAGCCCATCCCCCTCTCCCTGATGATCCCGACGACGCGCAGGGTGCCCTTGTCCTTCACGGTGATGCGCGAGCCGACCCGCAGGTCGTGCTCCCTCGCGAACCGGGCACCCGCCATCGCCCCCGAGCTCCCCCTGAGGTACGTGCCCTCCTCCACCTCGAGGAGGGTGGGGATGTCGTCGGGGCGCAGGCCGTACACCACCCCGACGGTGTCCTCCGCGCCTATCCTCATCCGCGCGCTCCCCGAGTACACGGGGATCGTGGGGTTGGGGGAGACCGCCCTCCGGATCTGTTCGAGCTGGCGCTCCGTGATCCCCTCGCTCGCCGCGTAGGTCATCATGGGGCCCCCTCCCGCGTGGGGCACCACGATGATGCTGTCCCCCACGGCAGAGAGGCTGTCGGAGATCGCGAGCACGAGACTGTTGCCGAGGATGCCCATCGAGACGATCGCGGTCACGCCGATGACGATCCCGACGATGGCAAGGAGGGACCGGAGCCAGTGGCGCCGGAGGTTCCTCCTCGCGAAGTCGAAGAAGAGCGAGACCTGCATGGGAAACCCCGTCACCTCCCGCTCACGCGATCCTCCCGTCCACGAGCCGTATCGTCCGGTGGGCGAACCGGGCGACGTTCGGGTCGTGGGTGACCATGACGATGGTCTTCCCGCGGTCCTCGTTCAGCTCCTTGAGGAGTTCCATGATGGCCGAGCCCGTCCGCGTGTCGAGGTTCCCCGTCGGCTCGTCGGCGAGGAGGATCTCGGGATCGTTCACGAGGGCGCGGGCGATCGCGACGCGCTGCTGCTGCCCCCCCGAGAGCTCCGCCGGCCTGTGCGAGTAGAGGGACGGGTCGAGGTCCATTGCCCTGAGGACTTCCGCGCAGTGCGCGGTGCAGTCGCGGATCCCGGTCTTCAGGACGTAGGGGTACGCCACGTTCTCGAGCGCCGTGAGGAGGGGGATGAGGTTGAACTGCTGGAAGATGAACCCGATGTGGTCCCTGCGGAGGACCGTGAGCTCGTCGTCGGACATGCTCCCCACGTCCCTGCCCTTGATCCCGAGGTACCCGGAGGTGGGGGTGTCCATGCAGCCCATGAGGTTGAGGAGGGTCGACTTGCCCGACCCGGAAGGTCCCATGACCGCGATGAAGTCCCCGGGCTCGACGTCGAGGGTCACGTGGTCGAGCGCGACCACGTCGCCGGCCGGGAGCGGGTAGACCTTGGTCACGTCCCGGAACCTGATGACCGGGTCACGTGCCCCTCCCCCGCTCATCGCCTTCTCCAGGAATACCACACCGCCCCGCAGACGACCGCCGCGGACGCCGCGATCACTCCCGCGACAAGGTACGGGAATCCCTGCCCCGGGCCCTCCCCCTCCGCGCGGGACCCGGCGGCCGGGAGGTCGACGGGGAAGACCGTGGTGTAGGTGTTCCCGTCGGTATCCTTGTGGGTGACCACGACGGGGACGCGGGTCTCGTTGCCCGCGGCCGAGAATGTCACCTCGAAACCGGCGAAATCGTCGGGCTGGAGCGTCCCCACGACGTACTGCCGGTAGGGGTCCCGGGGGACCGCCCCCTCCCCCACCGTGACGATCACGGCGTTTGCGGGCTCGAGGCCCGCGTTCGTGACGTCACCCGTGAGCGTGTAGGTCGTGCCCGACCTCTCCACGCGGACGTTCGAGATGACCGGCTCGGCGCGGAGCTTGCTCCTCCCCACGGTGACCGGGACCCTGATCGCCTCGGTGTGGGGGTTGATCCCGTTGTAGTAGTCGGCGCGGAACTCGAGCGTCGCCGAGGACCGGGGCGTGACCAGGAACGTGACCTTCTGGGACTGGTCGGGGGCGAGCGACCCGACGAACGCCTGCGAGGGGGTCGCGTCGATCCCCTCCCCCGTGGGGGTGACCGTGATCCCGGAGAGGGTGTTGTCGCGGGGGTTCCCCACGAGGATCTCGACCTTCTCCCTCTTCTCCCCCTCGAAGACGTCGGGCTTCGAGAGGACCGCGAGCGCGAGGGGCTGGTCCTGGACGCGGAGCTTCACGGGGTACCGGAGGTAGCCCGCGTCGCGGAAGTCGAGCGAGAAGACCGGGTAGTAGATCCCCTCGGGGACGGAAGCCCTCACCGTGAAGGTGAAACGCATCCTGTTCCCCGCGCCGAGGTACATCGTGGTCTCGTACGGGAGCGACGCGACGCGGATCTTCTCGTCGTAGAGCGTCGCCCGGCGTATCGCGACGCTTTGGGCCCCGTTGTTCACGACCTCCACCGTGATCGTGCCGGAATCGCCCGGCATGAAGACCTCGGGGCTGACGGTGACGTTCGTGACCATCACCTGCGCGGCGCCCGTGGTCCCCGCCTGCACCTGCTCGGCGGCGGCCGCGAGCGGGACGGCGAGGAGGAGGGTGACGGCGACGGCGATGGCGGCGGCAGTGGCGGCGCGCGGCATGCTCCCTACGACCCCCCGGCCGCGAGGGCCCCTGTCACGTAGGAGCCGATGGAAAACGCGGCCATGATGCCCGCCGGCACGAGGACCGTGACGACCGCGTCCCTCGTCTTGAGTTTCCGGGCGTGTCCCACGCCGAAGATCCAGATATTCGCACTCCACGCGAGGAATATGACCGAGATCACCGTGGCAGCGAGCGTGTACTGCTGCATCGCGGGGTCCCTCTGGAGCCCGGCGATTGCCTCCTGCACGATTGAAGGGTCTCGGACGTTCCTCACGGCCGGCACGGCGATGGAGGGGAGCGTGGCGAGGAGCACGGCGAAGGAGATGGCGTTCCCCACGACAACGGGCAGGAGCCCGTACCCCGTCGCCGCGAGGGTGCCGGAGAACTTCCCCTGCCCCCCGAGGGGGATGGAGACGACGTGGAACGCGCAGGCCATGAGGACCCACCAGACGAGGATGAAGAACGCGAACGCGCCGACTGCCCCGGCCACCCCGATGACCATGCCCATCTCTTCCCCCGCACCCGCGGGTGCGAACATCTCCCGGTAGAGGGGGGACATCGCGTACGCGGCGAGTGCCGAGACGGATGCCCCGGCCACCGCGATCAGGCCGGGCACGAGGAGACCCGGCTCTCTCCCCTCTCCCTCGGCAAAGAAGCGCCCCGGCGAGAACAGGAGGTCGGCGACGGATTTCATGGTACGTACTCGCGTTCCACCCGTATATGCGCTTTCCCGGATCCCGCGGGCTCAGATGAGTTCCTTGCGCCAGAAGATGACGATTCCTATCGCGGAGAGGATGAAGGAGACGACCATCGTGAAGAGGAACGCGTATGGGGTGTGCTGGAACGGGAGCTCGACGTTCATCCCGTACACGCTCGCGACAAGTGTCGGGATCATGAGGATGATCGTGACGGTCGTGAGGAGCTTCATGATGACGTTGAGGTTGTTCGAGATGACCGACGCGAACGCGTCCATCATGTCCGAGAGGATGCTCGAGTAGATGTTGGCCATCTCGAGGGCCTGCTTGTTCTCGATGACCATGTCCTCGAAGAGGTCCCTGTCTTCCTCGCTCATCCGGATGCAGGCGATCGCGTTGAACTTCTCGAGCATGAGGGCGTTGGACCGGAGCGACGTGACGAAGTACACGAGGCTTTTTTCGAGGTTCAGGAGGTGGATGAGCTCCTCGTTCTTCAGCGCGCGGTAGAGCGCCCGCTCGACCTGCGCCGTCATCCTGTTGATGTCCCGGAGGTACCGCATGTAGAGGAGCGTGTTCCTGTAGAAGAGGAGGAGGACGAACCTCCCCTGTTTCGCGGGAGAGAAATTCCTCACCTTCCCCTCGAGGAACTCGGCGATGAGATCGACCTCGGTGAGGCAGACGGTGATCGTCACGTTGTGCGTGAGGATGATCCCGAGCGGGAGAGTGGTGTAGGGGATGTCGGCCCCGGGGGGTTCGCGGTGGGGCGTGCGCAGGACGATGAGGATGCTCCCCTCCTCCCGTTCCACGCGGGCCCGCTCGTCGACGTCGAGGGGGTCGGTCAGGAAATCTGGGGGGATCTGGAACCACGAGACGGTCTCCTCGATCTCGGCGGGCGTGGGGTTGACGAGGTTGATCCACGTGCCCTCCTCGTGCGTCCCGATCTCTTCCAGCCTCCCCTGCGTCTCGCGGTATATCGTCCTCACCCGCACCACCGTCCGTTGCGGCTCACGGGATTCCCCTCTCCCGCCACCCCCGGCACGCGGCCCCGAATCCGGCTCCTCGGCGGCGGTCGCCCCCGAATGCTTCCCTCCCTCGTCTTTTCGCCCAAAACACAAAATATCTTTCGATCCTTGCCCGAACGGGAGGGAGAGAGAGAATTTTTCGGCCAATCAACCGCTTTTTTCGATTCTTTCAACTTCTCCTCGAACGGGAGGGGGGATCTTCCCCCCATCCCCGCCGTCTCCCCCGAGAATAAGGCAGAACCGCGGTGTCTCGTCCAGCTCGACGGTCACGCCTTCCGCCGAGAGGTCGAGGACGTGCCCGCCCCTCGTCCCGTCGTCCGCGATGTAGTGGAGGTGGAATCCCGGGACGTTGAGCGCGCCCGCGTACTCCGGCACGTAGAACCCTGCCGCGACCCCCCTCGTCCCGTTGATCGGGAAGACCGACTGGTTCTTCACCGCGTCGGCGAGGCGGGGGTACGGTTCCCCCTGCCGGGGAACGCTCCGTGCCAGCACGCGGAGGAACTCGCCCCTGACCCTGACGGCGTACGTCATGTTCTCCGAGGGGAGGGCCTCTCTCACCTGCCGCGAAAAGTCGCTGTAGTTCTCCGCCCGCGGGATGGTGAAGGCGATGTCGGGCTCGAAGAACGTGACCGCCGCGAACGGTGTTTCCATCCCGTCCGTCACGGGGTGGACGCACCCGTCCGCAGTGACCTGCCAGTACCTCCCGTCGACCGCGACCATCTCCCCGTCGAGGGCCTCGAACGTCCCGATCCCGAAGTCCCCGTGTCCTTTCAGCTCCCCAAACGTCACGTGGCCACGGTAGTCGCCCTCCATGAGCGCCCCGATCGTGGAGACCTGGAAGAGTGTGTCCCTGTCGGCCCCGCACTCCCCGCACTCGCCCAGAGAAACCCCGCAGCAAGGCCTCCCGCGATGCATGCCGCACAGAGGAGGATGCACGACCATTCCCTCACCATATCTGCCGAGCCCCCTGCATTTTCCGATCCATCAATCCCTCTCTGCCTGCCGGCACTCTCCCCCGTGCTCCCCTCCCGTCACCCGCGCGCCTCGCGAACGCGGGGGGGGGACTCCGTGGTCTTTCCCCCGCAGTGCACCGCGCGTGGCCCACTCCCGGCGTCGCGGGAGGGTCAGGAGGCCCGGCGGAACCTGCGGACCGCCTCCTCGAGGTTTGCCATCGAGGTCGCGTACGAGATCCTCTCCCAGCCCGGCGCGTGGAACGCGCTCCCGGGGGTGACGGCGATGTGGAGGTCCTCGAGCCAGCGCCGCGCGACCTCCATGTCGTCACCCTCCACGCGGACGAAGACGTAGAAGGCACCGTCCGCGGGTGCGGTCCTGTACCCCATCAGCCGGAGTTCCCCCGCGAGGAAGTCGCGCCTCCTCTGGAACTCCCTCCTCATCTCCTCCACGCACGACTGGTCGGACGTGAGGGCCGCGACGCCCCCGTACATCGCGAACGTCGTCGGGTGGCTCACGGAGTGCTGCTGGACCTTCGACATCTGCCGGATGATGGGGAGGGGGGCAACGGCGTACCCGAGCCTCCACCCGGTCATCGCGTAGGCCTTCGAGAACCCGTTCACCGTGATCGTCCTCTCGGCCATGTCCCCGATCGACGCGAGGGAGACGTGGGGTTTCCCGTAGGTGAGCTTCTCGTATATCTCGTCGGAGAGGGCGATGAGGTCGTAGTCCGCGCACATGTCCGCGATGAGGGAGAGCGACTTCCTGTCGAGGACCGCGCCGCTTGGGTTCGACGGCGTGTTCACGATGACCATCTTCGTCCGGGGCGAGACGCGCTCGAGGATGCTGTCGTCGACCTGGAACGTCTCCTGGTCGAGGGAGTGGTGGACCGGCTTTCCCCCCGCGATCACGACGCAGGGCTCGTACGAGACCCACGCGGGGTCGAGGATGATCACCTCCTCGCCCGGGTTCAGGACAGCCTCCATCGCGTCGTAGATCGCGTCCTTTGCCCCACACGTCACGATGACCTCGTCCGGCGTGCACGAAAAACCGTTCTCCCTCGCTATCTTTGCCGCGATGGCCTCGAGGAGCTCGGGGATGCCGTTGCTCGGGGCGTAATGGGTCTCGCCGTCGAGGAGGGCCTTTATGCAGGCGTCCTTGATGTGGCGGGGGGTGTCAAAGTCCGGTTCCCCGATGGAGAGCGAGATGACCGGGATCCCCCTCTTCTCCATCTGCCGCGCGAGGTTCGAGATCTCGATCGTCGCCGAGGGGGGTATCCCTGCGAGCTTGCGGGAGAGCTCCCTCATCCCAATCTCTGGACCATCTTGACCGCGGACTCGACCGCCCTCTTCGCGTAGTCGATGCGCTCGTGGGCCTCGAGCCGCGTCATGCCCGGACCCGAGATCCCGAGGGTCACGGGTTTCTCGAACTCGAGCGAGAGGTCGATGATCTTCCTCGCGGCGTGCTGGACGACGATCTCGTCGTGCTGCGTCGCGCCCTCGATCACGCACCCGATGGTGACGACGGCGTCCACTCCCCCTGCTTTCAGCATCTTCTTCACGGCGAGGGGGATGTCGTACGTCCCGGGGACGTACCGGCACTCGACGACCTCCGCGCCGAGGAATTCAGCGTGCTCCCGCGCTTCCACTTCCATCATGTATGTGATGTCCCGGTTGAACTCCGAGACCACGAAACCAAGGCGGATTCCCATTCTCTTCTCCTCTCACTATCTCGATTCTGCGGAGTGATAACCGTATCCCGTCCCGCGGGCCGTCACGGCCGGGCCGGCCCCGCGTCCGGGAACCCCTGCCTCTGGCCCGTCCCCGCCTCCCTGACGAGGTCCCCGGGCCGGAGCAGGAGTTTCACCGCGTTGACCGCGTGCTCCCGCGTCCTCCTCTCCGCGAGCCACGCGAGCTCGCGCTCGTCGGAGGCCTCGTCCTCGTGGACGAAGACCTCGATGACGTGCGTGTTCGTCATGAGCTGGCACGCGATCAGGCCGAGGGAGGCCTCGTGCGCGCACATCCTGTCCTTCTCCTTCCCCCCCGGCATCCCGAGGGCGATCACGATGTCGCACTTCCTCTCCTCGATGAGCTTCTTGCACGCGACCGGGAGGTCCTTGATGCCGGGCACCGTGACCCGCTCGACGGCGACGCTCGCGTGGCGGCGGATCTCGTCGATCGCGATGCTCCCCATGTTCACCCGGGCAAATGTCGTGTCCGCGATCCCGATCTTCATCCGAGGACCTCTGCCGCCGCCATCACCCCGTCGCCCTCGGGTGCAAAACCATTCCTGCGGAGGGCGAACTGGACCGCCGCGAGCGTCGCGAGGATCTCGGGCGCGCCCACCGCGCCCATCGTCCCGATCCGGAAGATCTTCCCCTTGAGGTGGTCCTGCCCGCCCGCGACCTCTATCCCCATCTTCTTGACCGCCGCGCGGAACGCGCTGTCATCCACGCCCGGCGGGTAGGAGAGGGCGGTCACGGTGTTCGAGTACGCGTGGTCCGCGTCCAGCCTCGGGAAGAGGGAGATGCCCCACGCCCTCGCCGCGGCCCTCACGGCGTCCGCGAGGCGCCTGTGCCGGGCGATGCGGGCGGCGAGCCCCTCCTCCTCGATGAGGAGGCAGGCCTCGCGGAGGGCGAGGAAGAGGGGGACGGCCGGGGTGTACGGCGTCTCCATGATCTTCCCCGCCGCGCTCTTCCTGTACGCCGCGAGGTCAAGGTAGAACGGCCGCGGCTCGGTCATCCTCTCCCACGCCCTCGCGCTCACCGAGATCGCGGAGAGGCCTGCCGGCGCCGCGAGGCACTTCTGGGACCCCGTCACGAGGACGTCCACGCCCCACTCGTCCGCCCTCACCTCGTCCCCCCCGACCGACGTGATGCCGTCCATGACGAGGAGGGCGTCGTGCCTCCTGCAGAGCCTCCCGACCTTCTCGGCGGGGTTCTTGATGCCCGCCGATGTCTCGTTGTGGACGAGTGTGACGACCTCCGCGCCCGCGCCGAGGGCCTCTTCAAGCCGCCCGAGGTCGAGGGGGGTTCCCCACGGGGACGCGATCTCGGTCACGGTCCCGTACCGCTGCGCGATCTTCTGGAGCCGTTCCCCGAATTTCCCGTTCACGAGGCAGGCGATCTTCCTCCCCCTCGCGAAATTGCCCACCGCGGCCTCCATCGCCGCCGTCCCCGACCCGCTTATCACGAAGAGGTCGTTTGCCGTCCCGAAAGCCGACTTGAGGATGCGCACGCAGTCCGCGTACGCGGCCGAGAACTCCGGTCCCCGGTGGTTGATGGCCTGCCTGACCATCGCCGCGCGGACCCGCTCCGGAACGGGCACGGGTCCCGGGAGCATCAGGAGAGGTTCTTTTTCCATAAAACCAGCCCACTAGTATTTTTACAACCCGGGCATATAAGTGTGGATGGCGAATTCCCATGGTCGACGTCTCGATTCTCTCCGGGTCGGCCTCTGACGCGGCGGTCGTCCAGAAGGTCACGGAGGTCCTCAACGCGCACGGCATCTCGTGGGAGGCCCGCGTCATCTCGGCCCACAGGGACCCCGAGCTCCTCGACGAGTACGTCCGCGGCTGCGACTGCAAGGTCTTCATCGCGGTCGCCGGGCTCTCCGCTGCCCTCCCCGGCGCCGTCGCGGCCCGGACGAAGCGGCCCGTCATCGGGGTCCCCGTGAGCGGGAAGCTCCTCGGGGGGCTGGATGCCCTCCTCTCGATCGTCCAGATGCCAAAGGGCGTCCCGGTCGCGTGCGTCGGCGTGGACAACGGGGAGAACGCGGCCCTCCTCGCGATCCGTATCCTCTCGCTCCTCGGGGAACGCCGGTCCCCGGGGTGAGGAGGGCCCCGGTCCCCGCGGGCGAAATGCTCGGCCGGGGGTCCTACCCTCCCTTCTTCCCGAACAGCTCCCTCACGAGCCGCACGGCGCAGAGCTCCCCGCATATCGTGCAGGTCTCGATCTCGCCGTCGCGGCCGTGGATCTCCCGCGCGTGGTCGCCGAAGAGGGCGAGGGAGAACATGGACTCCCAGTCGAGCCTCTGCCTCGCCTCGGCCATCTGGAGTTCCCTCGCCGCCTTGAAACCCTCCCTGTGCCTCGAGATGTCCCCGACGTGCGCCGCGATCCGCGCGACCCTCGTCCCCTCGACGATGTCCTCCACCTTGGGCAGCGCGAGGTGCTCGCTCGGCGAGACCATGCAGAGGAAGTCCGCGCCGTGCATCGCGGCAACCGCGCCGCCGATCGCTGAGACGACGTGGTCGTACCCCGGGGCGATGTCCGTCACGATGGGCCCGAGCAGGTAAAGTGGTGCGTCGTCCGAGAGCTCCTTGATGGTGCGGACGTTGCAGGGGACCTGGGGGAGCGGGATGTGCCCCGGGCCCTCGATCATCCGCTGCACGCCCGCCTCGAGGGCGCGAGCGGCAAGCCTCCCGAGGGTCAGGTACTCGACGGTCTTCGCGTGCCTCTCCGCGTCCTGGAGGCATCCCGGCCGCATCCCGTCCCCAAGGCTCGCGACGACGCCGTGCTCGAGGAGGATCTCGAGGAGGTAGTCGAACTCGGCGTACAGGGGGTTCTCCTCCCCGGTCTGGACCATCATCGCGACGTGGAACGCCCCGCCCCTCGAGACGACGGGCATGATCCGCGGGTCGGACCGGAGCGCGGCGAGTGCCTCCCTGTTCACCCCGCAGTGGAGGGTCATGAAGTCCACCCCGTCCCTGCAGTGCTCCCTTATCACCGAGAAGAGGAGGTCTGCGTCCACGTCGGCGGCGTTCCCCGCGCGGCGGACGGCCTCGTAGATGGGGACGGTCCCGACCGGGACGCCGAGGGAGAGGACCATCCTGCGGACTGCGCGAAGGTCGCCCCCGGTCGAGAGGTCCATCAGGGTGTCGGCGCCGTTCTCGATGGCTGCCCTCGCCTTCGCCTCCTCGAGCCCGATGTCGCACACGGGCCCCGAGGTCCCGACGTTCACGTTCACCTTCACCCTGCACCCCTCGCCGATCCCGCACACCCTGTGCTCGCGGGAGGGATTCGCCGGGATCACCAGTCTCCCCCTCGCCACGGACCGGGCGGCGACACGGGGGTTGATCCCCTCCCTCCTCGCCACCTCCTCCACCAGCCCGGGGACCCCCGAGAGGCACTCGCGGATGAGACTGGGCATAACAGACATCTTGGTGGGAGACCCTAATTATTCTACCATGCCAGTCCGGTGGATTCCCGGCGGGGGGTTCCTCGGCAACTCGTACCTCGTCGGCCACGTCCTCGTGGATGCCGGCGTCCTCCCGACAGCGCTCGAGAAGTACAGGGCGTCCATCCACGACATCGTCCTCACCCACTGCCACTACGACCACATCGCGCACGTCGACGCGATCGCGCGGATGTGCAGGGCCCGCGTGCACATCCACCGGGAGGATGCCCCCGGACTCACGAGCGATGCCCTCTCCCTCTCGCTCCACTTCGGTGCGCGGGCACCGATGCGCCCCCCGGACCGCGTCCTCTCGGAGGGGGACCGCGTCGGCGACCTCCTCGTCATCCACACGCCCGGGCACACGCCGGGCAGCATCTGCCTCCTCCACGAGGAGGAGGGCGCACTCATCTCGGGGGACACCGTCTTTGCGGACGGCGGTTTCGGGAGGTACGACTTCCCCGGCGGGAGCAGGGCGGCGCTCGAGAGCTCTCTCGAGAAACTCTCCGCGCTCGACGTCGAGGGGCTCTACCCGGGCCACGGGTCCCCCGTGGAGAGGGGCGGGAGGCGGCACGTCCTTGCCGCGCGGGAACTCCTCCGCGTCACACGCGAGTGAGGGGACCTACTGCCTCGTCCTCTCCTGCGACGGCTGCACGGTGAGGGTGGGTGCCCTCGGGGAGGTCCTGTTCCCGGCGGGGTACTACGTGTACGTCGGCTCGGCGCTCGGCCCGGCGGGACTCTCGCGGGTGGCCCGGCACGTGAGGCTCGCGGAGAGGGGGGAGGGGCGCACGCGGTGGCACATCGATTACCTCCTCTGCAGCCCCTCGTTCTCGCTGCGGGCGGTGTACTGCTTTCCGGCCCGCGTCCGCGCGGAGTGCCGCATCGCATCCCTCCTCCCCGGCGAGCCGGTCCCGGGATTCGGGTGCAGCGACTGCAGGTGCCGGTCCCACCTCTTCTTCTCGCCCGCCGATCCCGGGGAATCGATCGGCAAGGCCGCGCGCGCGCTCTCCCTCCCCGTCCTGAGCAAAAACATCAAAACCCCGAAGGGTGACAGTTAGACCATGAGTGTCCTTGGACTCTCGGGGAGCATGCGGAAGAACGGGAACACCGCGCGCCTGATAAGGGCCGTGCTCGAGCCGTGCGAGAGGGCGGGGATAGAGACCGAGTTCATCTCGCTCGCCGGGAAGGAGATAAAGCCCTGCCTTGGGTGCGAGAAGTGCAAGGAGCACGACTGGTGCGTCGTGAAGAACGACGACTGGAGCGGGATCATGGAGAAGGTCCTCGAATGCGAGGTCCTCGTCATCGGCTCCCCCACGTACTACTACGACGTCTCCGGGCACCTCAAGAACTTCATCGACAGGAGCTACTCCCTCTACCACAAGAGGAAGCTTGCCGGCCGGAAGGCGGTCGCGGTCGCGGTCTGCGCGAACAAGGGGGGTGACAGGACCATCGAGACGCTCGAGGGGTTCCTCAACTCCCACGAGTTCTCGTACCTCGGGTGGGTGAAGGGCAGGGGCTACCTCGAGGGGGACATCGAGAAGGACAAACGGGGGCTCAAGCGGGCGCACGAACTCGGGGAGAAGATAGTGCAGCTCCTCAAGCCTCCCGATTGAAAAATCCCGTATTTTTTCCCACGGCCAGCCGCGGGTCCGGGGACTCTCCCTGTCCCTTACCTGTCCGGGAGTGTCGCGTAGAGGGTCGTCCTCTGCCGGAGCGTCCGCCCGGCATCCTCCGCGATCCGCCGCATTTCGGCGGGGTCGAGGTAATCCGTGCCGCTCGCCCCCGCCCCCTTCGAGATGCTCTCCTCAAACATCGTGCCCCCGAGGTCGTCTCCCCCCGAGAGGAGGCCGAGCTCTGCCATCTTCACGCCGAGCTTCACCCACGAGACCTGCACGTGCGGGATGTTGTCGAGGAAGAGGCGGCCCACCGCGATCATGAGGATGTCCTCCCGCCCCGTCGCGCCCGCACGCGCGAGGCCCCCCCTGTAGAGGGGCGTCTTGTGGTGGATGTAACTCAAGGGGACGAACTCCGTGAACCCCCCCGTCTCGTCCTGTATCCTGCGCAGGATCCCGAGGTGCCGGGCCCTGTCCTCCTCGGTCTCGCAGTGCCCGTACATGATCGTCGCCGTGGATGGGATCCCGAGGCCGTGCGCCTCCCTGATGATCCTCTCCCACTCCGCGCTCGGGATCTTCCCCGGGCAGATGACCTTCCGCACCTCGTCGACGAGGATCTCCGCGGCCGTCCCGCAGAGGGAGCCGAGGCCCGCGTCCTTCATCATCCTGAGCATCTCCGCGGTCGATATCCCGCTCTTCCTCGCCCCGTACGCGACCTCCATCGGGTTGCTCGCGTGGATGTGCACGCCGGGCGCCCCCTCCCTGATGGCCGAGAGGATAGCCACGTAGGACCCCGCGTCAAAATCGGGGTGGAGGCCGGAGACCGTGCAGATCTCCGTCACGTTCCGCGCGAGGGCCTCTGCAGCCTTCCTCCTAACGGTCTCGAGGGAGTAGAAGTAGGCGTCCGGGTCCCCCGGTTTCCGCGAGAAACCGCAGAACCCGCAGGAGTTGACGCAGAGGTTGGTGACGTTGATGTTCTGGTTCCGCACGTACGTGACGACGTCGCCCACCACGCGGGACCTCTTCTCGTCGGCGGCCTCCGCGACCCGCCAGACGTCCCTCCCCGTCACCCGGAAGAGGGCTGCCGCCTCTCCGACGGAGAGCCTGTACCCGCCGAGCACGTCGTCGAGGAGGGTCGCAAGCTCCCTCCCCTCGAGGTGCCGGGGGACGGGCATGCTATCGGGGGACATCCCTTCTCAACAGACTGGGAACGTGCAGTATATAAAACCCACCACGAGGGATTCTTCTGTTCGCCTTCCCTACAACTGGACATGGAGACGGAGCGTGTCCCCTTGAGGAACTCGGCGGGCGAGGGTTTCGTGATCCCCCTCGGGCCCGTGAACCTCGTCGGCGTGGTCGCGAAGAAAGGGATGGTCGGGTGCGGCGCCGTGGACGTCGCGGCGCTCGACAGGTTCGGGTACCCCGCGGCGCGTGTCCGGCCATCCTCCGGGCCGTCGATCTCTTCGGTCGGCGACCTCCTCGCCGGGATCGTGAAGGAGGCGAACGAAAGCGCCCGGAGGCTGGGAGTCCGGGAGGGGATGACCGGGAAAGAGGCCCTCGACATCCTCTCGTGAAGGGAAGTCGCGGCGCGGGGGACCGCTGCGGCTTGGAAAAAATCCCCACCCGGATTGTACCCGCAAGCCAGGATTTTCCCGCGGGACGGGAGTGATACCCCCGTGTCCCGCCCGGAGGTCCCGGGGCCCCCTCACCCCCTCTTCTTCCCCCGCGGTTTCCCCTGGGCCCTGCCGGGCTCCCCCTCCTTCTTCCTCGCGTAGTACTCCCAGATGACCATGAGCGCGATGAGGATGATTGCGACAGGGACGATGTGGAGGGGGAGGTACCCGAGGAGGGGGACCGAGAAGAGGGCCTTTCCCACGACCCAGTCATCCCGGACGGGCATGATGACCTCGCCCGAGACGGAGGAGAGGAACCCTGCCTGGTCGCTCACGAGGTTGTTGTCCCCCTTCGTGATGTACCCGGCGTGGGGGCTCTTCAGGCCCGTCGAGACGACGTACCCCACGCGGGGATCCGCGTTCTCGCGGGTGACCACCGTTCCGTCCGAAAGGACGAGGCTGTTATTCCGGATGGTCGCGGGGACGTACTCGGCGGGGGTCGCCTGGCCGCGGTAGAGGTTGAAGTACTTCGGGATGGGCTCGCCCTCCTCGACCCTCTCCATCGCCCTGTGGATGATCGGGTGGACCCCCCGCGTGACGAACGGGATGGAGACCGGCGGGTTGGGGGCGTCGTTCGGCCGGTAGATGAGGATGTCCCCGTAGTCGCCGAACTTCGTGTACCCCGTTGCCTTCCCGGTCTCCCACGTCTGGAGTTCGCCGAACCGGTCGGCACTCACCACGAAGACGAGGTCCCCCACGTGCATGTGGGGGACCATGCTCTCTGACTCGATCGTGACGACCGCCGGCCACGTGCCCGAGACGAGGAAGAGGGCGAGGGCAATCCCTCCCACGACTCCGGCCACCCACGCGAGCTCGCGGGCGAGCGAGATCCACGGGTTCTCGCTCGAGAGAAACTTCTGGATCCAGCCGGGTTCCTCCCCGGACTCTCCCTGTCGCGGCATCCCAAGGACCCTGAGATGTTTCTCCCCGCCCCATGATAATGGATTGGAAGGGGCCCCGTATCCCGCGGCCGGGGGAGAGGAAAACCCAATATCGGGGTTTGCCGATATATGATCGATGCTCGATGCGGCGACGATCGTCCAGCGCTTCCTCCAGACGAAACTCCAGGTCCACCCGGAGGTCGTGCGCTACATCGCGGAGAAGGACGACCCCGGCCTCATCGACCGGATCATCGCGAACGTGCCCGGCGATACCGTCGTGGTCTCCGTCCGGCACATCCCCGGTTTCTCCCAGGAGCGCGACGGGAACCGGTTCCTCACCGACCCGGAGTGCGAGGTAATCAGGGGCGCGGCGGGGACATCCCGCGGTGCCGCGGGAGTCGCGGATTACGCCGCGTACTTCCGCGACCGGTACATGCGCCTCGGCGAGTGCATCCGCGCGAGGATGGCCCCGATGCCCATAGAGGCGCTGAAGAAGGGTGCCCGGTACCGGCAGGAGGTCTGCTCCATCATGGGCCTCGTCGTCGAGAACAGGCAGACGGCGAACGGCCACCGGATGGTGGAGGTGGAGGACCCGACGTCCTCCATCCAGGTCCTCTTCCACAAGGACAGGCCCCAGTATGCCGATGCCGAGACGCTCGTCCCCGACGAGGTGATCGGTGTCCGGGGGACGCTCTCCTCCGACGGCCGCCTCTTCTTCGCCGAGCAGCTCTTCCGGCCCGATATCCCCCTCTCGCACGCGCCGTTCAGGAGCGAGAGGCCGGGCCAGGCGGTCCTGATCTCGGACATCCACGTGGGGAGCAACACCTTCCTCGAGGAGACCTGGAACCGCTTCGCCGACTGGCTCGCGGACGCGGAGGTCTCGTACCTCCTCGTCGCGGGGGACCTCGTCGACGGGATCGGGGTCTACCCGAACCAGGAGCGGGAACTCACGATCAAGAACATCCACGAGCAGTACGAGGTCCTCGGGTCGATGCTCCGGGACCTCCCCCGGAGGATGAAGATCGTCGTCTCCCCCGGCAACCACGACGTCGTCCGGCAGGCAGAGCCGCAGCCCGCGATCCCCCCCGAATTCGCCGCGAAATTCCCGAAAAACTGCATCCTCGTCGAGAACCCCGCGATGGTCAGCCTCCAGGGGGTGAGGGTCCTCATGTACCACGGGAGGTCGCTCGATGATTACATCGGCATGCTCCCGGGGGCGAGCTACGAGAATGCCGCGCCCGTCATGGTCGGCATGCTCCAGAGGCGCCACCTCGCGCCCACCTACGGGAAGAGGACCCCGCTCGCGCCGGGGAGGGAGGACGCGCTCGTCATCGACCCTATCCCCGAGGTTCTCCACTGCGGCCACATCCACATCGCGGGCGTCGCGGAGTACAGGGGGGTCCTCTGCGTCAACGCCGGGACGTGGCAGGGCCAGACGACGTTCCAGAAACAGGTGAACATCACTCCCACGCCCGGGAAGGCAGTCCTCCTCGACCTCCAGACGCTCGGGTACCGGCTCCTCGACTTCACCTGATATCAGCCTGCTTTTTATCCCCGGCGACCAATTGATCTCAGGCGCAACGAGAGAGTGCGTAGAGATTCACGAGAATTTTCCGGAGGTTCGACTGTATGGATATGATCCTGATTGTTCCTGCCTGTGCCATTCTCGGCCTCGTCTTTGCCGGGTACTCGTTCTTCCTCATGAAGCGGGAGGGCACAGGGACAGAGCTGATGCAGAAGATCGCCGGTGCGATCCGGCTGGGGTCGATGGTGTACCTGAAGAACCAGTACAAGGCGATCGCTGTCTTCGTGACTGCCCTCGCCCTCGTGCTGTACCTCATCCCCGGGATCCACCCCCTCACTTCACTCGCGTTCGTCGTGGGTGCGACCCTCTCCGCGACCGCGGGGTTCATCGGGATGTCGGCGGCCACGATGGCCAACGTCCGGACGACGAACGCCGCGCGCGAGGGGATGGCGCGGGCATTCCGGGTCTCTTATGCCTCCGGGACCGTGATGGGACTGACAGTCGTTGGGCTCGGACTCCTCGGGCTCTCCGTCCTCTTCCTTGGCCTCTCTGCCCTCACGCCCCTCGACCTCCCCGAGATCGTCAGCATCCTCTCCGGCTTCTCGCTCGGTGCGAGTTCCATCGCCCTCTTCGCACGCGTCGGCGGCGGAATATTCACGAAGGCCGCGGACGTCGGTGCCGACCTCGTCGGGAAGATAGAGGCGGGCATCCCGGAGGACGACCCGAGGAACCCGGCGGTCATCGCGGACAACGTGGGGGACAACGTGGGGGACATCGCGGGGATGGGCGCCGACCTCTACGAGTCCTACGTGGGGTCGATCGTCGCGACGATGCTGATGGGGGTTTCTGCAGTCGCGGCAGCCCGGTTCGTGGGAGTCGAATCCCTCAACCTCATCCTCCTGCCGATGATGATCGCGGCCCTCGGGATCATCGCGTCCATCATCGGGAGCTTCTTCGTGCGGAGCGAGAAGAACGAGAGCGGCGCGATCCACAAGGCATTCAATACCGGGACATTCGTGAGCCTCCTCCTCACCGTGGCGGCCGTGTACTACCTCGTGACGACGCTCCTCGGGCCCCAGTACCTCGGCGTGTTCGTCGCGACCGTCGCCGGTCTCGTCGCGGGATTCCTCATAGGGCTCGTGACCGAGTTCTACACGTCGTACGAGCGGTCGCCCACCCAGCGGATCGCGCGGGCGAGCGAGACCGGTGCCGCGACGAACATCATCACCGGCCTTGCCGTCGGGTTCGAGAGCACTCTCTTCCCCGTCGTGATCGTGGTCACCGCCATCCTGGTCGCGGCCCAGCAGGCAGGGCTCTACGGCGTCGCGATCGCCGGTGTCGGGATGCTCGCGACCCTCGGGATCACGCTCTCGGTCGACGCGTACGGGCCCGTCGCGGACAACGCGGGAGGGATCGCCGAGATGTCCCACCAGCCCAAGGAGGTGCGCGGGATCACCGACACGCTGGACGCCGTCGGGAACACCACAGCCGCTATAGGGAAGGGCTTCGCGATCGGCGGGGCCGCGCTCACCGCGCTGGGACTCTTCGCGGCGTACTCGCAGGCGGTGAAGCTCGAGATCGTGAACATGCTCGAGCCGGTCGTCTTCGTCGGCGTCCTGATCGGCGCCATGCTCCCGTTCCTTTTCTGCTCCTTCGCGATGACGGCCGTGGGGAAGGCCGCGGGATTCATTGTCCAGGAGGTCCGGCGCCAGTTCAAGGAGATCCCCGGCCTCATGGAGAGGAAGGCGGACCCTGACTACGGGGCCTGCATCACGATCTCCACGAATGCCGCCCTCCGGCAGATGGTCGCCCCGGGAATGCTCGCGATCGCCGCGCCGCTCCTCGTCGGCCTCGTCCTCGGCACGCACGCGCTTGCCGGCCTGCTCGTCGGGTCGATCGCGAGCGGCTTCATCGTGGCCGTGATGATGGCAAACACGGGCGGCGCGTGGGACAACGCGAAGAAGTACATCGAGCAGGGCCATCTCGGCGGGAAGGGCTCTGCCGCGCACAAGGCGGCGGTCACCGGGGACACGGTCGGCGACCCGTTCAAGGACACGGCGGGACCTGCCCTCAACATCCTCCTCAAGCTGATGGCCATCGTCTCGGTGGTCTTCGCGCCGTTGTTCATCGGGTAAACATCTTTTTTTCCCGGGCGAGGGAACTCTTTTCGAATCAGGCAATACCGAGATTTCCCAAGCTCTCACCCTCCACGCGGTGAAAAACACAATAAAGGAGAAGAGAAGACCGCGTCGTCGTGACGGTCACCTCCCTCTCCGGGGAGAGCTACACGATCATCGACCAGACGATGGAAACCAGAAAATGAGCGGATTTCCAGCGACCGGGAGTCACTCCAGTATCCCGAGGCCCTCGAGGAAAATCCCGTGGACCCTCGTGTCCTCCCCGAGCTCGGGGTGGAACGAGAGCGCGACGTGCTTGCCCTTCCTCACGGCGACGATCCCCTCGTCGACCCGCGCGAGGACCTCGACGCCGGGGCCGACGCCGGTTGCCACCGGTGCCCTGATGAAGTACGCGCGGTAGGGGCGGTCGAGCCCGCTGACCGGGATATCGGCCTCGAATGACTCCCTCTGGCGGCCGAAGGCGTTCCGCCTCACCGTCATCTCGATGAGGCCGAGCGGCCTCACGCGGGGGTCGTCCACCCGCGTCGCGGCGAGCACCATCCCGGCGCACGTCGCGAACACCCCGCCGTCGAAGTGGGCGAGGGGGTCGAAGAGCCCGTTCTTCTCGATGAGCCGGGAGATGGTCGTGGACTCCCCGCCCGGGATCGCGATGCCGCAGAGCCCCCCGAGGTCGCTGGGCCTCCGCACGGGAACGACGGTCCCGTCCGGGATACCCGCGTCCCGGAGTGCCCGTTCGAACCCCCGGATGTGCTCGCTCACGTCCCCCTGGAGGGCCAGCACCCCGAGTCTAACGCCCACGGTACTGGAGCACCTCTTCCTCGCGGAGGGTATGGACGTCGATCCCCTTCATGGGCTGGCCCAGCCCCTTGCTCACCTCGGCGAGCACCACCGGGTCGTCGTAGTGGGTGACCGCCTCGACGATCGCGCGCGCCATCCTCTCCGGGTTGCTCGAGTGGAATATCCCTGACCCCACGAAGACGCCGTCTGCCCCCATCTGCATCATCAGGGCGGCGTCCGCAGGCGTCGCGATCCCGCCCGCGGAGAAGTTGACGACCGGCAGCCGGCCCATCCTCACCGTCTCGAGGAGGAGGTCGGGGGGTGCCTCGAGCTCCCTTGCCCTCGCCACGATCTCCTGCGGGGTCTTGCCCTGCAGCGCCCGTATCTCGCCCATGATGTTGCGCATGTGGCGGACGGCCTCGACGACGTTGCCGGTCCCCGCCTCCCCCTTCGTCCGTATCATCGCCGCGCCCTCGTGGATCCGGCGGAGCGCCTCGCCGAGGTCACGCGCCCCGCAGACGAAGGGGACCGAGAATGCCTTCTTGTCGATGTGGTACTCCTCGTCTGCCGGGGTCAGGACCTCGCTCTCGTCGATCATGTCGACGCCGATCGCCTCGAGGATCTGGGCCTCGACGAAGTGGCCGATCCGGACCTTCGCCATCACGGGGATGGAGACCGCGTCCATGATCTCGAGGATGATGGCAGGGTCTGCCATGCGGGCAACGCCCCCCGCCTTCCTGATGTCCGCGGGGACGCGTTCGAGTGCCATGACCGCGACGGCCCCGGCCTCCTCGGCGATGCGCGCCTGTTCCGCGTTGACCACATCCATGATCACCCCTCCCTTCTGCATGGATGCGAAGCCGCGTTTCAGGAGCTCGGTGCCGTGCCTCAATTCCTCGAGCTTCATATGTCTATATGAATTGGACCGCGAGACCCAAAAATATTGGTATCGCCACCGCGAGGAGGGCGCTCCCCGCGATGCAGGCGCGTGACGCGGCGATGATATCGGCCGAGGCCTCTACGAGAGGCCTCCCCCCCGGCCCGATCGTGTACGCTCCGGGCTTCTCGAAGCGGATGCCGCACCCCCCCGCGATGGCCGCCATGGGCAGGCCCCCGTTGAAGCCGGGACGCTTCTTCCCGTCGCGCCGGAGGCACTCCCACGCCGGCCGGAACCGTCCCCTCGCCGCGAAGTACGCGAGGAGGACTGCAGCCGCGAGGCGGGCAGGGACGTAATTCAGGACGTCGTCGGCCCGCGCCGAAAACCAGCCGATCCTTTCCCTCTCGTCGCGGTAGCCGAGCATCGCGTCCATCGTGTTTGCCGCGCGGTAGACCGCGGCGCCCGGGAGGCCGAGGAGGGCGTAGTAGAAGAGGGGGGATACGACGCTGTCCACGACGTTCTCCGCGAGCGACTCGTAGGCGGCCGACCTGACCTGCTCCTCCGTGAGGTCGCGCGTCTCCCTGCTCACCATGTACCTCACCTGCTCCCTCCCCCTCTCGATGCCCGCGGAGAGCGCCCGCTCCACTTCCCCGGCATGCTCCTCGAGCGAACGCCACGCGAGGCAGACCTTGAGGAGGAAGGGGGAGACGAGCAGGACGGAGAGCCCCGGGAGGAGGACCTCGGCGAGGAGGAACGGTGCGGAGAAGAGCGCTGCCGTCACCCCCCACATGGCGGCCCCCGCGGCCCTCTGGAATCCGCGGGGATAGTGGCGGGGATCCCCCCACAGCGCGATGAACCTCCCGAGGAGGGCGACGGGGTGGAACCGCGAGCGGGGGTCGCCGGTCACCCTGTCGACGAGGAGGGCGAGCGGGATCGTGGCGGCGCGCGAAAGGAGCATGGGCGGAATCGGCGGGGAAACCTCAGGACAGACCCTCTTGCGGCACGCGGCGGCGCGCGATCATCCCGGGCCGGGACACGGCGCGGTTGCCCGGTCAGGACTTCCCTTCCCTCGGGAGGAGGTCGGGGATCCCGTCCTCTATCGGGTAATCCACGGAACAGGCGGGACAGTGGAGGACCCCCTCGAGGATCTCGTTCTCGTCCTCGACCCTGACGTGGAGCGTGAGGTCCCCCTTGCAGACAGGGCAGCAGAGGATCGGGAGGAGCGAGCGCCTCACACTTCACCCCTGATGTCGATGACCTGCGAGACGTCCGGGCCGGTCGAGATGAGCGTGATCGGGCGCCCGATGTCCTGCTCTGCCTGCTCGATGAAGTCGCGGGCCTTTTTCGTGAGCTTCCCGTACTCCGTCACCCCGAAACACTCCCTGTCCACCCGGTCTATCCCCGTGATCGCCGCCTGCGTGCAGCCGTTCACCATCGCGGAGTACCGTGCCATCTTCCCGTCCCACTGGCCGATCCTCCTCTGCCTGTGCGTCACGGTCCCAAACTCCCTTATCCCGAGGCGGTCGGAGACCTCGCGGTCCATCTCGGTCGAGAACGGCCCCTCCCCCACCCTCGTCGGGTAGGCCTTGAAGACGACGACGACCTCGTCCACGCGGGTGGGCCCGACGCCGTTGTCCGCGGCGACCTGCGACGCCGACGTGTCCTTGCTCGTCACGTACGGGTACGTCCCGTAGTAGAGCGAGATCCCGAATCCCTGCGTCCCCTCGAGGAGGACGTTCTCACCACGGTCGAGGGCGGTATTGATCTCGTAGGGGACGTCCGCGAGGTACGGGGCGAGCTCGGGGACGTCCCTCGCGAGCTTCGCCACGCGGAGGACGCGGTCTGCATTCGCCGGGCCACACCCGCTCCCCGTGCTCCCGATGGTCTTCGCGAGATGGGCGCTTGACCTGTCCCTCTCCACGTGGCCCTGCTCGATGATGGCGCACCTGTTGTCCACGAATATCCTCCCCGAGACGCCGAGCATCTCCACCTCGCGCGAGAAGACCGCCGGGTCGACGAGGACACCCGTCCCGATCATGAGGCGTGCGCCCGGGTACACGAACCCGGAGGGGACCATCCGCACGCCGTACTCCTTCTCGCCCACCTTCACCGTGTGCCCCGCGTTCGGCCCCACCCCTCCCCGCGAGATGATGGTGGGGTGGTCGCGGTACGCGAGGTGCGCGACTATCTTTCCCTTCCCCTCGTCACCAAAAAAACCGCCCACGACTATGGTGCAGCTCATGGTACAACCATGTACTATAACCCCGGAGACCGGATAAAATCCTATCGTGGACCCGCGGGTCCCGGCCCGCGGGGTCCTCTCCCCTGTGCAGGGACGACCGCACCTAGTGGCGGCCCGGCACCCGGCCGGCCGCGCGGGCGAGGGGAGGGCGGGCCTCCCACTCCCTCCCCGAGACGAACCTCTCCATCCGCTGGAGGGCCTGCGCGAGGTTCTCGCGCGAGACCGCGTACGCGCACCGGACGTGTCCTTCCCCGCCGGTCCCAAAGACGTTGCCCGGGACGACTGCCACGTGTTCCTCGAGCAGGAGCTGCTCGGCGAATTCCTGGTCCGAGAGCCCGGTATCCTCGACCGAGGGGAACGCGTAGAATGCGCCCTCGGGGCGGTGACACCGCAGGCCGATGCGGTTGAGGCCCTCGACGAAGAGGTTCCTGCGCACCCTGTACTCCCGGACCATCCTGTCCTTCTCCTCCTCTCCCCTCCGTATCCCCTCGAGCGCGGCGACCTGCCCCATGACCGGGGCGCAGAGCATCACGTACTGGTGGATCTTCAGCGCAGCGTCGCAGATGGGCTCCGGCGCGCACAGGTAGCCTATCCTCCAGCCCGTCATCGCGTACGCCTTCGAGAACCCGTTCAGGGTGATGGTCCGCTCCGCGAGGTCCCCCACGGTCGCCGCCGCGACGTGCGTTCCGGTGTACGTGAGCTCGGAGTACACCTCGTCGCTGATGAGGAGGAGGTCGTGGTCGCAGACGACGTCCGCGACACCCTTGAGATCCTCCCTCCGCATCACGGCGCCCGTCGGGTTATTCGGGAAGTTCATCACGAGGGCCTTGCTCTTCGCGGAGACCTTCTCCACGAGCCTGTCAGGGTTGAGTTTAAACCCGTCCTCCTCCACGCACGGGACGGGAACCGGGCGCCCCCCCGCGAGCGTCACGCACGGGGAGTAGGAGACGTAGCAGGGCTCCGCGACGAGGACCTCGTCGCCCGGGTCCACGACCGCCCTGATCGCGATGTCGAGTCCCTCCGAGACGCCCGTCGTGATGATCATCTCGGTCTCCGGGTCGTACGAGAGCTGGTAGTGGTCCGCGAGCCAGCGCGAGAGCGCCTCGCGCAGCGGCTTTATCCCGCGGTTCGGGGTGTAGGACGTGTTCCCCTGCTCGATGGAGTAGATGCTCGCCTCGCAGATGTTCCACGGCGTGGAGAAGTCGGGTTCCCCCACCCCGAGCGAGATGACCTCCTCCATGGTGAGGGCGAGGTCAAAGAACCTGCGGATCCCGGAAGGGGGTATCTCCCTCGCCCTCCTCGAGACAAAGTCCCTCATCGTTGCCTCACAGGGAGTAGGGGATGCGTTCGCCCTCTTCCTTCCCGGAGAAGGTCCGGCCGTTCTCCTTGTAGCTCTTCATGATGATGTGCGTCGCGGTCTCCCGGATCCTGTCCATCGGGGCGATGTACTCGGACACGAACCGGGCGACCTCCTGCATGGTCTTGCCCGTCACGATGAGCTGGAGGTCGTACGCCCCCGTGATGAGCCGAAGCGACCGCACCTGCCGGAAACGGGCGATGCGCTGGGCGATCCGATCGTACCCGAAGTCGCGCTCGGGGTTCACCTTCAGGTCGATGATGGCAGACACCCCGCCGTTCCCGGCCTTCTCCCAGTCGATCACCGCGGTGTAGCTCAGGATCACCCCCGACTTCTCGAGGTTCTCGACCCGTGCCGCCACCTCCTCCGGGGCCATCTCGGCCATGACGGCGAGGTCCTCGGTGGTCAGGCGGCTGTTCTCCTCGAGGAGCTGGAGGAGGAGGAGGTCTTTCTCGTCCATGGGTGGTTCACCTAAAGAGGTTTTGTGACCAATGGATGTTCTTCTTTGTGAACCGGTGGGCGTCGAGGCGGGCATCCGAGGTGATCACTTCCCACAGTTTCCGTGTATTCGTATCGAACCACATCTCCTTTGTCCTCCCGTACCTCCCCCGGCTCACCACGCGGGTGTTGATGACACCGAGCATGTTCAGCTCCGAGATGAGGTCGGTGATCCTCCGGTGCGTGAGGACGTCGAGGTCGAGCTCGGGGGCGATCTCCTTGTAGATCCTGCTCACCTCGCCGCTCGTGAAGATCGTGTGGCCCATCTGGTCGAGGAGGAGCATCGCGTAGAGCACGACCTTGCTCTGCATCGGGAGCGTGGCGATGCACTCGAGCATCGAGTCCGTCTCTATCTTTGCCTGCGCCATCTTCACGTGGGCCTCGGTCACCCTGTCGGCCTCCTCCCTCTCGGCGATCTCGCCGGAGACCCGCAGGAGGTCAAGCGCCCTGCGCGCGTCCCCGTGTTCCTGCGCGGCGAGCGCGGCGCAGAGGGGGATGACGCCTTCATCGAGGACCCCGTCGTTGAACGCCATCTCCGCGCGCTGCGTGAGGATGTCGCAGAGCTGGGGGGCATTGTAGGGGGGAAAGACGAGTTCCTCCTCGGAGAGCGAGGAGAGGACGCGGGGGTCGAGGAAGTCCTTGAAGGAGAGGTCGTTTGAGATCCCTATCATGCTCACCTTCGACCTCTTCAGGTCGGAGTTGATCCGGGAGAGGTTGTAGAGCGTCTCGTCGCCGCTCTTCTTGACGAGCTTGTCGATCTCGTCGAGGACGATCACGAGGACGCCCCCCATGTTCTCAAGCTGGTTCTTGAGCTCGGTGTAGACCTGGTCCGTCGGCCACCCTGTCATGGGGATGTGGGGCCTCGTCCTGTCGCTCCCGGTCTCGTCCTCCCCAAGGAGCGTCTTGGAGATCTGCGCGAGGACCCTGTACTGGGTGTCGATGACCTCGCAGTTGAGGTGGACGACCCTGCAGACCGTGCCCATGTGCGCCCCGGCGGCCTCGAGCTCGGCCCCCACGTACCGGACGACGGCGGTCTTGCCCGTGCCCGTCTTGCCGTAGATGAGGATGTTTGAGGGCGTCTCGTGCCGGAGTGCGGGGGCGAGGATCGCGGCGACCTGGTCTATCTGGGGACGCCTGTGCGGGAGAAACTGGGGCCGGTAAGAGTGCCGGAGGACCTCGCGGTTCTTGAAGATCCTGTTTGTCTCGAGGTATTTCTTGAAAAGACCCAGTGGTGCGCTCGCGTCGTCAGACATCCCATGCCCCGGGATATCATCATATCCCGTCAACCCTCAAAAAATCACCTGTTTGGAACGGTGATAAACTTCCCTTTTCCCCTGGAAATGCAGTTCATTTGCCATTCTGTCCCGCGAGCGCGGGTATTCTCCCATGATCACAGAGGCCACCGGGATGCGCGGGGGGGAGACCCCCTTGTTTCCACTGGAAAATGGGATGAACTTCACGTCGTGAAGTTCATTTTCAGTGAACTATTCAGCGGGAGCTAACAATTTCATGGTATAATAACCTGTCTAAATTTTATGGGCAGAGCCATGCGGTCCCATAGGATCCACCCGTTCTCCGTGGGAATCATTGCACCGAGTACTACCATCTATAGTATCCAATATTCCCAGGCGACTGGCGGGAGACCCGTGTTCCCATCTCCAGTGGAAACGAAGGGGTGCCGCCCCGTGGAGCGGGGCAACGCGCCCACTCGTCTACCACCGTGCAGAACCGATACACCTCTTAGACACGTGCGTTCAGCAAATGGCCGAGCACCACCGGCGATTCCCGCGGGGCGGAGGATATCGCCATCGGGCCAATCACCGGTGCACACCGCGGGGTCACGGGAATTGAGTCCAGCGAGGAGAACCGTTCGTTGGGGAATGACGCGGCGGCGGGTTTCCACTGGAAGTCTCCACTCGGAGAGGGCACCACACGCGGGGGGAACCGGGGGCTGCTGCCTTCCAGTGGAAACGAAGGGGTTCGCGAGGGGGAGGGCAAAACTGGCTTGGTGGCGATGGCCTCTCCACCCCCGTGGGGCGGATCTCCCCAGCATGCGGGGGGGGGAGAACTGGCCGGGCACGCGGGCGCCGTGCAGGGGGAGGGGGAAAATCGTTTATCCATCCGGGGAGACGATCCAGTGAGCGATGAAGAGAGAACACGAAAGACCGGTGGATGCGAGGGCCGCGGTGATCACGGTCTCCAGTTCCCGGACCCGCGAGACGGACAGGAGCGGGGGAGCGATCCTCTCGCTCCTCTCGGAAAAGGGCATCCCGGTCGCCCACTACGCGATCGTGAAGGACGACATCGTTGCCATCAGGCGCGAATTCCACGCCGCGATCGGCGACTGCAACTGCATCATCCTCAACGGGGGAACGGGGATCTCCCCCGACGACTGCACAATCGAGGCAATCGCGCCGCTCCTCGACAAGGTCATCGACGGTTTCGGCGAGCTCTTCAGGCAGAAGAGCGCCGCGGAGGTGGGGACGTCCGCGATCCTCTCGAGGGCCCTTGCCGGGACGTGCGGGGAGAGGGTCGTCTTCTGCCTCCCGGGTTCACCGGCTGCCGTGACACTCGCCGTGAGGGAGATCATCCTGCCCGAGCTCCGCCACCTCCTCTCGCACGCGCGCAGGAGGGGCGAGGGCGGCCAGCCCGGCTGAATCCTCCCGGTTCCCCGGCTGCCCGGGTGCCCCGCCCGGGCGAAAGTATTTTTGCCGGCACGAAAAGGCCCTCGCCGGTACCTTTCCCGGGCGGCAACCGGGAGAGGGAGATCGCGGGGCTCCTCACCGCGGAGACATGCACCGTTCCCGCGCGGCAGCGGGGCCAAGGGGCTGTCCCCCTGTCGCGGGACGGCGGAGAGACGGGGCCGGCGAGGAGGAGCACCTTGCCCTGTTCCCCGGCGGGGACCTACTTGTACACGTCGAGGAGTGCCACCCTCTCGAGGACGAGTTCTCTCACCTTCCCGGCCCCGCACACCTCGAGCTCGCGGGGGGAGATCGAGAAGAGGGTGCAGAGGAGATCGACCTTTTCCGGCGGGAGGGCATCCCAGTCCTCGTCGTCGGCGGGGGAGACGAGGGGCGCGATTTCCCGCCACGCGTCGTCGTTTCCGGGGCAGAGCGCGAGGTATGCCCTGTTTGCGCCCTCGTGGAGCCCGAACCTGACCGCCTCGACGATCTGGCGCGTCCCTGCGGCGTAGAGGAGGGCCTCCACCTCGACCCTCGAGGAGATCATCGACCCTGTCTCCCTCGCCCTGAATGCGTGGCGGAGGGCAGATTCCACGTGGGCCCTCCCGGCCACCTTGTCCGCGTCGAAGAAGACGATGTGCGTCCCCGTGCGGTTCGCGATCTCCCCCACGGCATCGAGGAATTCGCCGACGTCCCGGACGAGGACCCTCACCTGCCGGACAACGCAGTCTCCCCCGTCTCCCACGTCACGTCCCCCCGTGGAATGCATCGAGCCGGGACTGCGCGGGGGATTCCCCGGCCGCCTCCCCGGCCTCCGCCGGGCCATCCTCCCTGCCCTGCCCGGCGTCCGAGAGCTCACGGAGGACCGACTGGGCAACTCCCCGGCCGAGGATGGACGCGAGGACCCGCGGGTCGGCGGCGAGGATCTCCTCCGGCGACCTTATCCCGTGGGTGTAGAGGCTCCTTGCCCTCACCCTCCCGATGTTGCGTACCTGGACGAGGGGGACGAGCTCGCGCTTCACGCCGTGCTTCACGCGGGTCTCGAGGACCTGCACCTCCCGCGTGAACCGCGGCGCGTAGAGCGCAGAGAGTCTCGCCGCGGCGTGGAGGAGCCAGTTGCTGCTCTCGACGAGCGCGTGGAGATCGCCGGCCCCGATCGAGAACCTCTCGCAGATGAGGTCGAGGGGCTTTTCCTCTATCCAATCCTCGAGCACGAGGGCAGTCTTGAGGGCCCTAAAGAAGGTCTCCTCTTCCCCGGGCTCGAGCGTCGCCCACAGGTCGTCCCCGGATTCGAGCAGGTACCTCTCGAGGGGGGGCAGGTCCCTCTGGCCGACGTAGAGGCAGAACATATCCGGCGTCGTGCAGATGAGCTGGAGCAGGGCCACGTCCGAGTATTCCCGCGCGCGGGACATCCCCGAGACGATCGCCTCCGCCCCGCGGGGGTCGATGTAGAGGAGGGAGACGAGGTTCCCATACTCCGTTGCGGCGAGGTGGTCTTCAAGCCTCGTGATCATCCCCGCCCGCTCGAGGAATTGCAGTGCCCTCTCTGCGAGGCCGCCCATCGTGCGTCTCTTCCCGTGCTGGTAGTGGTAGAAAGTCCCGGAGAGGAACTGCAACAGGTCGGCGTGTGTCCGCGCAAAGCCCGAGGCGACGAGCGAGAGGATCTGCGCCGTGAGCACGGAGTCGTTGTCGCACCGGGAGTTCACGTTCTCCGGCGGGGACTCAATGTAGTATTCCCTCAGCTGCCCTGCCTCTGCCTCGTCGCCCGCGATGAGGATTGCCTCGCCGTAGGGGTCGAGTCCCGGTCTCCCCGCCCTGCCTGCCATCTGGTGGTACTCGCGCGCGGGGATGGGGACCATCCCGAGGCCGGCCTCGTACCTGCGGAAATCCCGGACGATGACGCGCCTCGCGGGGAGATTCAGTCCCGCGGCGAGCGTCGGGGTGCACGCGATGCACTTGATGAGCCCCCTCCTGAACCCGTCCTCGACGAGCGCGCGTGCCTCGCGGGAGAGGCCCGCGTGGTGGAACGCAGCACCCCTCGCGACGCAGCTCGCGAGGACTTCCTCGTCGGCTGTCGCCGCCGCACCCTTTATCTGGTCCCCGAGCGCGCCTAGGGCGGCATCCGCGCATTTCAGGGCGCTGGCCGCCCTCTTTGCGAATGCCTCGGCATTCCTGCGCGAGGAGACGAAGACGAGGCACTGCCCCCCCGAGGAGACCGTGTCGAGCACGAGGTTCACGTCCTCGTTCCGTGAAACGGCGGGGACTTCCCTGCACCCTTCCCCAAAGCGTATCCTGCCGTCACAGTAGATACCCTGCCGTAGCTCGACGGGCCGCCACGTGCCGGACACCACCTCTGCGCCGAGCCATCCGGCGAGGGTCCCGGGGTTCCCGATAGTCGCCGAGAGGGCGATGATCTGGAGATTCGCGTTCTTTGCCCTCATCTTCGCGATGACCATCTCGAGCGTCGGGCCCCTGCGCGGCTCGTCGATGAGGTGGACCTCGTCGACGACGAGGAGGGTGACGGAGGGGATCCAGTGGGCCCTGTTCCTGATGAGTGAATCCACTTTCTCGCTCGTCGCCACGATGATGTCGTTGCGCCCGAGGTACTCGTCCCTCCGGTCAAAGTCCCCCGTGGAGATCCCTACCCTCACATTCTTCCCCGAGAATTCCTCGTACTTCTCGCTCGCGAGGGCTTTCAGGGGGACGATGTAGAGGCACTTTCCCCCGCGGGAGATGTGGTGGTGCATCGCTATCTCGGCGACGAGCGTCTTTCCGCTCGCGGTGGGCACGGAGAGGAGGATGTTCCTCCCCTCGAGGAGACCCTTCCTGATGCATTCCGCCTGGGGGGGATAGAGCTCGTCGATACCGCGGCGGGCGTAGATCTCGCGGAGGTACCCGGGGATGGGGAGGTCTCCTACCCTCATCGCGAACCCCTTCATTTCCACTCCAAGAATGCCATGTAATCCAGTCCCACGCGATTCACCCTGTATAACGCTGACTTGCACTCCAGTGGAAATGCTCCCGCGCCGCGCACTGCAGCCCGTGGGGGGGGGGCGGTCTCCCTGCCCATCAGTAGTAGTAATCGACGAGGTTCTGCCTCGATTCCTGTCGCTTCTTCTCGAGGTATGCAAAGACTGCCTCGTGCGGTGCACCCTCGATCAGCATGTCGATTGCCGTGCGGGCGACCTTCAGGTTCTCGGGCAGCCCGATGAGCGCGATCGTCTTGCCGAAGACCGAGACCTTCGTGTCCGTCATGTGCTCTATCTGCTCCCTCGCCCTGCCGTCGCGGCCGATGATCCTCCCCCTGATCCTGTCGAGCTGGCGCGGGGTGTCCGCGACACCCGAGAGGTCGATCACCTCGAGGAGGAGGTCCTCGTCCTCGAGGAGGCAGAATGCCCTCTCGGGCGAGAATCCCCTGTTGATCGCGTTGATGACCTCGACTGCCCTGAGGAAGGGGAGGGCATCCTCCCCTTCCACGGTCACGGTCCCTTCCTGGCTGTCGATCTGGATCCTGGTCCCCGTCTTCTCCTCGAGTTCCCTCTTCACCTGCCCCCCTTTCCCTATCAGGACCCCGATGCGGTTCTGGGCCACCTTCAGTTCCTGGATCATGCATCTCCCCCCTCCGCGTCCCCGGCCCCCTCTCCTTGCGGCACGATTCCGGTCACTTCGGAGAATATCTCCCTCTCATCACGGAGAGGGCACTTCGAGCGGAAAAACCTGTTGATTTGGGCGATGTCCCGGGCGAGGAACGACAGGGCCCGGGGATGATCCCGCGTGACTGCCTGGCCCATGTCGATGAAGTAGAGGCGGTCGCCCGCGAGGATGTTGTACTCGGAGAGGTCTGCGTGGACGAGGCCTGCATCCCTGTAGAGGACGCGGATAAAGTCGAGGATCTCCCGGTATGCTCCCGCGGGATCCTCGAGGTCCGCGAGGCGGAGCTGCGGGTAGGGACGCTCGTCCTCCCCGAGGAACTCCATGACGAGGATGTTCCTGTCCCACACGAGCGGCCGCGGGACGGAGAGACCGGCCTCGTGGGCCCGCAGGAGGTTCGAGTACTCTTTCCTCGTCCACGCAAAGACGATGTCCTTGCGCGTCCTGCGTATCCCCGCAAACCTCCTGTCCCCGATGATGTACTCGCTCATCGCGTTGAAATTCGCGGTCCGAATCCGGTAGATCTTGATCGCGAGGTCGGTCCCGTCCCTCTCCCCGAAGAAGACGTTCGCCTCCTTCCCCGTCGAGATGGACCCCCCGATCGCGGTGAGCCAGCCCTTGTGGACGAGGCGGTAGAGGGAGAGCAGGGTGATCTCGTCAAAGACGTCCTCCCGCACCTTCAGCTGGTCGACGTCCTTGACGCGGACACCGAGTTCCGCGATCTTCCGGTCGAACCTGTCCTGGATTCGCTCGAGGCTCACGTGCGCACCCCCCCCCCGGCCTACGCGATGCGGTCCCGCACCCCGGCGAGCAACTCGGAGAGGTACCGTGCAGCGGTCTTCTTGAGGTCGAGGGGGTGGATCTCCCCCTTCCTGTACGCCTCCTCGAGGGCGGCGTAGCTCTCGAACTCCCGGTCTCCGCCGAACTTCTCAGGCCGGCGGACCTCGACGCGGGGGACGCGCGGGAAGATGTGGTACTGCATGATCTGGAGGATGGGGTTGCCCTCGCACTCCGGCGGGCAGAATGCCTTGCTGCACTTCTTCTCAATCGCGTCGGCGGAATCCGCGACCGAGATGTAGTTGTGGCTCGACGACGACATCTTCTTCCCGTCGAGGCCGCAGAGGATGGGCGTGTGGATGCAGACCGGTGCGGGGTACCCGACGGACGGGAGGTACTCCCTCGCGAGCATGTGGATCTTCCTCTGGTCGATCCCCCCCACGGCCGCGTCCACGCCGAGCCTCGCGATGTCCACCATCTGCATGATCGGGTAGATCATCTGGGAGACCGTGGGGTTGTCCATCTGCCTGCCCACCTCGTCCATGCTCCGCGTCGCCCTGTTCAGCGTGATCTGCTGGGAGAGGCGGAGGACCAGGAGCTCGTAGTCCCGGTCGAGCTGGATGTCGGAGCCCTTCACGTAGCGGACGCCCGAGAGGCCGAGCGCCTCGAAGCACTTCCTGTTGTACTCGGCGAGTGCGCTCACCTCCTCCATCGTCCCCTTCCTGTTGAGGAACGCGTGGAGGTCGGCGAGGAGGACCGTGACCTCGAACCCGGCCTCCTTTAGGTCCATGAGCTTGTTGACCGTCACGAGGTGGCCGAGGTGGATCTCCCCGCTCGGCTCGTACCCGGCATACACCCTCTTTCTCTCCTTCCCGAGGAGGGCGACAAGCTCGTCGGTCGTGACCACCTCCACGGTGTTCCTCGTCGCCAGAGCGTACGCGTCCATTCACATAAAATGGGGAACGCGTGGTGTTAATGCTTGTGTGGCACGCCCCCGTGCACGCCGGTGCGGGGGCCGCCCTCCCGCGCGGAGCCGGCGCTTGGATCCCCGGGGCCACGGCGCGGCGACCATCGGGGGACGCACCGGTCAACCCCCTGGTGAAACCCCGGGGGGAGTCCCCCAGCCCCCCCTCGCGGGGAAAAATTTTACCTTATGGGGCGGAAGTTCAGTGCCTCGTTCGTCATCGCGATGGACTTTGCCGGGTCCTTCTCGGTCCCCGTCATCGCCCTGATGCAGTCGATGTTCTCGACGACGACGTCTGCCTCCTGGTGGATCGCCTGGAAGAGGTAGAGTTCCCTGCCCATGCAGGAGATCGACTCCTCGAAGATGCCGTTCTCCCAGAGGTCCGACCGGGGCCTCCCGAGGTCCATCGCGTACTCCTTCAGCTCGGCGGTGCTCGTGATCCCGGTCGCCTTCCGGATCAGCCCGAGGCGTGGATTCTGCTCGATGATCCTGATGACCTCCTCGCGCGTTGCCTCCTCTTTCAGGTCCATCTGGACGACGTGCATGTGCATCATCGTCACCGGGACGACCATCGCGAGCGTGACGATGTTGATGTGGGGCAGGACGCTCTGCACGTCGGGCCCGTGGTGGCTCGGGATCGTGACCGGGTTGAGGACGATCGCGTCGATGGGCCCCCTCTTGATGTCCGCGGGGTCGCCGCCGCGGCGGACCATCACCGCCCTCACCCTCTCCACGCCGAAGTTCCTGTCCATCGCGTTGATGATCCGGCAGAGCCCCGTCGTGTTGCACGAGACGACGCGGGCGAACTGCCGCCCGATCGCGTCGGCGTAGTTGCAGTCGGCGTTGAAGGAGAAACCCGCGACTTCGTGCTCCTCTCCCCCCTGCCAGATGGCCTTGATCCCTGCCTTCTCGTAGAGTGGCTTGTTCTTCTCGCCGACCCCCCCCGGTGTCGCGTCCACGACGATATCTGCGCGCGCGAGCATGTCCTCCACGCTCCCCGCGACCGGGAGGCCGGCCTTCTCGAACGCGGCCTTCTTCGAGATGTCGGCGATGTAGAGCGGGTACCCTTTCTCCCTCGCGATGAAGGCCTCGTGGCTCGGCCTCGTCTTCGAGACGCCGATGACCTCCATGTCCGGCTGGGCAGCAACGGCGTCGGCGACGCGCTTTCCTATCGTCCCGTAGCCATTGATGGCAACTTTGATCATGCGTGATGGGTGGGAACCGGGAGCATTAAAGGTTCCCAAAACGGCCCGCGGGGAATCCCGCACCTTTTTCTCCCCCCCAATCCACCGTACAACCCTGGAATGCCCCTCTCCATCCACCCCAAGCTCCCCTACGATTTTGCCTTGATCTGCAGCGTGTTCTCCGCCGGGGACCCGGCGGTCCGGAAATACCACGGTGGTATCCTCTCGCAGGTTGTCCGGGTGGGGGAAACCCCTGTTGCGATCAGGGTACGGGACGTTGGGCAGGACGGGGAGGCCGTCCTCGCGGTGGATGTCCTCGGCACGGGAGGGGACACCCTGGTATCCGAAGCGGAACTCCAAGAGTGCGTGACCCGCCTCCTGAACACCGGTGACGACCTGGACGCGTTCTCCCGTGCCGTCGCTGGCGACCCTGTCCTCTCGAGGCTCACAGAGGCCCTCTCCGGGCTGAGGATGATCTCCTCCGAGACGGTCTTTGAGGCCGTCGTGACTTCAATCATCGAGCAGCAGATCGCGACCCCGGTCGCGAGGCAGGTCGAGTCCCGCGTGGTGAGGCGTTTTGGGGAGGAGGTGCGGACGGCGCAGGGGACGTTCTACGCGTACCCCCGCCCGGAGGACTTTGCGGATGCATCTCCCCGGGATCTCCGGGAATGCGGGCTCTCCTTCCGGAAAGCGGGGTATATCCTCGAGATCGCGCGGGCGGCGAGGGAGGGGGAGATCGACCTAGAGGCCTACAGGGGGCCGAATGACCCGGGAGTGGTCATCGACGAGCTGTGCCGCATCAGGGGGATAGGGAGGTGGACGGCGGAGTTCGTCCTCCTCCGGGGTTTGCACCGTCTGGACGTAATCCCGGCGGGCGACCTCGGCATCCGGCGCGCGATTGCCCGGTTCTACTCCCTCGGGGACCTCATCACCCCCGGCCAGGCGAGGGAGTTTGCCCGGAGGTGGGGCGACTGGAAGGGCCTTGCGGCATACTACCTCCTCTTTGCTGACCAGCACGCCGGGAGGGCCGGACCCTCGGGCAGACCACTCGCGGGAAAGAGGGGGGACTGAGAGGAGGGGGTGTTTCACTCTCCCCTCTCCTCGACAGGCGGCTGGTTGATCGTCTTCCAGTAGAGCCCTAGTTCCCTTATCACGCAGACAAAATCGTCGAATTTCACGGGCTTAACGATGTAGCTGTTCACGCCGAGGTCGTAGCTCCTCACGATATCCCTCTCCTCCCTCGAAGAGGTCAGGACGACGACAGGAATCGTCCGGGTCCGCGGGTCATTCTTCAGCCTCCTGAGCACCTCGATCCCGTCGACTCTGGGGAGTTTCAGGTCGAGGAGAATGACCTGCGGGTGGTGACAGGTATCCCTCCCCGCGTACGGTCCTGTCCCGAAGATGTAGTCGAGGGCCTCCTCCCCGTTCCACGCGACGTGGACCCTGTTAGAGAGGTTGCACCACTGGAAGACGTGGAGGATGAGTTCGACGTCGTTGGGGTTGTCTTCGACGAGGAGGATCTCTGCGGCCGGCGGGGGACTCGCCATCGATAGGAATGTCCCGCGGGGTGGCAAATACCTTTTGATGGAGGCCTCCCCCGGTCATTTCCCGGGAACAAGTTCTCCCGCGGAGACCAAAAGTGTCACGGCCTTTTTCCGGCGCGTGAGAGAGGCAGGGTCCCGCACGGAATGCGGGCATATATTTATAGGGGGCAGCGTGCGATCACACCATTGCCATGATCCTCGACCGGGAGAAGATCTCGAGAATCAAGAGGCTGCTGAAGAGCCGCCCCAAAGGCCTCACGATCTCTGACATCGCGCACACCCTGAAAATGAACAGGAATTCCGTGGCGAAGTACCTCGAGATCCTCCTCATCACGGGCGAGGTGGAAGTGAGGGTGTACGGGAACGCGAAGGTCTACACACTCGCCCAGCGCGTCCCTATCTCCTCCGTCCTGCGGTTCACGACCGAGCTCATCCTCATCCTCGACGCGGACCTGCGGGTCACCGACGTCAACGAGAACTTCCTCTCTTTCTTCTCGGCGAGGAGGGAGGACGTGCTGGGATCAGCCATCGGGGAGCTTGTTATCCCCGCTCTTGGGGAGATCTCCGCGACTATCCAGACAGCCGACTCCTCATCCGGGAAGAAGCAGGAGATATCGTTCGAAATCCGGGGCAGGGAGTGCACGCTCGCGTACAAGGTCGTCCCCACGGTCTTTGAAGACGGGAGGAGGGGGTATACCCTGATATTCGAGGACGTCACCCTCCCGCGGGAATACGAGAGGAGACTCAGGATGAGCGAGGAGAGGTACAGGGCGATCGTCGAGGATCAGACAGAGTTCATCTGCAGGTTCGACCCCGATTTCCGCCTCACCTTCGCCAACGGCGCGCTGTGCAAGTACATGGGATGGGTGGCCGGCGAGGTACCCGGGAAGGACATACTGGAGTACGTCCACCCCGAGGACAGGGAGATGGTGAGGGAAAGGATCCTCTCCCTCGGACCCGGGCGGGACGTGGAGACCCACGAGCACAGGGTCGTCTGCCCCGGGGGCGAGACGAGGTGGCATCTCTGGACGCACAGGGCAATTCTCGACGGCAGCGGGAGGATCGTCGAGTACCAGGGGGTGGGGAGGGACATCACGGAAAAGAGGCTCTCCGAGGAGAGGCTCCGCGTCCTCGACATGGCCGTCTCGTCGTCCGTCAATGGCGTCGTCATCGCGACCCTCGACGGGCGCATCACGTACGCGAATGCGGCGTTCCTCAAAATGATTGGGGATCCCTTGGGCGACGCGGTCATCGGGCAGCCCCTCAGGACGCTCTTTCCGGCCGGGACAGCGGGCGAAAGGTTGGAAGGTGCCCCGAGGCTCCTTTTGGAGAGGGGCGAGTGGAACGGGGAAGTCCTGATCCCGCGGGGCGACGGGCGGACCGTCCACGCGTTCCACACCGCAAACCTCGTCCGGGACGCGGAGGGGAATCCCATCGCGATGATGGCCTCCTTCACGGACATCAGCGAGAGGATCGAGGCCGAACGCGAGATACGCATCAGGAACGCCGCGATAGAGTCCGCGACGAATGCCATCGTGATCTTCGACCCCGACGATCGGCTCGTGTACGCAAACAAGGTCTTCCTCTCCCTCTTCGGTGCGAGGGACCTGCGCGACATGCAGGAGAACCACATGGGCGAGTTCTGGAACCTCACGAGGTATTTCACGCCATCCCTCGCTGAGATAAGGCGGGAGGTGAGCCGCTCTGGGGCGTGGAACGGCGAGATACGCATCAGGGTAGGGGACGGGAAGTCACGGTTCTTCCAGTCGTCCCTCACGCTCGTCAGGGACGAGGCAGGCATGCCTGCCTCTTACATCGGCGTTTTCATGGAGATCACTGCCCAGAAGGCCATGGAGAAGGCCCTCAGGACGACGTACGAGAAGATCCAGGAGGCCGCGGAATTCATGCCGGACCCGACCTTCATCCTCGGGAGGGACAGGAGGGTCATCGCGTGGAACCGGGCGATGGAAGTCCTCTCGGGTGTGAGGAAGGAGGAAGTGCTCGGCTCCGACAGGTACAGGGAAGCCCTCTCGTTCCTGAAGGGCACGATGCCCGTCCTCGTCGACATCCTCGGCCTGCCGGCGCACGAGCTCGCGAGGAACCACCCGTCCGTGAGGAAGTTCGGGGACAGCCTCTACGCCGAGGCAACGATCCCGGGGTCGGCGGGGGGCACGGAGAGGTACATCTGGGCAAAGGCATCCCCCCTCTTCGACGGGGAGGGAAACATCGTCGGGGCGATAGAGTCTTTCAGGGACATCTCGGGGTGGAAGAGGGCGAGGGAATCGCTCGCGGTGCAGGGCACCACGCGGTAGGGCAGCGCCGGACCGAACGGAATGAGCGGTGCGGGTGGTTCGCCTGTCGAGGGGAACCCTGCGGGACGGATTCTCTTTCGCGTCAGAAGAAGAGGCTCTGTATTTCGATGATCTCGCTGCTGTCACGCGCCTTCGCGTAGAGCGCGAGGGGCTCAGCGTTCAGCTCGAGGAAGCGGGGACCCCACGGGATGACCTTGAGGATTGTCTCTGCCTGCTCCCTCTCGCCGAGGATGACGAGCGCCGCGGCGATGGCCTCGACGGAGGAGAGCTTCCACGGCCTGCCGAAGTTGACGGGATTTGCCGCGACGAGGTATGGGAGGGCCCTCCGGTACCGGAACGAGGAGAGCCCGATGCCGTCGATCACCTCCCACGAGCAGTCGAGGACAGAGAGGGTCCTCCTGTCCCTGTCGGCGGGGGAGAGGGCCTTTCCGGCGGTGGGGTCGAGGAGGAGGGTGTTTCGCGGCAGGCGGGAGATCCTCGGGACGACCGTGGCGAGGCCAGCCCGTTCGAGCCTTTTTACGGTGCATTTCCGCGGATCGCAGCTGTCGTCCCGGAACGCGAGGATCCGGATCATCTATGTATCCCTGCGGGGCCACATTGTATCAATGTATGTGCTGGCCTGCCCCTGCATCAGCGACCCGGGCCTGAGGGCGAGGGGAATCACGCGGGAATCCGACCTGCGGGCATTCGAGCGGGCGCGGGAGAGGTGCCGCGAGTTCGGGATAGAGATCGTCGACTTGCCCTGCCCTGAAACGCTCTTCCTCGGGAGGGAGAGGGAACCGGGGACTTTCCTCGAGAGGCTCAACAGGGAGGAATTCCTCGCCCTCCTCGGGAGGCTCGCGGCGGAAGTGAGGGAGATTGTGAGGACCCGCGGGCCCCCGCTCTGCATCGTCGGGGTCAACTCGTCGCCGACCTGCGGCGTGGACACGACGTACTACGGGGAGGACGGGACGGGTCCCGCCCTCCGGGAGGGGAGGGGCGTGTTCCTCCGGATGTTTTCCGACATCCCGGCGATCGACGTCACCGACTTCTCCCGGTACCGCGTGTACCTCGCCGCGCCGCTCTTCTCGGCCGCGGAGAGGCGGTACAATGCGTACATCCGGGACCTCCTCGTGTCCCATTATTTCTCGGTCTTCCTCCCTCAGGAGGCAGGCGACGACAGTGGCCACCGCGACGTGCACGGGATGCGAGAGATATTCTCGCGGTGCTGCGCCGAGATCGAGAGGAGCGACGTCCTCGTCGCGATCATCGACGGGGCGGACGCGGACTCGGGAACAGCGTGGGAGATGGGGTACGCCTGCGCGAGGGGAATCCCTGTCGTCGCACTGCGGACGGACTTCAGGAGGGCGGGGCCACATGAGCACGTGAACCTGATGCTTGAGGTCCCGTCGCGGGTCGTCAGGGACGAACGGGAACTGCTGCGGGTGCTGAGGGGGCCAAAAATGATTCAGGGGGAAGAGAAGACATGAATCTGGGTGAGTGTCCCCTTGTAGGTTGCATTCTTCTCTAGCCACCTCACGACATCGCCCTCCGGATTCGCTGCCCATACATCTCCCGTCATGATGTAGTAGACCGTTCTGTTTCCCCGCAAATAGGTTATCCTTTCCAGTTCCCGCACACTGCTCGCGCCGAGGAGGACGGTCTCGTCCGTTTCATTCTTGTAGTAATATTTGAATGGCAGCTCGAGGTACGACGGCACGAGCACGATGATGTCGCCGGGATAAGTCTTTTGCTCCATTATCTTGGCAAGGTCACGCCAGTTCTCCTTCGTGTACCCGCTGTAGTACGAGACCAGGGTAGGAGTATAGCACAGTGCAAACAGCACGATGAAGGAGAATACGACCCATTTTTTCGTGGAAAACCTTCTCGTCCACTGGTACGCGCATGCCATGCCGGGGTAGAACACGGCGAGCAGGAAGATGAGGTACCGCGGGTTCATCGTCATCTTCGAAGAGAGCACGACGGAGAGGAGGAGGGGGAGGGAGATGAGGATCACCCAGAGCACGAAGGTGGACTTGTTCTCGCGGTAGAGGAATAACGCCCCCGCCGCGAAGGTGACAACGAACAGGATGGCGAGAATGGGGGAAAACGACGAGAACCTGGTGAACGTCTCGCTTATCAGGGGGAGTCCCAGCACGCCGTACGTCGGGGGCCTCGCGGTCAGCGTGAAATAGCGCTGGATGACGACAGGGATGAGGGGAGAGATGAGAACGACGAAGGTAAGACCCGAGTAAAACACGTCCTTCAGTGATTCGAGGCTCAAGGATCCCCTCGTCCAGTACGCGTGGAGAACGGCGTGAATGTACACGAAGGAGACGGGAATCGCGGTGTAGAAATGGATCCAGAACGCGAGGGCGGAGAGTATCCCGACCGCTATATAGAACCGGCGTTCACCCGTGCGGAGGACGCGCAGGTAGGAATACAGGAGGATGGAAAAGACGAGGAGCACCAGTGAGTAGGAGTATGCCTCCTGTGAATAGTAGATGTGGAAGGGGGAGAATGCGAGCAGTGCTGCCGCGATCACGCCGACCCTCTCGTCCGCGAGTTCCTTTCCCACAAGGTAGAAGACCGGGATCGTGCATATCCCCGCGATCGCGGGAACGAGTCGGAGGATGAACTCGGAGTTCCCGAGTGCGAGCATGAAGTGCTCGATCCAGTGGAAGAGGGGCGGGTGGAAATCCCCCACCTCCATCGTGTTCCATATCTCCGCGAGCGAACCCTTCGCAGCGTTGTAGGTGAAGGCCTCGTCGAGCCACAGGGAATTGAAATCGAGTTTATAGAAGCGGAGTGTTGCACCGGCCAACGTGAGTGCGGCAAGTACAGGGAGCCAAAAATCCGCGAAAATTATTTTTATTGTCCCCTGTACAGAGCTTCCCGGGACATCAACGGCATCGCGCGAAGGAGATTGTTCAGGCTTCTCAAATGCTCTTGATTTACTCTTTCGTCCCATTTAAATCACCAGAGTATGCCCGGGTCATACCCATTACTTTTTCTCTCCCGGCGGAATCCCTCCCGGGAGATCCCCGTGCTCACGATGCGCGGGGGATCGAGAAAGGTGCATCTTCCACGCCCTGACGATGTTCCCGCTTCTCTCCAGGATGAAATTGTAGTGGAGGATGCCCACTATCTGGATGAGGAATTGGAGGATGATCCGGGGCTTCAGCTTGCTCTTTCCCTGATTTCGGTTCCGGAAGATGAAGGGGATCTCCTTGACAGAATTCCAGTTTCCTTTCCCGAGGATCTCGAATCCCATCCTGAAGCCCCGGGGGGCAAGGGAAGCACCCTCCAGAACCCTCCGGTTGATGGCAAAAAAACCGCTCCCCGAGTCGTGGACAACGGGGATGACGAACCGCCCGAGGACTGCCGCACCGTATGAGAGGATCCTGCGGATGAGCGGCCAGTTCACCGATCCACCGCCCGGGATATAGCGGCTTCCGATGACGATATCCCTATTCTCTTCTTTGAGACACCGGTAAAACTCAGGGATGAGCTCGGGGGGGTGCGAGAAGTCGCAATCGATACACTGGATGTAGTCTGACGGGGAGAGGGAGAAACCATCGTAGAGGGACGGGGAGAGGCCGTGGTTCTCGTGCCTCACGAGGAGACTTAAGTTCCGGTAGCGGGGGATGAGGGACTTGACGATGTCGATCGTCCCGTCCGACGAATTGTCATCGACGACGAGGATATGGCCCCGGATGCCAGACCGGGCGAAGACTTGGTTGACCGCGCTAATAATCGATTCCACGTTCTCTCTCTCGTTGTATGTCGGCACGAGAACCGTCAAGTCGCAGGGTCCACCCGATTTACCCGGATTCGCTAAAAAACCGTGTATCTCGCTTCTCATGCTCCCGCGGGAATTCATGATCCTCTCATTCCCTTCGCGTCGTCGAAATTTATAGGTTGGGTGCTCCTCGCCGTGGCCGGGATCCAGTCCTCCCTCATTTCCTCGCGTGGAAGACGATCGAGACACCCCATCCCCATCTCTCGAAGAACTCGTCGATTTTCAGTCCCGCGCGGAGGAAGGCAGGGGAATTCGTGAGTGCGAAGACGGGGGAGAGGAAGAAGATCGTGCGGGAGGAACGAGAGGTAAAATCCGAGAAGAGCGAAGACAACTCGGGGACCGAGAAGAATCGGAGGTGGGTTTCCCCGTAGTTCCTCCCGTGCCCGAAAACGTCCCACAAGAGCTCGTAAAGACCCCAGATCGAGCGCTCGTTCGGTGTCGTGATCACGACTTCCCCACCGGGGACGAGGACCCTGCGGATCTCTCCTATGACTGCTTCAGGTCTCGGGAGGTGCTCGATTAGCTCCGAGCAGATGACCTGGTTCACGGAGCCCTCGCGGATTGGGAGATGGTGGACATTCGCGAGGATGAAGGATGCCCCCGGGATGTTTTTCCCCCGCGCGTAGAGCAAGGCATTCCTGTTCAAGTCGATTCCGATTACCTCCCCCTTGTACTCTCTCCGCACCGCGGCAATCTGGACTCCGCTGCCACAGCCGAGGTCGAGGAGGACCCCGCCACGGGAATCGAGGGATTTTTCTATCATCTCGGTCTTCCTGCGTTGAAAATAACGCTGGACGAGGAGGTTGGAATTGTATGCCTTCTCGTCAATATCGCCCGGGAATGCCTGGTAATGGGCTTTCAATGCCGATTCATCCTGTGACCGGACAAAAAATCCCTTAATCCCGCACGCATCAACGAGGATCTCGCCTCCCCGGACCACCAGTGCGAACGTCGCCGAGAGTGCAATCGGTATCCCGATGAGAGAGAAGAACGTGATGATCGCTGTTTCCTGGATGCCGAGTCCTGCGGGAGTGAGCGGGACGAGGGAAAAGAGTGTGAGCAGCGGCGAGAGGAAGAATGCGTCGTAGGGGGCCCGGAATACCACGTGGAGCGACATGCCCACGAAGAACCACTGCAGGCCGCGGAGGAGCCAGCCGAGCAGGGCGATGCAGAGGATGAAGGGAACGAATTGTTGGATTTTGCGGCCTTCCTCGCCTATCGCGAGCAATTTGGAACCCAACCGCCACTTCTCGGCGAAATGGCGCACCATTCGCGGGGGATAGAGCGCGAGGAAGTAAAAGGCGAGGATCACGGCGATGGACGTGACAAACACCACGGTGACCGCGAACAGTCCGGGGGAGATGAGGGTCGCGTAGAGGTACCATAGTCCGAGGAGCGCGATCGAGATTTTGAAGAGGAGATCGTAGATGTACGTCGACGTGATCGTTGCCGTGCCTGTCTCGAGGGGGACTCCTCTCTTGTCAAGTACCACGGCAGTATAGAGGTAGCCACTCCGTAGGGGAGTGAAATCAGAGAGGGCCATTCCTGCCATGTGGGCCCAGAACGCGAATTTAAACCTGATTTTTCTCCCCTGGTGCGCGAGGAGCCGCTTGAGCCTGAGGGCCATGAGGAGATTGTTGCAGAAGTAGCAGGCGAGCGCGAGGAGGAAGAACCGGAGGTCTATCGAGGCGATAATTGCGAGGAATTCAGACGCAGAGATAAACGAGAAGATCGCGAGAATGATCGCGATGGCAAGGCCAATCTGGACAAAATGGATAATCTTTCCTGCGCGGTCGCTTCCCATGAGAAAAACCGTCTCTATTCCATATTATTATCCGATTTGTACCACATATATTGGTTCCTCACCGACCCAGGTATATAGTCCGGATACCAACGACGAATACCTCCCGGGGGAGAAACGAGGTGTTTTTCCGTCCACGCCGAAGAGAGGCGGGTACGGAAATGGTTCTGCGATGGACATTTACACCTCGCACGCGAAATCCCCGTATCGCCCGGCGAAAAGGGAATTCTTATCTCGGTGACCGGCGTGAAGACTCCGGTATGGACTTGAAATTTTATAGACCCGGATCTCTCCATTTAGAGAAATTCCCTTATTTGGTCATCCCCGTCATCTTCGCATTCATCCTTTTCCCTCAGGTCTTCGTGCTGAGCAGGGCTTTCATCGCGCAGTTCCACGACATCCTCCAGCTTTCCATGCCCTACCATTTCCACGCTGCAAACCCCGGCGCCCTGTGGAACAACATGTGGATCACGGGGTTCCCCGACTACGCGGGGCCCATCCTCGATCTCTACTACCCGCTCTCTTTCCCCTTTTTCCTCGTCACCCGCGACATCACGGTGATGAACTTCGTCCTCCTCCTCCACGTCGTCATCGCGTTCTTCTCTTTCCGCTCCCTCGGGACCCTCGTCACCCGGGACGAGAGGGTACTCCTCGTCTTCTCCCTCTCCTACGCGTTCTCCGGGGCGGTCCTCGCGAGGCTCGGCCAGACAGTCATCCTCTTTGCCCTCGCGTGGCTGCCCCTCCTCTACTCCTGTTCTCTCAAAATGGCGTTGTTCCGGGACCTCAAAATAAAAAATATCGCGTGTTTCGCTGTTGTCGCCACGCTGTTGGTCTTCACGGGGACGACGTACTACGTCATCTTCGCGGCGATGGTCCTTGGAATCTTCTTCCTGTTTGGCCTGTGGGAAAAGACGGTCGACAGGAAGGCATCTTTCTGCATCTTTGCGGGAATCGCGCTCGCCGGGCTTTTATCGGCGATTAAGTGGATCCCCTCCCTCCTCGTGTCAGGCTCCATCGTGAGGATCGACCCGATCGACCCCCTCTCGGGCGGCGGTCTCCTCGAGCGGAACCTGAGTTCCTTCATCTTCGGAACGACGATCAATTCCCGTTACGGCCTGCACGAGAGCATCGTCCTCGTCGGGGCGGTCCTGTGCATTTTCGCGCTTCTCGGGCTCGTACTCGGGCGCCGTTCGCTCGCGGTCCCCGGTTTCTTCGCGATCGTGCTCGCCTTCTTGTGGGCAGACGGGGGAAACACGCTCCTCTCCTTCATCCACTTCCTCCCCGGCCTTGCGTCCCTCCGTTGCCCCGGGAGGATATTCGCCGCGGTAGTCCCCATCGTCATCCTCCTCGCGGTGGAAGGATTCCTGAAGGCGAGTGCATCCTTCCGGCAGTCCGGGGCGATCGTTCCCGACATCGCGGCCAAGAAGAGGGTTCTCTTTGGGGTTGCCACAGTCCTCCTCGTGAAGCTGCTCGAACTGCCATTCCAGACGGTCCCGCCTGCCGAGGCGATCCTCTCGCTCGTCCTCGTGGGGGGATTCCTCGCGCTGCTCTATTCGGGTAGGGCAACGCAGAGGAACCTTATCCTCTTTCTCGCTTCCGCCCTCCTCATCGAGGCAGTGGTCCTCGTGGAGAATTTCCCGGTCCTCCAGCCCCTGAACGTCGCGAAGATCCTCGTGATGGCGGGAGTTTTCGTCCTCGTAATGTACGGTGCCGACCGCGAGGGGTTCAGGGCCTTCGCGAAAAGTCCCCTCTGCGTCATCCTCCTCGCCGGGTTTTTCGTGACCCTCTGGGGCTGCACGGGCTTCCTCGCAGACTCTGACCCGCGGCTCGGGGAGAGCCCGGGAAAGACAGTTGCGTCGGCGATCGCGGAGATGTCGGAGAGACAGGGGCAGGTCTGGGTCCTCGACACGGGCTGGCCGTTCCAGCACATCGATTTCACCTACTGGTACGTACAGAATGGCCTCCACCCCGTCCGGGCTTACTACGCGTACTTTCTGGAGGGGACACCGGGAGTGAGTTACCGGGTAGGGAACGTCACCTACGCGACGGTGGACTGGGTCGTCGACACGGCGGCGCTCGAGGGCTCCCCGGTCCAGCTTCCGGGAACCCCCATGGTCGTCGCAGGCGTCCCCCTCTACAGGATGGAGCATGTCCTGCCGAACGCCTTCGTGCTGAGGGGCGGGGTTCTCGTCGAGGGGTGCATCGACGAATTTGCGCCCGACAGGGTGGTGCTGAGGGGGCATTTCAATAAAGGCGACATTGCCGTCCTGAAGACCGCTTACTACCCCGGGTGGAAGGTCAACGGCAGGGACGCGGAACCGGCCGGGAACATGGTCTCGGGCACACTCGGGGAGGAGACGGACAGGGTCGAATTCACGTTTGAACCCCTCGATTACAGGGTCGCTCAAGCGTGCACGCTCGCCGGTCTCCTCGCCTTGCTCGCCCTCTTCCTGAAGAGGAGAACCATCGAGGGGTACCTCTCCCCCCCTCCCCCGCGCTCCCCAGGGAAGAACACGGTGCCCGCGGCGGAAAAACCATGATGTCGTCTCCCCCTCCATAGTGTATCGCACATGCCGAACCTCACCGTCGCGGTCATCGGTCCTGCCGGGTACGCCGGTCACCTCGGGAAGAAGGGCACGGTATCCGACATCACCTTCTACAACCAGAAGCGCGACCAGACAACGGTCACCTACGTCGAGCCGAGCAGGTACCCGGAGAGGATCTCGTCGCTCTTCTACGCTGTCTCGATGGCGGACATGGCCCTGCTCGTCGTCGACGAGATCACCCCCGCGTTCGGGGAGTGCGTCCTCATGCTCCATGCCGCGGGCGTGCGCGAGGGGGTCCTCGTCCTGCGGAATTACCTCTCGCCGGACCAGGTCGTCCCCCTCGTCAGGGACACGGTGGTCGGGAACTACGCGCTCCAGCCCGACGACCACAACCTCCTCCGGGAGACCTTCCTCGAGATCGCGGGCGCGAGGGGGGCCCCCGGCGGGGAAGGGAAGCACGGGGCGGTCCCGGTCGACCACTGCTTCCCCGTGAAAGGGGTGGGAACCGTCGTGCTCGGCACCGTCGCGAGGGGTACTGTCAGGGTCCACGACGAGCTCCGGGTGCTCCCGGCAAACAGGGCCGCGCACGTCCGCTCCATCCAGAAGCACGACGACGACGTGCCTTCCGCGTCCGCGGGGGACAGGGTCGGACTCGCCCTCAAGGGCATCGAGGCGGACGGAATCGACCGCGGCGACGTCCTCTCGAACGATCCCTCCCTCGTGGTCTCGGGGATCCACCACGGGAGGGCAGAACTCGTCCGCTACTGGCCCGCCCCGCTGAGGGAGCAGATGGTCGTCCACCTCGGCCACTGGATGCAGTTCGTCCCCGCGAGGGTCGCGTACGTGAACAACAGCGGGGACTGGAGGAGACCCGAGGTGACGTTCCGGTCGGAAAGGGACCTCGTCTACCCCCCCGGGTCCCCGGTCCTCATCCACTACCTCGAGGGGGGCAAGCTCCGCGTGGTGGGGAGGATCGTCCCGGAGTGACCGGGGGCGCGTCCCCCATTCTCCTCCCGGGCGCCATTCTCGATTCCCCTCGCCCTGCGGCCGCCCCGGAGGGGAGGTTAATGATGCGGCGGGGCGAAAGGTGTGGTATGCTACTCGGCGCTCTCATCCCATGGATCATCGCGCTCGTCGCAATCCTCGTCGTGGTGGGAATCATCCTCTACTTCGTCGGGATCTACAACAGGTTCTTCTCCCTGAAGAACGCCTCGGAGGCCACGCTCGGCCAGATACGCGTCGCGATGAAGAAACGTCTCGACATGATCGAGCAGCTCCTCGGCGCGGTTAAGAGCTACGCGGCGTTCGAGCGGGAGACATTCGAGAAGGTCACGGCGATGCGGGCGAGCGTCGGCACGGCCGGGCCGGGAGACCTCAACCAGATCGAGAGGGAGTCCCGGTCGCTCCTCGGGAGGCTCTTTGCCGTGGCCGAGAACTACCCCGACCTCAAGACGAACAGCACGGTCATGAACCTGATGGAGGCCGTGAGGGGCGTCGAGGACGAAATCGCGCGGCAGAGGTACACCTACAACAACATCTCCCAGCAGTACAACACCCTCCGCGACGTCATCCCGTCAAACATCGTCGCCCGCATCCTCGGCCTGCAGAAACTCGAGTACCTCGAGTTCGAGGAAGCGATCCAGACCCCCCCGAGGATCGCGTTCTAGCCGACCCGACCAATGGTGCTCGACAGCGAGAAGAGGGACCTCGCCCTCCTCGTGGCCATCGCAGCCGTCGTGGGCGGCGTGGCAATCGGGATCTCGCTCCTCGTCCCGGCCCTCCTCGAGGGGGACCTCGTGGTCGCGGATTACCGGGCGACACTCCACGAGGACGGAACCTTCGTCGAGGTCTTCTCGTACGAGGTGAAGGCGGGCGGGAAGTACCGGATGCTCTACCGTTACTGGGACGCCCCCCTCTCCACCGCGCCTCTCGATGTGCCGCACGTGAGGCTCACCGGGATGGACGTCCCCGCCGGGACCGTGGGGTACGTGAAGGACAGGCTCGGGGAGGTAACCCTCCACGGCTCCGGGAACCCTGCCCACGCGATGTTCGTCGGGGAGAGGGCAGAACGGAACGAGGTGGGGATCTACAACCCTTCCTACTTCCCGCGGGGGACCTACACCGTCACTTACCGGTACGTCCTCAGCCCGCCCGTGGAGCATGACGCGCGCGATGCCCACCTGAACCTCCGCCTCGTCGACCGCCACGTCCCGTTCCGCAACGTCGAGGTCCGGGTCCCCGCCCGGTACGCGCGCGAGGTCTTCCCCCACCCGCCGGGGCTGTCCGTCTCCCGGGATGGCGGGGCAGTCGTCGTCGCGGGGAGCGTCGCGGGCGACGAGGTCCTCGGGATAGAGGTCCTCTTCCCGGCGGGGGAGATGGGCGGGATCCCCGGCTTTCCCGTGCCTGTGGACGACGTCGCGGGGAAGATCCGGGCAGCAAACCCTGCCTATGATATCATTCCCCTCCTCGCGGCAACCACGCTGCGCGCGCTGAGCGTACTTTCGGTCGTCGCGATGCCGGTCGTCCTCGTCCTCCTCTACGCCCGGTACGGGAGGGAGAGAGAGTTCACTGTCCCGGAGTACCTGAGCTTCACGCCGAACCCGGGGATGAAACCGTGGGCAGTCAACCTCCTCTTCAAGGGGGACCCCATGACGTTCGACCAGGACGGGTTCTACGCGACACTCCTCGACCTCCACAGGAGAGGGTTCATCACGGTAAAGGAGAAACCGGGCGGGAAGGACATCGAGATCTCGGTGCACTCGAAGGCCGGTGCCGACGAGTACGAGCAGAAGGTTCTCTCGTTCCTCAAGGAGGTCGGGGTGGGTGGGAAGGTGGACACGGAATTCGTGCGGGAGCTTGCGGGGAGGGCGACGAGGGACCCATCGGTCGAGAAGCTCCTCCTCAAGTACCAGCGCGACCTCACGATGGTGACGCGGAAGACCGACCCCCGCCTCATCGCGGCGTACGTCGTCGACGGGAGGGACCACGTCATCCCCCTCCTCCTCGTCGCGATCGCGCTCTGCGCGGTCTCGGTCGTTGTCCTCGTCGCCGTGCCCGTCCTCGCCCACCTCCTCGTCCCGGCCGCGGTCCTCTTCGGGGCCTCGGTCGTGCAGGCGGGGATCGCACTCGCGTTCCCCTCCACCCTCTTTGGACACTGGAAGGACGACAGGTACAGGGAGAAGCTCGAGTGGGATGCATTCGCGCGGTTCCTCTCCGACCTTGCCCTCATCAGGCAGTACGCCCCCGCGGACCTCTCCATGTGGGGGGAGTGGCTCGTGTACGGCACCGCGCTCGGCGTCGGGGACAGGGTCGAGCGGGCCATGAGGGAACTGCACGTCCCTCTCCCCGAGGCAGGCGTCCCGCTCGCGAGCGGCCTATCCGCGGCGTTCGTCCCCGTGCTCGCGTTCTCTCCTCCTTCGAGGGGTGGGGGCGCCGGCGGTTTCGGCGGCGGGTCGTTCGGCGGGGGAGGAGGTTTCGGCGGCGGGGGCGTGGGGGGGAGGTGACCGTGCCCCCCACCTGCCGCGGGAGGGATTCGCGTGCAGATCGCTGAGGGCCGGGTCGGGCGCGTCTTCCTCCTCCGCGTCGACCACGGCGAGGACCTGCTCGCGGCGCTGGAAGCGTGCATCGCAGAGAAGGAGATCCGCAGCGGCCTCGTCCACGTCCTCGGTGCAGTCCGTTCTGCCCGCCTCGTGACCGGGCCCGAGGAACCGGTCCTCCCGCCGGTCCCCCACCGCGAGGAGATCGGAGACGGCTGGGAGATCGTCGGCTTTGGGACCATCTCGTGGGAAGGGGGGAGACCCCGCGTCCACCTCCACGCGGGGGCCGGGCGGGGCACGCGCGCGGTGACAGGGTGCGTGAGGGACGCGGCCGAGGTGTACGTCGTCGTCGAGGCGGTGATACTCGAGGTCGCGGGGATCGAGACGGAAAGGGTCCCCGATCCCCTCACCGGGCTCTCCCTCCCCCGCCACGTCCCGGGAGGGCCCGGGTGATAGGGTGAGGAAGAAACAGCCGCGTTTCCTCCCCGTCAGCATGGAGGAGGCAAGAAGACTCGGCATCGACGAGTTCGACGTCGTCATCGTGAGCGGCGATGCCTACGTCGACCACCCCTCCTTCCCCGCGGCGGTCATCGGCCGCGTCCTCTGGGACGCGGGGTTCTCCGTGGGGATCATCCCCCAGCCGGACTGGCGGGGGAGCACGGACTTCCTCGCCCTCGGTACCCCCCGCCTCTTCTTCGCGGTCGCGCCCGGCGCCTGCGATTCCATGGTGAACAACTACACCCCGGCGAAGAAGAGGCGCTCGACGGACGTGTATTCCCCCGGGGGGAGACCGTCGCGGCCAGACCGTGCGGCACTCGTGTACGCGGACAAGCTCCACGCGCTCTTCCCGGAGGTCCCGGTCGTCCTCGGGGGGATAGAAGCGTCGCTGCGGCGGTTTGCCCACTACGACTACTGGTCGGACAGGGTCCGCCAGTCGGTGCTCGCGGACGCGCCCGCAGACATCCTCGTCTTCGGGATGGGGGAGGCGCAGGTCGTGGAGATCGCAAGGAGGATCTCCGCAGGGCTCCTCCCCGGCGATGGCCGCCCGATTCCCGGGACGGTCGAGAAAGTCTCCCCCGCGGAATTCGAGGAGGAGAGGTATCCCGGCCTCGTGGAGATCCCCCCGTACACCGTCGTCGCGGAGGATCCCCGCGAGTACGCGCGCGCGTTTGCCGTCCACTACGGGGAACAGGACCCGTTCCGCGGGAGGCCCGTCGCCCAGAGGCACCCTAAGTGCGTGATCGTCCAGAATCCCCCCGCAAAGCCGCTCTCCCCGCAGGCCCTCGACGCGATCTACGAGCTCCCGTTCGCGAGGGAGGCCCACCCCTCCTACGACCTCCCCATCCCCGCGCTCGAGCCTGTCCGTTTCTCGCTCGTCAGCCACCGGGGATGCTTCGGCGGCTGCTCGTTCTGCGCGATCGCGCACCACCAGGGGCGGATCATCCAGAGCAGGAGCATCGAGTCGCTCGTCCGGGAAGCAAGCCGCCTCGCCTCTCTCCGCGGTTTCTCAGGGGTGATCTCCGACGTGGGCGGACCGACCGCGAACATGTACGGGATGAGGTGCGACAGGTGGGAGAAAGAAGGGACCTGCGCGGAGAGGAGGTGCACGCCCGCCTGCCCGCGCCTGCACACCTCGCACGCGCCGTTCCGGCAACTCCTCTCCCGGCTCTCGGCGGTCCCCGGGGTGAGGAAGGTCCTCGTGAGCTCCGGGGTCCGCCACGACCTCCTCGCCGCGGACGGGTACTCCATCCTCCGGGACCTCTGCGAGTACCACGTCCCGGGGCATCTCAAGGTGGCCCCCGAGCACGTCTCGCCGCGCGTGCTCTCCCTCATGGGGAAGCCCGGCATCGGCGTGTTCCTCGAGTTCTGCGGGGAATTCGGGAGACTGCAGGAGGGGAAGGGGAAGAAGAGCTACATCCTCCCCTACTTCATGTCGGGACACCCCGGCTGCACCGTCGCCGACATGATCGCCCTCGCGGAGTTCGCGCGGGACCACCGCATCCGGGTCGAGCAGGTCCAGGACTTCACACCGACGCCGATGACGGTCTCCACGTGCATGTACCACACGGGTCTCGACCCGTTCACGATGGAGCCTGTCCACGTTCCCCGCGGGAGGGAGAAGAGGATCCAGAGGGCCCTCCTCCAGTACTGGGACCCAAGGAACAGGGCGCTCGTCCGGGAGGCCCTCCTCGCGGCCGGGAGGGGAGACCTCGTAGGGCAAAGCGAGAAGTGCCTCGTGGCCGGGAACGGGAAAGAGAGGTTTTTGGCGCGGGAGCCTAGCGACCGCGCTCCTCGATCCCCTCCGAGTGGCACGGGAGGCATCCCGCCATCTTCTCGTCGAAGATCCTGTACGCGTTCGCGAGGACGGAAGAGTTCGAGATGAGCCCCGCGAGGAGGATGACCTCGAGGATCTCCTCGCGCGTCGCACCCTTCTTCGCGGCTGCCTGCATGTGGTAGCTCGTGCAGTGCCGGCACCGCAGCGCCGCGCCGACGGCCATGCTGATCAGCTCGACGTATTTCGGGTCGAGCGAGCTCGTCCGCGTCACGGCTCCCTTGTAGAGGAGGTGCGAGATGAGGACCTCGGGCCTCTCGGCCATCCGCTTGAATATGAGGGGGGCGTGGCCGTACTCCGCCTCGATGTTCTCCATCCACTCGCGTGCCGTCTCTTCCCCGCCCCGCGAGACGATCTCCTTCAGTGTCTGCTCGAATACGAAAAGGTCATCGCGTGTCATGGCTCGCCCGGGATACATATCCGCCCGGGCCCTACTTTAAGGGTGCGCGTCCCGCTCCCGGGGACCCGCGGGGGTCCCCCCGCAATGCGGCCGAGTTTATATATATCCCCCAGCCAGATCCATGGTGAGGAGATATTCCATGGGAAATCGCACCGGGACGCCGGGGATGGGAACGCTCGCGGTGACCGTGCTCATCCTTTTCGCGGCCGCCGCTCTTTCGGGGTGCATATCGGCAAGGGACCTCGTTCCCGAGCCCCCGCCGCCCGGCATCCCGTCGCCCGCGCCGACGACTCCCCCGCAGGCCGATTCCGGGCGAACCGTCCCCCTCGTGGAGACCGGTTACGGGGCCGGGGAAGAGGCTCCCCGTCACCTCGTGGCGACACCTTACGGGTACGTCCTCACCCGCCCATCACCACGCACCCGGATCTCGATCATCGAGGTGCGGGAGGAGACGGTCGGGGACGGGGAGAAGATCCTCGCGGGGAAGATAAAGAACGACGAGCCGGCCACGATCGGACATATCACCGTCCAGTTCAACCTCTACAACGCGAACGGCCAGCTCGTCGGGAACACCTACGCGAGCGTGAACTCCCTTGCCCCCCAGAAGACGTGGAAGTTCGCGACGCAGCCGTTCCCCGCGAGGGACTACCACCACTACGAGCTCGCGGAGATATTCACTGCGTGAGAAGGGTGGCACAGGCCGGCGGGGATCAGAGCACGAGGTTCGTCTCGGAGAACGGTTTCACGCGCACGAGGATGTAGTCCCTCATGCGGGAGGGAGATACCACGGCGATGTCTCCGACAGTGACCCCCGAGTCGACCTCGATCCCCCGGATGACCGGTGCGAACGTGTCGTAGGGGAGCTTCACCCGGAGCCCCCTCATCTGGACGGTGAGGGGGGTAGGTGAGAGGACGGAATGGATCTCCTCCACGTTCTCCGCGATGATATCCATCAGGCGCGCGGGCGAGATCGAGAGCGGGTCCCGCGCGAGCTCGTCGCGCCGGCGGTCGAGGACGCGCGTGACCTCCGCGACGACCTCCTCGAGCTTCTCTATCTCCGCAGATTCCTTTGTCCTGTGCATGAACCGCCCGATGCCCCCCACGTACCCCTCGACGGGGGGGTCGACTATTCTCCGGAGTGCCTCCGTGGGGGGGCCGCCGCAGAGGACGATCGGGACGTCGATGCCCCTCCGGAGGACCGGGAACTTCCTCTCGATGCAGGCCTCGAAGTCGCCGAGGAGGTAGACGGCGAGGTCGTGCTCGTTGATGATGTCCCTCTCCTCGTCGTTCAGCTGCGCGATCCTCTTGCCAAACCCCCTCGCGAGCCCCACCATGTTGGTCTTCGCCCCGAACCGGCGGATGTACTCGGCGACGTCGCAGGAGGCGTGGGGGAGGTGGTGGATCTCGAGCGAGGGGGAGACGACCGCGATCTCGGTGCCCACGAGGGGCGAGGGGGTGACCTCGCCGGTGAGGGGCTTTCCTATCCTCCTGATGAGGTCGATGTCCTCGCGGGGGACGAGGGCCTGGAGGACGACCTCCTGCGCGATGACGTGTTTCTGGATGATGTACCCGCCGAGGTCCTCGATCAGGTCGACGATCTCGTCGTGCCTGTAAATGCCGCCCTTGTAGGTCACGGGGACGTGCGTCACTCCTCCACCCCCATCAGCGCGAACTTCTCCGCAACGGTCCGCTCGATGTCCTCGGGGAGCGTGTCCTCGCTCGCGACGAGGGAGAACCTGTTCCTCCCGTAGTAATGCCTCCGCACCTTGAAGCCCTCGGGCTGGATGACCTGCAGGGCGTAGATGAGGTCCTTGTAGATGGACTCGCTCGGGTCATAGACCTCGAGCTCGGGGATCGCGGCCTCCTCCCCGCCCTCCCCGCGGGTGACGACGACCGTGAACCTGTCGGGCTGGTCCACGCGGTCCTTCCCGAACTTCTCCCAGAGGACGCGGAGGAGCGGCGCGAGGTACGTCTCGTCCGCGATCGAGATGGTCACGTCCGCGTCCTTCACGCTCACGTCGGAGAAGTCCCTCACCCGCACGACGCCGGGGAGTTTCCTCGTGGTGCCGGCCGCGATGAATATCGGGACCCTCGGGTCGATGAGGATGTGGAGCTTGTGGATGACCCGCAGGAGGTTGTGGTCGAGGAGGACGACCTCGGCGATCTTCCTGTAGTACTCCCTCCCCGCGGGCTCGGGGCATTCCACCTCGAAGTACTCGACTGCCTCCATCACTCCCTCCGGATGAAGCCCGAGGCGAGGAGGGCAGAGCCCACGGCACCGATGTACTGGGAGTGCGGGGGGACGGTGATCGGTACCTGGAGGAGGTCGCCCATGGCGCGGACGAGTCCCTGGATGAGCGACGTCCCGCCCACCATGATGACGGGTTCCTTGATGTCGACTTCCTGCAGCTGCTGCTCGAAGACCTGCTCGGCCACGCTGTGGCAGGCGGCGGCCGCGACATCTTCGGGCGAGCTCCCCGCGGCGAGCGCGTTGACGAGGCTCTGCGTCCCGAAGACGATGCAGTAGCTGTTCATCGGGACGTTCCGGGAGAGTCCCCTCATCGCGAGGGGACCGAGTTCCGTGATGTCCACCCCGAGCCTTTTTGCCGTCATCTCGAGGAACCTGCCGCTCGCGCCCGCGCAGATACCCCCCATCGTGAACGTCCCCGGGATCCCGTCCTGGACGCTGATCGCCTTGTTGTCCATCCCCCCTATGTCGATCACGGTCGAGGGACCGTGCTGGCAGTCCGCGAGGAAGACGGCGCCCTTGGAGTTCACCGTGAGTTCCTCCTGGATAAGATCGGCCTTGAGGTGCTCGCCCACGAGGAACCTGCCGTACCCCGTCGTCCCGACCGCCTGGATCTCGTCCCGCGAGACGCCCGCTGTGGAGAGCGCCTCCTCGACTGCCGCCTCTGCGCTCTTGATCACGCCGGTCGTCGGGACCCACCCCGTCCCGATGATCTTGTTGTCCCGCATCACGACGGCCTTCGTGGTGCTCGATCCCGAGTCGACGCCCATCGTGAGGCCCTCCTGCACCTCACGGGCGAGGAGTGCCCTCCTGCGAGCGATCGTCGTGAGCGCCTCCATCCGCGTGAGGAGGGTGCCGGCGGTCGTCCTCTCGGTGAAGGAGTAGCTCACCACGGGCAGGTCCGAGTTCTCGTGGATGTACCGCCGGAGCTCGTTGCGCACGATCGCGGCCTCGGCGCACCGGAAACAGGTCGCGATGAAGACCGCGTCTGCCTCCACCTTCCCCTCGACGAGCGCAACGGCACGCGCGATGGCGAGCTTGAGGTCGGGGCTCCTCACGATGAGGCCGAACTCGTCAAACGATTTCCTTATATCGGAAAGCTTGATGTCGGGGAAGAAGACCTCTGCGTCTACGGCCGCTGCTGCATCCGCGATCTCCTTCTGAACCCCGCTGTACTCGGGGCCGCAGGAGAGCTGGGCGATCCGGACGCGCGTCATCCCGCACCCCCGGGCAGGGAGTCGAGGAACCTCTTGATCGCGGCCACGAACTCGATGCCCTCCTCCTCGGAGGAGGGGTACTCGAGGTCGAGGACCGGGATCCCCTTCCGCCGGATGAGGAAGGCGAGGAGCTCGTTCGTCCTCGCGCACCCCATGCAGCCGAACGAGAAGTCCGCGTTGTTCACGATGATGGCAGCCTCGGCTTTCTCGAGGAGCGGCCCGTAGATTGCCATCCGCCCCCGGACACCGGACGGGACCTCGACCGCGGCCCACCGGAGGCCTTTTTTCGGGTCCTCGGGCGTGATCTGGAGGGGGGGCGACTCGAGCCCGGGCGTCTGGACAATCTCCCGCACCTGCATCGCGGCGGAGAGGGGGGTGTGGCCGAACCTCGCGACGAGGTCGGAGAGGATGAGGCTCGTCGTGGGATAGATGAAGACGCGTGCCATCGTTTCAGGACCCCCACGACTCGATGATCTCCTTCAGGCGTGACGCACCCAGCTTCTCGCCGCGCCGGGGAACCGGCGGGCGGGGGACCGCTCCGGGATCCCGGGAAGGGAGCGCGGCAAGCCCCCTCGAGATGAACCGGAGGAGGCCCAGCTCGAACTCGTGGCCAAAGAAGCCGGGGCGGGCACCGCCGAGGTTCGCCCTGCACCTGCGCGGGTCCCCCGGGGGAAAACCCCTGTCCTTCACGAAGATGTGGAGGGGGTCTATCGCCCGGAGAGCGGCGACGAGGCGGTCGACATCCTCCTCCTTGCCGGTCACCTGGAGGCCGAAGCACGTCTCCTTGATCATCACCCCCCGGGAGATCTCGTACGCCCGGATGGCAAGGTCCGATGGTGTCATCTCGGGGGTTTCGACAAAGATGTACTTTGTCACGGTGCCGGTATAGCGGGGGGAATACACCTTCATGGTCTCACTTCCCTGATGAATGCGATCTCGTTCTCCTTCAGTGCGGAAAGCTTCCCAAGGTCGAGGACCCGCCCGATGAGGTTCGTTGCCTCGAAGGGTTCGGACGTGGGACCAAACTCCCTGTTCTCCGAGGTCCTCACGCCCACGAGACCCGCCCCCTTCCGCGAGTCGTTCGTGATGGCGAGCGTGCCGGGGAGCACGCGGTCGACCGGGAGGTTCTCGGGGATGATGTGCGTCCCGGGGGGAATACGCGGCCTGAAGAGGTAGACATCCTCGAACTGGAAGAAGAAGGGGATCCTGCCCACCCTATGCCTGTCAAGGCCCGTGAGCTTCCGGAAGACCGCGCAGGATTCCGGCGCGTGGGCGTCGTCGAGGGCGATGTCGATTATCTTCTCCAGGGGGACAGCCTCGAGCGTGACGGAACCCGCCGCGAGTGCCTCGAGGGTGGTCGCGGGCTGCTGGTCCACCACGACGAGGTCCTTGCCCTCTCCCCGGGCGGTGACAGCGACCCCCCTGAAAGCAGCAACCCCCTCTGCCTCGGAGAGGAAGAGACCCACGAGGTCGAAGCGCGGTGGTTCGACCTCGATCCGGATCGTCTCCCCGGCGCGGGCGAGGCGCGCGAGCTCGATCCCGTGGGTGACCTGGCCGGCGAGCGTGTGGGAAGCCGACGCGGGGACGTCCCGCGTGTAGATGTAGAGTGCCCCGGACGACCTCCCCCTCGTGCGGACCATCAGGTGCCCCTCGCGCCGGGGCGCCCTCACCTCGAACGGCACGGGCGTCCCCGCCATCCTCTCGTCCTCTATGTAGGTGCTCGACGCCCTCCCGACGACGAACCTGTTTCCCGCGAGGGCGAGGAGCACGTGTTCCACCGACTCGGCGGCATCCGTGGCGTGGACCCGCCCCCCCGCGTAACCGTGTGCCGTGACCCGGACGTGGGTCACGATCTCCATCCCGTCCTCGAGGGGGAGGGAGCCGTCGTTCGTCGAGAAAGACCTGCTCGTGTCGGCCCAGTTGAGGACGGGGACGACCTGCTCGATCCGGTCGCCGGAGGTCCACCTGTCGATGAGCCCCCTCCCGTACACGACCCTCCCTATCACCCCCCCGCCGGCGGCAGCCCCGTGGTCCGCGGCGTGGCGGAGCCGGGAGAAGACGAGGTAGGAACGGCCGGCGTCGTAGCCACCGCACCCGAGGACGAGGTCGCCGCGCTCGTAGAGGTGGGGTTTCCGGGCGGGCACGAAGCGGGAGGGGAACGGGCCGAATGCCGCGGCGTACCTGTCGGACCAGTGGAGCGGGAGCGGGAGCTGGAGATCGGGGGACTGCAGGAGCGCGCGCCCCTCCGGCAGGAGCTCGACGACGACCTCGCCTGCCGAGGTGACCAGCCTCATGCTCCCGGTCTCGGTCGATTCCCGCGCACCTGCCCGGATCACCCCGACGGAACAGGACCAGTCCCACCCGGGGAGGACGTCTCGCAGCGTCGCCCCTTCGTTCGCGAGGCGTCTCTCCCCGTCGACGAGGAGGGTAATCATCCGGTCCTCAGCCCCTCACGCAGGCGCGGCCCGGCCCATGACCTCCCGTTCTTCCGCGGTGAGGGTCGAGAGGACGTCCGCGGTCTTCCCGATGGCGACGATCTTGCCCCCCCTCATGAGGGCGAGCCGGTCGCAGATGTCCCTCACGAAGTCGATGTCGTGGGAGACCACGATGAACGTCTCCTCCATCTCGTCCCTCGCGTGCAGGATCGAGTGCTTCACGTCCACCTTGGTGAGGGGGTCCATGGTCCCCGTCGGCTCGTCGAGGATGACCATGCGGGGCTCGCGGATGAGGACCTGGGCGAGGGCGACCCTGTGGCGCTCCCCCTCGGAGAGCTGCCCCGGGTACCTGTCGAGGATCTCCCTGCTCTTCTCCTCGGAGAACCCTGCCATCCGGAGCGTGAGGATGGCCTTCCTCATCGCGAGCTCCTTGGGGAACTCGAGGCCGATCGCGTCCGTGAGGTTGTCGAGCACGGTCCTGTGGGGGTAGAGGTCGTATTCCTGGTGGAGGAGCCCGATGTACCCCTTCGCCCTCCCCCTGTTCTCGATGCCGGGCTTCGTCATGTCCACGGCGTCGTCCCCGATCCTGATGATCATCTCCCCTGCCGTGGGCTCGATGACGCCCGCCATGATGCGCGAGAGCGTCGTCTTCCCCGCACCGCTCTTGCCGATAATCCCGAATATCTCCTTCTCGCGGACGTCGAACGAGACACCGTTGACCGCCCGCACGACCCCCCTGTCGACCGAGATGTAGCGCTTGTACACGTCCCGCGCGATCAGGATCTCCTTGCCGAACTCCGGGACGTGGTAGGTCTCCGTGTCGGAGAGGTCCGCCATGAACCTCGAGATGACCTCCTCGGGCGAGCCGAGCATCGCGATGGACCCGTCCACGAGGAGCATGGCCCTGTCCGCGACCGACTTTATCACCTGGGAGAAGTGGGACGTGACGACCATTCCCATGTGGTTCCTCTCGCACGCCTCGATCAGCATCCGGTGGACGAGGTCGGCGGTCTCGGGATCGAGGGTCCCCGTCGGTTCGTCCGCGAAGAGGAGGAACGGCTCCTTTGCAAGTTGCCTCGCGAGCACGACCCGCTGCTTCTCCCCGCCGGAGAGGTCGCGGGCGATGTGCATCATCCTGTGCGAGAGCCTCACCTGGTCGAGGAGGTCGGCTGCCCTGTTGATCGCCTTGTCCTGGGGATAGTCGATGTCGTCGAGGGCGTGGAGCACGTTCTCGATCACCCTGTCGTTGCCGTACAGGGCAAACGTCCTCTGGAACATGATCGCCGTCCTCCGCATCAGCCGGCGACGGAGCCCCTCGTCCTCCTCGTTCCAGAGGTCGATGTCCCGTGCCGAGAGCACCCCGCCGCACGTGGGACACGCCTCGCCTGCCATGCTCCCTACCCCGATGTACGGGCAGGAGTCGCAGACGGCGACATGGTAGATGATATGCCCCGAGGTGGGTGGTTGCTCCACGCCCCTGAGAAGGTGCATGAGTACGGTCTTTCCTGCCCCGCTGCGCCCGATGATCCCCAGGACCTCACCTTCATAGATCTCAAAAGAGATATTCTTCAGGACTTTCTTCCCGTCGAAGTCCATGCGAAGATCTTTCACGGTGATCAGGGGCTTCATTTACAGTCCTCTTACTAGAGAATGTGGCGCGGGGTGCATATTTCTTTTCATGCATCACCCAATCTCCCGGCACGGCCCGCGCAAATCGCGGAGTCTCCCGACGATTCCCGCGACCTCCCTCACGTTCTTCACCACGTGGTCGGCAGCCGCGTAGAGGTCCGGGTGCCTCTCGCCCGGCTGCTCGACCGAGAGGATCGCGACGTCTGCTGCCCTCATGGCGGGGAGGTCATTGATCCCGTCCCCGACCATCACGACGCAGTCGTACGTCCCGCGGAGGTCCTCGACGATCCGTGCCTTCACGGTGGGGGTCGCGACGCCAAAGACCCTGTCGCGGGGAATCCCGAGGTGGTCTGCCATCTTCTCGAGTTTCTCGACGCGGTCGCCCGACGCGATGAAGGCGGGGATCCCCATCCTGTGGAGGGCGCTGATCGTCTCGCGGGCACCCTCGAACGGGCGGCCGCCGGTCGTGACCGCGAACTCGATGCCCGGGAGCGAGACGTTCAGGATCACCCCGCTGTTCAGCGTGACGACAGACTCTTCCCTGCAGACCTGCCAGACGTTCCGGATGCAGTCCTTGAGGTCCCCGACCTTCCCGTGGGGGGAATGGTAGAGGATGCCGGCGACGTCGTCGGCGTCGATGACCCCGCGCGTGCAGCTGATCCCGAACCCCACCTTCTGCTCGCGCAGGAACCCCGAGAGGGAGACGTCGTCGGGTGCCGCGACCACGTCGCGGCTGCGGACGTGGAGGACGACGAGGACGCGGTCGGGGGACTCGAACGTGAGGCTCACGGTCTCGACGCCGGGGAGGAGTTCCCCGGTGAGCACGTTCTTTGCGACCCTGTAGGTGTGCAGGAGTGTCCCCGCACTGTCAAAGACCACGGCAACCGACATGGGATGGCACGGCACCCCGCGATGTCCATAATTATTTACGCCCGTGGGCACTGAAGTACTCGAGTACTACCGATGCTCACTGAGACCGCGGAGAAGATAAAGAGCATGGAGATAAGGGGGGCGGGCCGGATCGCCCGGGCAGCCGTCGCAGCCCTCCGGGAGCACGCGTCGTCCGTGCAGGCACGCTCCGTCGCCGAGTTCAGGGAGAAGCTCGAGGAGGCCGCGTCCATCCTCCTCTCCACGAGGCCGACGGCGGTCTCGCTCCCGAACGCGATCCACACGGTCATGGCGGCACTGCGGGCCGGGCACTCGTCCGTGGGGGAGGCGAGGGAGGCTTTCGTCGGGGCGTGCGAGTCATTCATCGCATCGTCGGGGGAGGCCGTCGCGAGGATAGGGGAGATCGGGGCCCGCCACATCAGGGACGGCGACGTCCTCCTCACCCACTGCAACTCCGAGGCTGCACTCGCGTGCATCCTCGAGGCGTGGAGGGTCGGCAGGGACATCTCGGTCTTCGCGACGGAGGTGCGCCCGCGCAACCAGGGCCTCCTCACGATCGCGACGCTCGACGAGGCGGGGATACCCACGAACTACATCGTCGACTCCGCCGCCCGCCACTTCATGCACGAGGTCGACCTCGTCGTCGTGGGGGCGGACGCGATCGCGGTCAACGGCGCGGTCGTGAACAAGATCGGGACGTCCCAGATCGCCCTCGCGGCCCACGAGGCGAGGACGAGGGTGATGGTCGCCGCGGAGACCTACAAGTTCGCCCCCCGGACGATCCTCGGGGAGTACATCCAGATCGAGGAGAGGGACCCATCCGAGGTCCTCCCGGCCGAGATCGCCGGGAAGTTCCGGCACGTGCGGGCGAGGAACCCCGCATTCGACGTCACCCCCGCCGAGTACGTCGACCTCATCGTGACCGAGGTGGGGGCGATCCCCCCGCAGATGGCGTACATCATCATCAGGGACGTCCTCGGGTGGGAAGTCGGGGACTTCGCGCACGCCCACCCTTTCCGGAAGGGAGAGGGGGGGCGGCACTCCCCAGGAGAGTGAGGAGATTGGAGATCCACTTCGTGAAACTGCACGGGAACGGGAACGATTTCATCCTCATCGACGAGTACGAGGGGATCGTGATTCCCGACGACATGAAGGCGGAGTTCGCCGAGATCTACTGCCACAGGCGTTTCGGGATAGGGGGCGACGGCGTCCTCTACCTCTCCCGGGGAAAGGAGGCCGACCTCGGGATGCGCATCCTCCAGCCGGACAGGAGCGAGGCCGAGATGTGCGGGAACGGCATCCGTTGCCTCGTGAAGCACGCCTACGACACGGGGTACATCCGGAAGGAGTGCACGGTGGAGACCCTCGCGGGGACCATCCCCGTGAAATGCGGGTACAGGGACGACACGTTCTACGCGAACATCAGGATGCCGGACCCCTCGTTCGAGAGGCCCCGGATCCCCGCGACGGGGGAGGGCGAGTACCGGGAGGAGATCGGGGGGTTCACGGTGTACGCCGTCAACACGGGTGTCCCGCACGCGGTCGTATTCGTCGAGGACCTCGACGGGATCGACGTGCAGAAACTCGCCCCGCCCATCCGGTACCACCAGACGTTCCCCCGCGGGGCGAACGTCAACTTCGTCGCGCAGACCGGGGAGAACGCGCTCCGGGTGAGGACGTACGAGCGCGGCGTGGAGGGCGAGACGCTCTCGTGCGGGACGGGGGCGACGGCCGCGGCGGCGGTCGCCCACCACATCGGGCGGACAGGGAACCGCGTGGAGGTCGAGACGGAGGGCGGCCCCCTCACGATCCTCCTCGGCGGGGAGACGTGGATGGAAGGCCCCGCGACCACCGTCTTTTCGGGGAAGATCACGTTCTAGGCCTGCTCCCGCGACACTTTTTCCCCCCTCTCTCCCTCACGCTGCCGGGACCCCGGCGAGACCGAGGAGGGAATACACCGCTATCCCGAGCATGAGGACACCCGCGGCGGCGCGAACGGCCCTCCTGTGACGGGCGAGCCACCCCACGATCCCGACGGTCACGGGCGGGGGGAGTGCGGCGAAGGCGAGGAGGGGGAGCGACATCCCTGCCCCGAACGAGAGGAACGAGACGGTGTTGAGCAGGAGGTCCCCGAGGGTCGTCCCGATGGCGAGGAGGGCCACGACAGCCGCGGCGTTGCAGGGGAGGATGACGATGCCGAGGAAGAGCCCGAGGAGGAACGCGTCGGGGACGGGCAGGCCGACGCGGGGGATGGGGATCCCGCCGGTCCACCGGGAGAGATCGGCATCGAGGACGAGGAGGACGGAGAAGACGGCGAGGAGGCCGAAGGCGACAGGCGAGAGGACGGGGACGATCCGGGAGAGGGGCACGCGGAGGACGAGGGTGTAGGCGGCCCCGAACGAGAGGAGGGAAGCGATGACGCCCGCCGCGACCGCGGCCCCGAGGAGGGGGACCGGGACCCCGCGGGATCCCCCGCCGCCCTTCGACGCGAGGTAGGAGAGGAAACCGGGGTAGAGGGGGAGCATGCAGGGGGAGGCGAGCGGGGCAGAGGTCCCCGCGAGGAACGCCATCGTCCACGCGGAGAGTGCGTCCACCGGTCAGCACACCGTCCTGATCGCGTCCGAGAGCCGGGCCGCGGACTTAATGCCATTCTCGAGTATCGTCGCCTCGCCGGAGGGACAGACGAGGATCACGGGGGCGGTTGCCGGCGCAACGACCGCCGGGCCGAACCGGTCCACGAGGGACCGCGTGACGCGGGGCGGCGCGATGGCGTAGTAGCCGTGGAACCCGTTCCTCCGGGCGTGGTCCGCGAGGACTCCAGGGTCCTCACCCGGGTCGATGTCGAGCCCGACCACCACGATCCCGTCTCCGAGCGCGCCCTTCACGGTGGAGATCTCCCTCTGCTGCAGGGTGCAGACGGGGCACGCGACCGTGAACGTGTGGATGACGACCGTCTTGCCGGCGAACGCGTCGACGGAGATGACCTCCCCCGTGCGGACGTCCTTTAGGGGAAATGTCTTCCACTCCTCGCCCTCCCCGAGGGGCACGGGCTTTGCCTCCCCCGCGCCGGGCGCGACCGAGAGGCACCCCGCGAGGAGCAGCACGCCGAGGAGGACGGGGAGGACCAGCCACGCGGGAAGGGACCGGGAAACGTGGGGTCCCCCCGTGCCTGCATCCCTCCGTGTGTCCCGCCTAGACACCTTCACCACTCCCTGCCTCCTGCAGGGGGCCGAGGGGCCGGATCCCCTGCCGCGTGATCTCGAAGTCGAAGTATGCCCCGGCGGGCCTCGACCTGTGCTTGACGAGCGTCGCGCGCCGGAACTGCCCCCTCCTCTCCAGCCGGACGATCACCTTGGAGAGGTGCTCGAGTGCCGTCCCCCCGAGCCCTACGAACGTGTTCCTCTCGGGGTCCATGTACACCTGGTTCGAGACGAGGACCGGCACCGCGTACTTCCGGGCGTACCCGAGCAGGAGGAGGGCCTGCCCCGTCAGCCTCTGCATCGCGTCCCTCCCCCTCTCGAGCTGGCTCCTGTAGAGCCCGGTGAGGGAGTCGACGACGAGGAGGCCCGCGCCCTCCCTGAGGAGCGGCTCGAAGTTCCGGATCATCGCTGCCTGCTGCGAGAAGTCCTCGGGCTCGAAGAGGAAGATGTTCTCCGCGAGGGCGACCGCGTCGTCCCCCGCGATCTGCCGGAACCTCTCCGCGGAGAACCCCTCGCTGTCGAGGAAGATGACCCGGCCCCCCTCGCGGAGGCACGTAACGGCCGCCATCACGCAGATCGTGCTCTTCCCCGACGCGGGCTCCCCGTAGACCTGCGTGAGGATGCCGGGGGAGAGTCCTCCCCCGAGGAGGGCGTCGAGCACTTCCGATCCTGTCCCGCGGGCCGCCTCTCTCATGGGATCTTCCGGCCTAGCTGCCTCCACGCCTCCCCTTCCGCGAGCCGGGCGATCTCCCGCACGGGGACCGAGGTGGCCCGGGACACCTCGTGGACACGCGCGAACTCGGCCTTGCAGGAGTAGACGGTCCCCTCCCGCACGGCGCACTTCACCGGGATCTCATACGTCCTCCCGCCGACGGAGATCGAGACCGACCTCTCCTCCCTCCCCGCCACGAAGCGGTGGGCGCTCGGGATGCACCTCACCCCGAGGGTCCCCGTCTCCCGGGCGAGGATCCCGGCGAGCCTCTCCGAGTCCCACGGCGCGCTGACCACGCGCACGAGCCAGCCGGGCCTCCCCTTCTTCATGGTGCAGGGGACGATGGAGACGTCGCGGGCTCCCCCGGCCATCAGGGCCTCCGCGCACGCCCCCATCTCCTCCGCGGTCACGTCGTCGACGTTCGTCTCGAGGATGTCGACCGCGTCGTCGCGGGGGCCGGGGAGATCCTCGATGAGGACGGCACGCAGGACGTTCGGGCACGAGGGGGTGTCCCTGTCCCCGGCCCCGTAACCGGACGAGACGACCCTCCCCCGGGGGACGGAGCCGGCGGGAAGGGTGACCATCTCGGCGAGGAGGGCGGCGCCGGTCGGGGTGCAGAGTTCCCCCTCGCCCGGCGGGCCGTAGATGACCGGGATCCCCGCGGCCTCGAGGATTGAGAGGGTCGCGGGAGCGGGAACGGGGTACGTCCCGTGGTGGGTCCCGACCGTCCCGCCGCCGAGGGGGACCGGGAGCGTCCCCACCGCGTCGACCGCGAGGGTCGCGAGGGCAGTGCACGCGCCGACGACCTCCGCGACCGCGTCGTCGGCCCCCACCTCGTGGAAGTGGGGGGTCTTCCCGTGGATCTCCTCCTCGGCTGCCGCGATGCGCGCAAAGACCCTGCACGCCATCTCGATCGCCGCCCGCGGGGCCTCGGCGGACCTGACGCGGGAGATGACCTCGTCCAGCGTGCGGCTCTCCGCCGTCGCCCGCGTGTCGACCGAGAGTGCCCTCACACCCGCCCTCTCCACGACGCGGATCGAGGGTTCCCCGACGACGGACCGCATGGCTGCCGTCACCGTCCCCGCGTCCGCGCCGAGGTCAAGGAGCGCCCCGCACACCATGTCACCGGCAGCCCCGCGGATGGGATCGAAGAGGAGAACACGCATACGTACTTATAAATCCCAGCGTAATGCACCTTTAAATTAATGCCTGAAATCCATCTGAAGGTCGACAGTGCATATCCCGGGGACCAGGGCGGCGGGAAGGCGAGGCTCGATCCCGAGACGATGCTCTACTTGAAGATATCTCCCGGGGATATCGTCGCGGTGGAAGGCAAGAGGAGAACGGTCGCAAAGGTCTGGCGGTCCCTCGTGGAGGACTGGAACCAGAACAAGGTGCGGATCGACAACTTCACGCGGATGAACGCCGGCGTGAGCATAGGGGACACGGTCAAGATATCCAAGATACAGGACGAGGTGGAGGCAAAACGCGTCGTCCTCGCACCCCCCGAGGACCTCCCGAGGAACGTGCCCATCAATATCACCCCCCACGTCCTCAACTCGCTGATCGACTTCCCCGTGGTGAAGAACGACATCGTCCCGATCGCGAGCGGGCTTCCTTTCCTCCAGACCCAGTTCATCCCGTTCAAGGTCGTGGAGATCGAACCCGAGGATGCCGTCATCATCACGAAGAACACGAAGGTCGAATTCTCTGAGAAACCCGCACCCGGTGTCGAGGGGGCAAAGAGGATATCCTACGAGGACATCGGGGGACTGAAGGACGAGCTCCAGCGGGTGCGCGAGATGATCGAGCTCCCGATGCGGCACCCCGAGCTCTTCCAGAGGCTCGGCATCGAGCCCCCAAAGGGGGTCCTCCTCTACGGCCCGCCGGGGACGGGCAAGACGCTGATCGCAAAGGCGGTCGCGAGCGAGAGCGGGGCCCACTTCATCTCGATCGCGGGCCCCGAGGTCATCTCGAAGTACTACGGCGAGAGCGAGCAGAAGCTCCGCGAGATCTTCGACGAGGCGGAGCAGAACGCGCCCTCTATCATTTTCATCGACGAGCTCGACTCCATCACGCCGCGCCGCGAGGAGGTGACGGGGGAGGTGGAGAGGAGGGTCGTCGCCCAGCTCCTCACGATGATGGACGGCCTCGAGGAGAGGGGACAGGTCGTCGTGATCGGCGCCACGAACAGGGTCGACGCGATAGACCCGGCCCTCCGGAGACCGGGAAGGTTCGACAGGGAGATCGAGATCGGCGTCCCCACGGAGCCTGACAGGGTGGAGATCCTGAAAATCCACACGCGGGGGATGCCGCTCGCGCCCGACGTGAACCTTGAAGCGCTCGCCAAGCAGACCCACGGGTTCGTGGGCGCGGACCTCGCGGCACTCGCGAGGGAGGCGGGAATCCGTGCCCTCCGGAGGTACCTCCCCGAGATCGACCTCGAAGAGGAGGAGATTCCCGCGTCGGTCCTCGAGACCATGGTGGTGACGGCCGCGGACTTCAGGGACGCCCTGCGGGACGTGAGCCCGAGTGCCATGAGGGAGGTGATGCTCGAGGTCTCGCACGTCACGTGGCAGGACGTCGGGGGCCTCGACGAGGCGAAGCAGGAGATACGGGAGGCGGTCGAGTACCCCCTCACGCAGCGAGAGCGCTACGAGGAACTCGGGATCCGGCCGCCCCGCGGCGTCCTCCTCTACGGCCCGCCGGGGACGGGCAAGACCCTGATCGCGAAGGCTGTCGCGAACGAGAGTGGCGCGAACTTCATCGCGATCAGAGGGCCGCAGCTCCTCTCCAAGTGGGTGGGCGAGAGCGAGAGGGCGGTCCGGGAGATATTCAAGAAGGCCCGGCAGGTGGCGCCCGCGATCATCTTCTTCGACGAGCTGGATGCCCTCGCCCCGACCCGCGGGAGCGACGTCGGCACGCACGTCATGGAGAGCGTCCTCAACCAGATCCTGACGGAGATCGACGGCCTGCAGGAGCTGAAGGACGTGGTCGTCCTCGGGGCGACGAACCAGCCCCTCCTCGTCGACCCGGCGCTCCTCCGGCCCGGGAGGTTCGACCGGCTCGTCTACATCGGGGAACCGAACCTCGCGGACAGGAAGAAGATCCTCGCCATCCACATGAGGGGGATGCCGATCGAGGGCTCCGCGATGGGGGACCTCGTCGAGCGGCTCCGGCCCCTCGGAGAGGAGGGGATCGACGCGGTCTGCGAGGAACTCGGGCGCGACCGCGAGGTGACGCCGGGAGAGGTCATCTACGTCTCCGAGAAGGTGAAGCCCTCCGGGAAACCGCCTCTCTCCCGGGCGGAGTGCAGGCGGTACTTCGTGGAGCAGCTCTCTGCCCGGAAGCTCCGCGTGGTGGACCCGGCCGTAGACGCGCTCATCGCCGAGCTCGCAGCCCGCACCGAGGGGTACGTGGGATCCGACATCGAGGCGCTCTGCAGGGAGGCGGGCGTGTTCGCGATGAGGGAGGGGGTTTCTGCCGTCGGGAAACGCCACTTCGAGGCGAGCCTCTCGAAGGTCCACCCCACCATGAACCCCCACCTGAAGGAATACTACGAGCGGATCCGCCAGTCCTTCAAGGGAGGACTCCCGCGGGAGGTCCAGCTCCCGGAGTACCAGTGAGGGGGGAAAGGAGAGGGCCGCGGGCGCGGGCCGCAATCGCGCGGGGAGGGATTATCAGGTGTTCAACATCTCGTGTTTCCTCGAGAATCGGGCGCGCGATCCCGGGAAGTGCGCGCTCGTCTGGCCCTCGGGCGGGGCGCGGTACACCTACGGCGAGCTCTCCTCGAGGGTGCGCGCGCTCTCCTCCTCGCTCCGCGCGGAGGGTGTCGGGAAGGGTGACAGGGTCTGCATCTACATGGATTCGTGCCCGGAGTTCCTCGAGAGCTACCTCGCCGTCTGGCGGGCGGGGGGGATCGCCGTCCCGGCGAACGCGGCGCTCCGGGAGCAGGAACTCGCCCACGTCATCTCGGACTCGGGGGCAAGCGCCCTCATCTGCGGCGAGCGCGAGTGGGAGATCGCGGGGCGGCTCTCCGACTGGCCGTCGTTCCCCCCGCTCGTCGTGTGCACCGGGAAGCCTCCACGAGGGCTCCTCTCCTTCGAGAGGATGGCGGAAAGGGACCCCGGCCCCGGCGAGGCCCCGGTCCCCTGCCGCCATGACGATCCCTGCCAGCTCCAGTACACCTCGGGGACGACCGGGAAGCCCAAGGGCGCGGTCCTCACGCACGGGAACTGGCTCGCCGCGCTCGAAGCGGAACGCGAGGTCCTCTCGCTCGTCCCGGGCGACAGGTACCTCGGGATCTACCCCATGGGCCACATCGGCGTCTCGTGGGGGATCGCTGTCCTGCGGGCCGGGGGGACGTGGGTGATCATGGAGCGGTTCTCGGAGCCCGGGTACCTCAGGCTCGCGAGAGAACATGCGATCACGGTCCTCTCCTCGATGCCCCCCGTCATCCACGGGCTCGTCTCTGCGCCGCCCGGAACAGAGGAGGCGCTCGCTTCCGTCCGGGTGATGATCAGCGGCGGGGGGCAGCTCCTCCCGTCCGTCTGGGAGGCGTTCGACAGGCGGTACGGGATACCTATCGCGAACTGCTACGGGCTCTCCGAGACGATCGTGGTCGGGTCGGGCACCGCGACCCTCCCCGGGAGGCCGGAACTCGCGCGGGGCTACAGGAGCGTCGGGGTCCCCGTGGGGTACACGGAGGTGAAGATCGTGGACACCGGGGATCCCTCTGTCGTGCTCCCCCCGGGGGAGCAGGGCGAGGTCGCGGTGAGGGGCCCCTCGGTCGCCCTCGGGTACTGGAGGAGGGAGGAGGAGACCCGTGAAGCGTTCCTCCCGGACGGGTGGTTCCTCACGGGGGACGTCGGGTACCTGGACGAGGGGGGAGTCCTCTTCATCACGGACCGCAAGAAGGACATGATCAACATGTCGGGGTGGAAGATCTACCCGACCGAGGTGGAGAACGTGATCCTCCAGCACCCCGCGGTCGCGGACGCCGCGGTCTTCGGCATCCCCGACGAGAGGCGGGGGGAGATTCCCGCGGCAGCGATCGTCCTCCGGGAGGGCGCGGAGGCGAGCGACGAGGAGATCGCGGGATTCTGCCGCGAGAGGCTCGCGGGGTACAAGGTCCCGCGCAGGTTCGTGAGGGTCGGGGCGCTCCCCCGGGTCCACGGGTGGAAGCTCCTCAGGCGGATCCTGCGGGAGCAGTATCCCGGGTGAAGTCCGGGTCACGCGCGCCGGATTTCTGGAAGGATATAAGAGAGGGAACAGGAAATAGTTACTTCCGAGGTTATTTCCCGTGGGCAGGGAGAACAGGCGGTCGACGGGCATCTCGGGTCTCGACCTCGCGATGGAGGGGGGGTTCCCCGCGGGGAGCATCATCGTGGTTCAGGGCTCCCCCCTCACCGGGATCGACCTCCTCGCCCGCCAGTTCTGGTCCGCGGACGGCACGCCCGGCACGTACCTGATGATCGACGCCGACCCTGAACCGGGGATGACGGATGCGCGGGACGTCCCGCCCGAGGGACTGCCGGCCCTGATGAAGGGGGAGAGGGTGGTCCTCGACTCCCTCTCGACGATCATCGCGAGGAACGGGATCGATGCCGCCCTGTCCCTCCTCTCGAGGGCGAAGAGGGACGTTTCGGAGCGGAAGGCAAACGCCCTCTTCATCCTCTACAGCGACCTCCACCCGGTCGCGGAGGAGATCAGGATCATGCGGGCCGCGGACGTGATCATCGAGCTGAAGGAGATCATCATCATGAACGAGATCGAGAGGCAGCTTGCCGTCCACAAGGTCCGCAACGCGCAGGTCCCCAAGCGCCTCATCCCCTACAACATCACGGAGAAGGGAATCGAGCTCTCGACCACGTCCCGCGTGATCTAGGCAGGGACCGCACCTCACTCTCCCGAGTGACTCACTCTTCGAGTTCCTCCCTGACCTTCCTTGCCGCCCGGACCATGTGCACGAGTTTTCCCTCTGCCGACTCGACCGGGAGCATCCGCAGGCCGCAGTCGGGGTCGATGAGGAGCCGGTCCGCGCCGAGCCTCTCGACCGCTGCCCGGATCCTCCCCTCTATCTCGTCCACCCCCTCGACGCGGGGATCGGCAGAGTCCACGCACCCCACCGCGACCCTCCGCCCCCCGAGGTCCCCCGGCGAGACGAGGGAGAGGTTGCCGGGACTCCTCGCGCACTCGATATCGAGGACGTCGGCAGGGAACTTCCATAGGTCGTCGATGACGGACGAGAGGTCCCCGCAGACGTGGAGGGCGACGGGGACGGAAGCGCCCGCCGCGACCACCGAGAACGCGCGCTGCGCCTCCGCGGGATCTGCGGCACCGGTCGAGAGGACGGGCTCGTCCACCTGGATCATGCAGACCCCCGCCCTCTCGAGCGCCCGGGCTTCGCCCGCGAGGACCTTCGCGAGGTCCATCGCGAGGTCCGCCCTGTCCCTGTAGGCCGGCGTCGCGATCCGAAGGCCGAAGGCGAGCGTGGTGGGGCCCGTGAGGATGCCCTTCACGAACCTGTGGCGCGAGAGGGCATACCGGACGTCCGGCACGGTGATCGGTCCGTCCGGGGGGAGGACCGGGCCCACCACGTCGGATCCCCGGATCCCGGGTATCCGGGACGTGAACGACCGGACCATGTCGCCCCTCACCTGCCCGTCCGAGATGATGTCGATCCCCGCCCGGATCTGGGCACCGACGGCAACGCGCAGCGCCTGCCGGGCGGGAGCGAGGTACCCGAGGATACCCTTCCCCCCCGCGACCGGGAAACTCCCGACGACGGTCGTGGGGAGCACGGGGAGGAGGGAGAAGGGGTCGGGCATTGTCAGGGGACGAGGCGGTGCCTGTCCCGCGGGAAGAGGACGGCCTCGCGGATGTTTTGGAGGTCGAGCATCGTCATCACGAGCCTCTCCATCCCTAGGCCCCACCCCGCGTGGGGCGGCATCCCGTAGCGGAACGGCGCGAGGTAGAACGAGAAACTCTCGGGGTTGAGCCCCTTTGCCCTTATCTGGGCGACGAGCAGGTCTTGCACGTGGATGCGCTGGGCCCCCGAGGAGAGCTCCATCCGCGGGTGCATGAGGTCGAACGCCTTGCAGAGGGCCGGGTCATCCTCGTGGGGCATCGCGTAGTAGGGCTTGATCGCCGTCGGCCAGTCCACGATGAAGTAGTGTCCCCCGATCTCCTCGCCGATCGCCTTCTCCGCGGCCGTCCCGATGTCGTCCCCGAACCGGACAGGCTCCCCCGACCTCCTGTTCGCGATCTCGATCGCCTCCTCGTAGGAGATCCTCGGGAACGGCTTTTTTGGGACGGTGAAGGAGTCGAGTTCCATCGCCTCGAGGAACTGCCCGCACTCCCTCTCGACGGTCCTGTAGGCGGTGACCACGAGGTCCTCGAGGAGGTCCATCACGGCGTGGTGGTCGGCGTACGCCACCTCCACGTCGACGGACGTCGCCTCGTTGAGGTGCTTCGTCGTGTTGTGCTCCTCGGCCCGGAAGATCGGCCCGATCTCGAAGACCTTCTCGAACCCCGCCCCGATCATCATCTGCTTGTAGAGCTGGGGGCTCTGGTTGAGGAACGCCTCCTTCTCGAAGTACGCGATCGGGAAGAGTTCCGTCCCGCCCTCCGTCGCCGCGGCGACGATCTTGGGCGTCGTGATGTTCACGAAGCCGGCGGAGTAGAGGTACTCCTGCACGGCCCGCGTGACCGCGCTCCTCACGTGGAACACGGCGGCGACGCGCGGCCTCCGGGCATCGAGGAAACGCGCGTCGAGGCGCGTGTCGAGTTCCGCCGGGACCTTCTCGGCCACGTCGAGGGGGAGGGGGGACTCGCTCCTGCTGATGACCTCGAAGAGGTCGGGGACGATCTCCCGGCCGCCGGGGGCCTTGTCTATCGCCCTCACGGTTCCCGCCACCCGGACGACGGACTCGCGGGGGACGCCCCTTGCCGCCTCGAGGATCTCCGGTGCGACCTTCTTCTTGGGGACCGTCACCTGGACGATGCCCGTGCGGTCCCTCACGAGGAGGAAGACGAGACCGCCGAGGTCGCGCACCTCGTGGACGAATCCCCAGACCTCGGCCCTCCCGCAGTCGGGAGTGACCTCCCTTACAGGGATCCTCATGTGAAATCCAGTACGTATGGGAGTCGCGGGATAATCTGTCTTTCCAGGGAATTCCGCGACCCGGTGCCATTCAGTCGGGCCCGAATATCTCCTCCTTCACGTATTTCTCGATGGATGCCTGCGCCGCGAGGACTTCCCTCCTCGCCTCGGGGGTATCCCACGTGAACCAGTCCTGCATCCCCATCATCACCCACCACCGGAGGGGAATGTCGGTCGAGAGGATGTAGAGGCTGGTGAAGTAATCCTCGGAGAAGACGATCGAGAAGTCCATCGTGATGGTCCGCTTCAGCATGTTGGAGAGGGCGTCCCCGACGACCTTCGTGTGGTACCACGGGGACCTGCTCCACCGGTGCGTCATCATCTCCTTGATGTCGAGGTTCCGGAACCGCTGGAGCTCGGGGATGTTGATCACGGGGTTGAGCTTGTACTCGGAGAGGACGTAGGCGAGGAGCATGTCCCGGGCGTAGTAGATGCTGTTGTGCATCACGAAGTACCGCTGGGGGAGGAACTCCTTGACCGGGACGAGGTCGTGCATGTCCCGCATACTCTCCTTGAGGAGGAAGTAGACCTGGGCGTTCCGGAAGAGGGGGAACCGGTGGGAGATGACGAGGTCGGCGAGGAGCCTCTGGGGCATCTCGGAGAAGACCTCGTGGAAGAGCATGTAGAGGAGGAAGACGAGCTGTTTCTTCCGCCAGACGGGCATGTGCCGCGTCCCCTCGTCCTTCAGGATGTCGAGGTATATCTGGCGGCAGCCGGCAAGGGCGCTCTCCCGCGTGAAGGAGAGGAGCCTGTAGTTCCCCCGGCGCGCCGCGCAGCCGCGGGCGAGGAGCTCGATGCAGTTCCGGCATATCGTGTAGTCCTTGAGCGTGCCGAGGAGGGCGCTCGAGAAGGCGATGACGTTCTTCCCCTTCCCGTACGTGTACTCGTCGATGAGGAGGCCCTGCGGCGGAACGTCCGTCCTCCTCACGAGCTGGACCTCGATGCCGAGCGTCCTCTCCGTGAACTCCAGGAGCTCGCGCAGGACCGGGGACAGGTTGTACGAGGTGATCATCCGACACGTGGATGGTATCCCCCGGGCACCGCCGGCGGGCGTGCCCTCGGGATCCCTACGTGGAGAGAGGTTCGTCTCCGCGGATTAATAAACGATGCAGGGCCGGGGTGCCCGGGAGCTTCCGCGCGGGATCGCACCGCGTCACGAGATGCGCGAGTGCGCTGCCCGGACGAGGGGCTCGACCGTGGGGAGGTACACGTTCAGGACGTTCCAGACGATGCCCCAGTCCACCGAGAAGTACGGGTGGATGAGGTGCGACCGTAAACCCTCAAGTTCCCTCCATGGTACCTTCGGCGCGTCCTGCCGCGTCTGCTCCGAGACCCTCGCTGCAGACTCCCCGATGACCTCGAGGCTCCTTGCGACCGCGCGGCGCAGCGTCTCGTCTTTTTGGAATTCGCGCGGTGCGACGCCCCGCGTCCGGTGCGAGAGGAACGCCATCTCCTCGAGGATCCTGCCGAGGTAGACCTTGTCCCTGCTCAGCGCGGCGTACGTTGCGCCGAGCTCGGGCCGGAGGTACTGCTCGAGGACGCGGGAGAGGACGAGGTCCACGCGCCTGCCGAGGAGTTCCTCGAGGTACAGGGCGAGCCCGATGTAGTTTGCGTAGGTGTCCATCCCCGGCTCGAACTCGACCTCGATGTCCACGTCGCTTCCGGGCCCCATGTCGCCGCGGGCGAGGGAGCCGAATATCCCCACCTTCTTCACGCCGTAGAGCCTCTTCATGACCGGGAACTTCGCGTTCAGGGAAAGGACGATCTCCTCCCTCGGCGACGTCTCCTCATGTCTCGTCATGGCCGCGCCTTCCTCTCCATATGGACTTCGTCGGGCTTATGGGTATCGCCGGCCGGCGGGGAGGAAACATTATCGGGCTTTGGGTCCCACCCACCGCGTGTATGGCAGACTCCCGGTCCCCTTGGGTCCTCCCCTGTCTCCTCGCGGTCCTCGCGCTCGCCCTCTCGGGCTGCACGGCGCGCGAGCAGCCGGGAGGGGTGGGGGAGGGAGTGCCGGTGCCGCTCACGCCCGCCGGGGAATCCCTGCGGCCCGTGGATAACCTCGCGAACGGGACCGCGTCGGGGGAGAGAGGGGGGGAGGCGCGCGCGGCATACCCCCTCGTCCCCGGGAAGACGTACCGGCGGGGCGATATCATCGTCGTCTCGGGGGAGACGATCCTCTCGCCCGGAACCCGCCTCCTCGTCGAGGTCACGCCCGTCCCGTTCCATCCGACGCGAAAGGGAGGGCCGGGACTCCCGGCCTCCGGGATCTCCGGCACAGTCCCCGTCGCGTGGGAGAAGGGGGCCGCACGCGGGTCGTTCTCGTTCGCGTTTGACACCACGGGCTGGGACGAGGGGGAGTACCTCGTGCGCGTCCGGGCGGTCGGGATTAAGAACGTCGCACCCGACGCGGTCTTCTCGCTCTCGTGACGGGTGGGATGGGACCTTACAGGTCCTCTCCCCTCTTCTTCCCGCCCTGGGCCTCGCCGGGAGTTCCCGCGGCAGGCTTCTCGGCCCTCTGGGCAGGGGCCTGCGGCCCCTGCTGCCTCCTGCGGATCTTCTCGAGCGCCTCGAAGGCCTCCCTCCTCACGGCCGGGACGGGATCCGCGAGGACGCGGGCGAGGGCGTCGATCGCCGCGGGATCCCCCATCTCGCCGAGGAGGACCGCCGTCCTCTTCCGCACGTCCGGATTATGACTCTCGAGGAGCTCGAGGAGGGGCCGGATGGCGGGGGCGCCGACGAGCCAGAGTGCCTCCATCGCGCAGTTCCGCACGACCGTGTCGCCCTCGCGGAACGCGGTGACGAGCGGGGGTACCGCGGGGGGTCCGAGGGACGAGAGGGCCTTTACGCCCTCCTGCCGGACCCGCCTCACGGGGTCGCCGAGGATCCGGATGAGGCCCGGGATCGCGCGGGGGTCCCCGATCCTCCCGAGCACGCCTGCCGCCCCCTGCCGGACGAGCGGGTCATCGTGCCCGAGGGCCGCGATCAAGGGCTCGACCGCGGGAGTCCCGATCGCGGCGAGGGCGAGTCCGGCCCGCTGGCGGATCTCGGGGTTGGAATGGGCGAGAGCGGAGATGAGGGGGCCGACCGCGACCTCCCCGAGGGAACAGAGCGCCTCTGCCGCGGCGATGCGGACGAAGCCCGACTCGTCGCCGAGGAGCAGGATGAGGGGCGCGACTGCATCGGGGTGGCCAATCCTCCGCAGCGCGACGGCAGCCTCCCGGCGCACGGCGGGCTCGCTGTCCCGCAGGGCTTCCACGAGCGGCCCTACCGCCGCCTGCACGCCCATCTCGCCGAGGATCCGGGCCGCCCCCTCCCTGATCGCGAGCTGCTCCCTCCCGAGTGCCCTGATGAGCGAGTCGACGGCTGTCTCCCCAATCATGAGGAACGCCTGGACAACCTCCCTCCTCACCGATTCGTCGTCGCAGCCGAGCATCTCGATGAGCGGGGGAACGGCGGGGGCACCGATCTTCGCGAGGGTCTGCGCGGCCCCGCGGCGGATGATCCAGTGCTCGTCGTTCAGGGCAGAGATGAGGGGATCGATGAACGCGTCGCCCAGTTCGCCCGCCGCCCGGATCGCGTTCCACCTCGCCTCGAGGTCCCCGTACACGAGCGCGTTGCGCACGCTCTCCACGCGCTCCCTCTCCGCCTCCTCGGCGCCCCTCTCCGCATCGCCGCCGAGCGCCCCCCGGAGGGATCGAAAGATGCTCATTTTTTCCCGCTCCTTCCACGAATGTCTGTCCGGCAGGTAAAAACCCTATCTGTCTGCCGGGGAGGGAGATCCCTTCCCGTGTTCCCGGAGCAGGGAGAGGAGGAGCGAGGAGAGCTCGCGGGCGACTGCCGGGGTTGCCATGAGGGTGTCTGCCCTGACCGCCCCCGGGACTTCGACCCTGTCGCGCACGTCCTGGACGAAGATATCCACGACGTCGCGGTAGATGGCATAGGTCCCCGCCGAGTCAGGGGAGTAGCCGCGGGCCTGCATCAGGGCGGCGGCAGGGCCGCTCACGGGGGCATCCCCCACGAAGGGGCTGACCGCGACGACGGGGACCTCGCGGAGCGCTTCTTTCACGCCCTCGCACTCGAGGATGGGCAGGATGCTCGTGACGGGGTTGCTCGGGCCGATGATGACACCCTCGGATTCCCGGATCGTGGAGATCACCTCGGGGGTCGCACGGGCAGGGCCGTCCCACTGCCGGATCACCTCCTCCACGCGCAGCTGCCCGCGGTGGCGGACCCAGTACTCCTGGAAGTGGATTGTTCGGCCCTTCGTGCGGACGAGTGTCGCGACCGGAGTGTCTGCCATCGGGAGTACCCGGGCCCTGACCCCGAGGATGGCGGAGAGGGCAGCCGTCGCCTCGGTGAGGGTCATGCCGTCGCGGAGCATCTCCCCCCTCCGGATGTGGAGCGCCCTGTCACGGTCACCGATGGCGATGTACTCGTCGCCGCCGAGCCTGACGAGCTCGCCGTGGGTGACGAAGGTGTCGCCCGCGATCCCCCACCACCTACGGCAGTCGAGGATCCCCGAAAAGAGGTAGAGGAGCGTGTCGACGTCGGGGGAGCAGAACCCGCCCGAGATCCAGAGGTCCTCTGCCGTGTTCACGACGACCCCTATCTCCTCGTCGGGCAGGATCTCGCGCAGTCCCTGGACGAGCTTTGGGGTTCCCGTGCCCCCCGAGAGGAGGACGATCATAGTGCTGTACTCTTTATCCTCCCGGGAAAAGAGTGTTCTTCGGGATGGGTGCGAAGATCATCAAGGACCCGGTCCACGGCTACGTGGAGGTCGAGGGACCGTTCCTCCCCCTCCTCGATTCCCGGCTCGTGCAGAGGCTCCGCCACGTGAGGCAGCTAGGGTTCTCTTACCTCGTCTACCCCGGTGCACACCACACGCGGTTCGAGCACTCGCTCGGCACCATGCACCTTGCCGGCATCATGGCACGGCAGCTCGGGCTCCCCGGGAGGACATCCGCGCTCGTGAGAGCGGCCGCGCTCCTCCACGACGTCGGGCACGGGCCGTTCTCGCACGCGTTCGAACCGCTCGCCCGCGAGTACCTCGGCCGCCACCACCACGACGTCGCCGACCTCCTCGCGTCGGGGGAGATCCGCGGTGCCCTCGGCGCCATGGGGATCGGGACAGACGAGGTCGTCTCGCTCATCCGGGGTACCCACCCCCTCTCGGGGATCATCCACGGGGAGCTGGACGTTGACAGGATGGACTACCTCCTCCGCGACGCCCACTACACGGGTGCGCCCTACGGGACCGTGGACGCGCACCGCCTCATCAGGAACACATTCCTCATGGACGGCAGGCTCGTCCTCGCCGAGAGCGGGGTCAACGCGGCAGAGAGCCTCCTCATCGCGCGGACGCTCATGCGGCCGTCCGTGTACTTTCACCACGTGAGCCGGATCGGGGAGATGATGTTCCAGGCGGCGGTGATGGCCCACGTGGAGGACGATCCCGCGGGGGGTCTCTCGGCCCTCCTCTCGGCAGACGACTCGGCCTGCATGCAGGCACTCCTCTCCTCGGAGAACGTCGTCGCGAGGGACCTCGCCCTCAGGATCTACGAACGGAGGCTCTACAAGAGGGCCCTCTGGGTCGGGAGGGACCGGGTGAACACCGCGAGGATGGCGCGGTGCACCTCCCACGAGAGGAGGAGGGAGGTCGGGGAGAGGATCGCGGCAGAGGCGGGGATAGATCCCTCCCTCGTCATGGTGGACATCCCCCCCTTCCCGTCCGAGATGTCGCTCCCCGTCCAGGTGAGCCACCAGAAGAGGGCGGTCCCCCTCTCCGAGCTCTCGCCGCTCCTCCACACGCTGAACGAGACCCGGAAGGGCCAGTGGAGGCTCGGCGTGTACACCCCGGCCGAGTACCGTGAGGAGGTCGGCGAGATCGCGGCGGAGGTCCTCCACGTGAAACCGGCAACCACGCAGGAACCCCTCTTCCCGGACGACGGGTAACACGCGTGAACGACGGGCACGGGCATCCCCGGGGGAGCACCCGCGCGCTATTGGGAAAGGGGCGTCCCCGGAATCCCGGGCCGCGTGCTTGGAGGTTTTATCTGGCGGAAGGGCACACCTACACGCATGGACGGCGGGAGCACGCTGCGCGGGTTCATTGAGACGATGAGGGAGAGGGACGGGGTGATCGACGTCGAGGAGCGCCCCCCCGGAGAGTTCGGTGCTCCCCGGATGGCGAGCAGGACGGACAAGGTCCTCTTCTTCCACGACCTCCCCGGGGGACGGGCCGTCATGAACGTCACGGCCTCAAGGGGGGCCCTCGCCCTCGCGCTCGGAATGGAGGAGGGGGAGATCGCGCGGAGGCTCGCCCGCGCGACGTACGAGGGGGAGGTCGTGAGGGATTATGCGCTCCCCATGGGGGAGGCCGACCTCTCCCGCCTCCCGGTCATGAAGTTCTTCCCGCGCGACGCGGGGCGTTACATCACGGCAGGCATCGTCTTTTCCAAGTGGAACGGCGTCGAGAACGCGTCCGTCCACAGGATGCTCGTGCTCGGCCCCGACAGGGTGGCGGCGCGGCTCGTCGAGGGGCGGCACACGTACGTGATGCACCGCGAGGCCCTCCGCGCGGGCGACGTCCTCCCCGTCGCGGTCGCGATCGGTGTCCACCCCGCGGTCATGTTCGCGAGCTGCACGAGGGTCCCGGAGGGGAAGGAACTCCCGTTCGCGGCCGAGCTCCTCGGCGGGGAGGTGAGGGTGCACCGGTGCCGGAACGGCGTTGACGTGCCCGAGGCAGAGATCGTGCTCGAGGGGTACATTGGGGCAGAGACCGCCGAGGAGGGGCCTTTCGTGGACATCACGGGGACGTACGACAGCGTGAGGATCCAGCCCGTCATCCGGTTCACGGGGATGTACACCCGGCCGGACCCTGTCTACCACAGCATCCTCCCGGGCGGAAACGAGCACAGGGTCCTGATGGGGGTACCCTACGAGCCTGTCATCTTCCGCGCCGTCTCCGCGGTGACGACCGTCCGGAACGTCGTGCTCACCACGGGCGGCTGCGGGTACTTCCACGCCGTCGTCCAGGTGAGGAAGAACACGCAGGGGGACGGGAAGAACGCGATCCTCGCGGCGTTTTCGGCCCACACGTCCCTCAAGCACGTGGTCGTGGTGGACGAGGACATCGACCCCGCCGACCCCTCCGAGGTCGAGTACGCGCTCGCGACGCGGGTCCGGGGCGACAGGGACATCCTCGTGATCCCCGGTGCCCGGGGCTCGTCGCTCGATCCCTGCAGGCTCGCTGACGGGACGAACGTGAAGGTCGGGGTGGACGCGACGATGGACCTCGGCCGGGAAGAGGAGTTCCTGCGGGCGACGTGGGAAGGATCTGGATGAGGCTTTCGCCCGACGAAGAGGCGATACTCGCGGGGGAGCAGGGCGAGACGCGGGCGAGGATGCTCGAGATCCTCGTCGCCCTCGGGAAGGTCTACGGGGCGGAGCGGCTCATCCCGATAAAGAGCGCCCAGGTGAGCGGCGCGTCGTACAAGACGATCGGGAAGTGGGGCCTCGAGTGGCTGAAGCAGCTCGACGCGAGGGTCGCGGTCCCGACCGTGCTCAACCCCGTGGGGATGGACAGGGTGCTCTGGAGGGAGATGGGGATCGACGAGGACTTTGCCCGCGCGCAGGAGGAGGTGATCGCGGCCTACAGGAGGCTCGGCGTGACGCTCGAGTGCACCTGCACCCCGTACTACATCTACGAGACGAGGTTCGGCGACCACCTCGCGTGGTCCGAGTCCTCCGCGGTCGCGTACGCGAACTCCGTGATCGGTGCGCGGACGAACCGCGAGGGCGGGCCGGGAGCCCTCGCCGCCGCGATCGTCGGGAAGACGCCGGAGTACGGCCTGCACCTTCCCGGAAACAGGCGGCCGCAGGTCGCCGTGAGGGTCGAGGGCTGGGACCCGCGGGAGGACACGGCGCTCTACGGGGCACTCGGGTACCACGCGGGGAAGATCGTCGGGGGCAGGATCCCGCTCTTTTTGGGGATCTCGCCCTCGGTGGACGGGCTCAAGGCGCTCGGCGCGGCGATGGCGGCCTCCGGGGCCGTCGCGCTCTTCCACGTCGCCGGCGTCACGCCCGAGGCCCGCATCTTCGATTTCCGGGGAGAGGACCTCGAGGTGATCACGGTGGAGAGGCGGGAGGTCGAGCGGGTCCTCACCGGTATCCCCGTCGACGCGGTGGCACTTGGCTGTCCCCACTGCTCGCCGGGGGAGCTTAGGGAGATCGCGCGGCTCCTTGCGGGCAAGAGGGTGAAGATCCCCACGTTCGTCTTCGCGTCGAGGGACGTGATCGAGAGGCACGGAAAGGAGGTCGCCGCGATCAGGGCGAGCGGTGCCCGCATCTACGCCGATACCTGCATGGTCGTCTCGCCCGCGCTGGAGCGGTTTGCCGCCATCATGGTGAACTCCGGCAAGGCGTTCGCGTACGTCCCCGACATGTGCGGCGCGGCCGTCCGCCTCGGGACGACGGAGGAATGCGTGAGGGTCGCGACGGGGGAGGATTCCCCCGCGCCCGCGCGATCCCGCGGCGAGCCCCGCGCCCGCGGTTCCCCGGAGGATTTATCCGGAGGACCGTGCCACCCATCTCCTCGATGAGGTTTCCCCCCCTCCACGCCCTCCGGGACGGCCGCGCGCGGCCCGCGGTCCTCGCGGTCCTCGTCTCCCTCGCGGTCGCGCTCGAGCTCGTCGCGCACGTTCTCCTCCGGATGGAGACGGTGTACACGCACTTCTTCTACATCCCCATCGTGCTCGCCGCCGTGTGGTACGGCGTGCGCGGGATAACCGTCGGCCTCCTCCTCTCCGCGCTCTACATCGGGGACACGTACGCCCTCTCGGGGATGGTGGGGGTGGACCCCGCGGCGAGGGCGGGGATGTTCGTCGCGGTCTCGCTCGTCGTCGGCCTCGTCTCATGTACAATGCGGGGGAGCCACGGCCGCCCGGGGGACCGCGGGTCGCTCCTCGCGCGGTTTTCGGGGCCCGACCCGGCGAGGATGCGGGACGAGGGGGACGTCGCGGGGCTCCTCTCCGCGCTCGGCCACCCCGACCCGGCCGTCCAGTACGCGGCGGCAGAGGCGCTCGGGGAGCTAGGGGAACCATCGGCCGTCCCCGCCCTCGTGGAAGCACTCGCCGGCGACAGGCACCCGGGGGTGAGGTGGGAGGCAGCGGAAGCCCTCGCCCGGATCGGTGCTCCGGCCGTGGACGCACTCGTCGGGATCCTCCACCACCCCGACGAGGACGTCCGGTGGAAGGCGGCGATCGCGCTGGGCGAGATAGGGGACGAACGCGCGATCCCCCCGCTCATCGAGCTCCTCGGCGACCCCGACAGGTTCGTCCAGAGCAGGGCTGCCTACGCCCTCGGGGAGTTCGGGAGGAGGGCAACGCCCCTCCTCCGCCTCGCCCTCGCGCAGGGGAACCCCCGCGTCCGGAAGGGCGCAATCACCGCGCTGCGGGAGATCCGCGACCCCGACGCCCTCGACGACCTCCAGAGGGCACTCTCCGACCCGGACCGCGCGGTCGTCTCGGCCGCGCTCGATGCCCTGATGCACCACGGCGAGGAGGGGTACAGGCGCATCATCCACTCCCTCTCCTCTGCATCCCCGGGCGCGAGGGAGGAAATCGCCGGCGCGCTGCGGGAAGTCCCGAACCAAAGGCTCCTGCGGGGATTTGAACCCCTCCTCGCGGGGGCAGGCGAGGAGACGCGGGAGATCATCCTCTCCGTCACCGGGCCGGGAGAAAGGGAGAAGCAGGGCGACGGCGGGGAATCCCGCCCCGGCGCGTGACGCGCGGGTTCCCGCGGCGGCGAGGGCGGTCAGGTATATCACATCGGAGAACCCGATATCTTCCTGTGTTCGGCAGGTACACGATACCGTTCCGCGTCGAGGCAGGCGGCGTGTCGGTGGAGACGAGGCCCGCCGGCCAGTTCACCAGGTACGAGCGGGTCTCGTCAGCCGGCCGGGTGGAAAAGACGCTCGGTTTCCGGGAGGGGGAGATCACCATCAACCCCGTGGAACCGGTCAACCTCCCCCAGGAGATCACGGGGACCGTCGAGTTCCACTTCCCCCCCGTCGCGCTGATGCCCCTCTCCGAGGTGACCGTGTACCTCACATTCCCGGTGGAGATAGGTGTCTTCTCCGGGACGGGCGATTCCCACACGCTCATCGACGTCTTCTCGCTCGCCACGCCCAAATACTCGCTCTACGGGACGCCGGAGAAGGGCGTGATCACGCGGCACGTGGAGACACGCGTGCACGACCGGCCGCCGGAGGTCGATCCCCTCAGGGAGGGCATCCTCTCGCTCGCGATCAGGAACACGGGCAGGGACTGGGTGTGGGTCTCGCGCGCGGTCTTCGAGAGTCCGTCGTTCCGCATCTTCTACGGCCCGCACGCCGTGATTTCTGCAGAGATGATGGTCTACTCGCGGCACCTCGGCGAGACGTGGGTGCAGAAGACACCCCCGTCGGAGGGGATGGCGGAGGCACTCAGGATATTCCCGACGAAGAAGAGCCTCATTCCCGAAAAACCGAGCTACCTCATGGAATACGGGGTGGGGGAGTGAAAGCCCGATGATCCCCGAGTCGCTCTCGGCCCCTGTCTTCGGCTCCGTGACGATCCTCGACCTCCTCGTCTTCGGTGTCGCGGTCCTCGTCGTCCTCATCATCTCCCGCCTCGTCGGTGTGTACCTCAAGAAGATCCTCGGTGACCGCGTCGATGCCGCGGAGCTGGACAAGCTCGTCACCGTGATACAGGCCGGGATCGTCGTGCTCGGGGTCTACGCCGCGCTCCCGAGCTTCGACATCAACGTCGCGGACATGCTCGTCGTCGGCGGGACGATCGGTCTCGTCGCCGCGTTCGCGAGCCAGAGGCTCGTCTCGAACTTCGGCTCGGGCCTCTTCATCATCGCGGAGCGACCGATGAAACCGGGGGACAACGTCTCGATCGGCGGGATCTCGGGGACGGTCGAGCAGATCCGCGTCCTCTCGACGATCCTCAAGACGTACGACGGCGTCTACGTCCGCGTCCCCAACGAGAAGGTGTTCACGTCCGAGATCACGAACTACGTGGCCAACGTCGCGCGGAGGTTCGAGTACACGATCGGGATCAGCTACCGCGCGGATGCCGGGGAAGCGATCCGCATCATCCGGAAGCTCCTCGATGCCCACCCCTTCGTGCTCGCCCACCCCTCCCCAAGCGTCTTCGTCGACACCCTCGCGGAGTCGAGCGTGGTCATCCGCGTCCACGTGTGGGCTCCCTCCCGGGTCTGGTGGTCGGTGAGGACAGAGATGCTCTGGGCGATCAAGGAGGCGCTCGAGGAGGCGGGGATCGAGATCCCCTTCCCCCAGAGGGTCGTCACCCTCGCGCCGGGCGCGAGAATCGAGGTGGCGCGGGCCGAGCCTGGGGAGATGGGTGGGTGAGGGAGGAGGAGATCGGGGAACTGCTCGCGGAGATCGCGACGGGCGACCTCCCGGCGAGGAGGAGGGCGGTCGCGGCGCTCGCGGCAGAGGGTGCACCTGCCGTCTCGCCCCTCGTCGGTCTCCTCGAGCGGGCAGGAGAGGACGACGCGCGCTGGTACGCAGCAGTCGCCCTCGCGCGGATCGGGGCGCCGAGCGTCGGGCCCCTCATCGCGGCCATCCTCCGGAACCCCGATACCCGCTTCAGGAAGTACGCGGCCGCCGCGCTGGGCCACATCGGCGAGCCTGCCGTCCGGCTCCTTGTTGAAGCCCTGAAGACGGGTGACCCTTCCGCCCGCGGGTTCTTCGCCGAGGCCCTCTGCAGGGCGGGGAAGCCCGCGGTCGACGTCCTCCGCCGCGAGCTCTCCTCGCCGGACCCCGAGATGCGCCGGTACGCTGCACTCGTCCTCTGGCAGATGGGCGAGGAGGGGATAAGCGCGCTCCTCTCCGAGACCGGCGAGTGAACCCCGCACGCCGCGCCGGTCCTCCCCGCCCCGCCGCAGAGGAATCCGAAGGGATAAGTCCCCCGGCGGGGAGGATTATCGTGATGTTCCACTGCTCGCCGTCGATGGAGGAGTACATCGGGAGGCTCCAGGACGGGCTTTCCCGGGCGATGGAGGTCGCGAGGAGGGCGAGGGAGAAGGGCATCGACCCGCGAACGCACGTCGAGATCCCGGTCGCGCACGACCTCGCGGAGCGGGTGGAGGCCCTCCTCGGGATCCCGGGGCTCGCCGACCGGATCAGGGAACTCGAGGGGGAGGTCTCGCGGGAGGAGGCCGCACTCCGCATCGGGCTCGATTTCGTCCAGCGGCGGTTCGGGGAGAAGAGCCGCGAGGAGGTGCTCGACCGCGCCATCCGGACCGCGATGGCGATCCTCACAGAGGGCGTCGTCGCCGCGCCGACGGAAGGGATCGCGAAGGTGGGGACAGGGAGGAACGACGACGGCACCGAGTACCTGAAGATCTACTACGCCGGCCCGATCCGGAGCGCGGGAGGAACGGCACAGGCACTCTCGGTCCTCGTCGGCGACTTCGTCCGGCGGGAACTCGGGATGAACCGGTACATCCCGCGGCCCGAGGAGGTGGAGCGGTACATCGAGGAGATCCGCCAGTACAACGCGATCATGAACCTCCAGTACCTCCCCTCGGACGACGAGATCCGCCTCATCGTCAGGAACTGCCCGGTCTGCATCGACGGCGAGGGGACGGAGCAAGAGGAGGTGAGCGGGTACCGGAACCTCGAGCGCGTGGAGACGAACGCGGTCAGGGGCGGGATGGCGCTCGTCATCGCGGAAGGACTCGCGCTCAAGGCGCCCAAGATCCTCCGTCACGTCCGCGCCCTCTCGATGGACGGGTGGGACTGGCTCGAGGACCTCACCAGTGTCGCGACGAAACCGGGCGGGGCGGAGGAAGGGGGCGCGATCGCCCCGCGGGACAAGTACCTCCGCGACCTCATCGGGGGGAGGCCGGTCTTCGCCTACCCCATGCGGAAGGGCGGGTTTCGGCTCCGGTACGGCCGTTCCCGGAACACGGGGCTCGCGGCGGCGGGCCTCTCCCCCGCGACCATGCACATCCTCGGCGACTACCTTGCCGTCGGGACGCAGATGAAGATCGAGCGGCCCGGGAAGGCAGCCGGGATCGTCCCGGTGGACACGATACAGGGACCGACTGTCCGGCTCAGGAACGGCGACGTCCTCCGGATCGACGACGCCGCGCTCGCGGTCCAGCTGAAGGACGAGGTCGAGCTCGTGCTCGACGTCGGCGAGATACTCATCGGGTACGGCGAGTTCCTCGAGAACAACCACCCGCTCGTCCCGCCCGCGTACTGCCACGAGTGGTGGGTGCAGGAGGGGGGGAAGGGGTACCCGCGGACAGAGGAGGAGGCGATTGCCCTCTGCTTCGAGGGGGCGTTCCTCCACCCGGACTTCACGTACCTCTGGGACGACATCACGCCCTCCGATCTGCGGGAACTTTCCGACTACGTCTCCGGGAAGGGGGAGATCCGGCACGGCATCCTCGTCCTCCCGCCCGACCCGCGCATAAAGTACCTCCTCGAGGAGATCCTCCTCCCCCACAGGGTGAGGGAGGGGCAGATCTGCATCAGCGACTACCTCGTCTTCATCGCGTGCCTCGGCCTCGACATCAGGCTCTCGAAGCGCCCCGTGTGGGAGACGGCACCCCCCGGGTGCGATGCCCTCGCCCTCGCGAGCCACCTCTCGGGGTTCCCCATGAGGTCGCGGGCGGGGACGAGGATAGGGGGCCGCATGGGCCGGCCGGGCAAGTCCCGGCCCCGCAAGATGAATCCCCCGCCCCACGGCCTCTTCCCGCTCGGGGAGGCGGGAGGGAGCAGGCGCTCTTTCCAGGAGGCCCAGAACCACGCCCCGCAGCCGAACATGGACGGCGGGATCATCACGGTCGAGACGGGGAGGCGCAGGTGCCCGTCCTGCGGCGCGGAGACCTTCCGGAACATGTGCACGTGCGGCGCCCACACGGAACCCGTGTACTCCTGCCCGCGGTGCCGGAGGGAGGTCGGGAACGGGACCTGCCCGGCCTGCCACGTCCCCGCGAGCTGCGCGACCACCACGACGCTCAACGTGAAGCAGGAGTACCTGCAGGCGGTGGAGAGGCTCTCCCTCCGCGAGAGCGGGATTGCGCTCGTGAAGGGCGTGCGCGGCCTCATCTCGCGCGAAAAATCGGTCGAGCCGATCGAGAAGGGCATCCTCCGCGCCGCGAGGGACATCTACGTCTTCAAGGACGGCACCGTGAGGTTCGACATGATCGACCTCCCCCTTACCCACGTGAGGCCCAGGGAAATCGGGGTCTCCCCCGAGAAGTTGCGCGAACTCGGCTACGCGACCGACACCGGGGGCAGGCCCCTCGTCTCCCCGGACCAGGTCGTCGAGCTCCGCCCCCAGGACATCCTCCTCTCGGATTCCTGCGCCGAGTACATGGTCCGCGTCGCCCAGTTCGTGGACGACCTCCTCGTGAAGTGCTACGACCTCCCCCCGTTCTACAAGGTGGAGACGAGGGACGACCTCCTCGGCCACCTCGTCATCGGGCTTGCGCCCCACACGAGCGCGGGCGTCCTCGCCCGCATCGTGGGTTTCACGCGGGCAAACGTCGGGTACGCGCACCCGTTCTTCCACGCGGCGAAGAGGCGGAACTGCTTCTACGGGGACACGCTCATCGAGACCTTCGACGGGAGGGAGTGGAGCCAGAAGCCCATCCGCCAGATCGTCGCCGAGAACTTCGACCTCTCGCGCCCCGGGATCGACAGGCTCGGGACGTACTACTCGGACCCCCGGTCCACCCTCCTCGTGAGGACCGTGGACATCGAGGGGAAGCCCCACCTCCGCCGCGTCACGTCGGTCTCGGTCCACCGTGCCCCCCCGGCGCTCGTCAGGTTCGAGACGAGGGGGGGCCGCTCCCTCGCGGTCACGCCGGACCATGCGATGCTCGTGTGGGACCTCTGCTTCCTCAGGAAGGTCAGGGCCGTCGAGGTGAAGGAGGGGGACGCGGTCCCCGTGATGGTGGGGACGAACGTGCTCTCCGACCACGTCGCCCGGAAGGAGATCGTCCCCTGCCCGGACGAGAGGGTGTACTGCCTCACGGTGACCGACGAGCACACGGTCTGCGCGAACGGCATCTTCACCGGGCAGTGCGACGGGGACGAGGACTGCATCATGCTCCTCCTCGACGGGCTGATCAACTTCTCGCGGACGTTCCTGCCCGAGACGAGGGGCGGGACGATGGATGCACCCCTCGTCCTCACGACCCGGCTCGACCCCGCCGAGATAGACAAGGAGAGCCACAACCTCGACGTGGGCAGCGGGTACCCGCTCGAGTTCTACCTCGCCGCCGCGCGTTACGCGCACCCGCGCGAGGTCGAGGATCTCGTCGACAGGGTGGGCAGGAGGCTCGGGACACCGGCGCAGCTCGAGGGCTTCTCGTTCACGCACGACACGTCGGACATCTCCGCGGGGCCCATCGAGTCGACGTACACGGAGCAGAAGTCGATGATCGACAAGCTCCGCAGGGAGCTCGAGCTCGCCGAGAAGATACGGGCGGTGGACGAGCACGACGTGGCCGAGAGGGTCCTCTCCACCCACTTCATCCGCGACCTCATGGGGAACCTCTCCGCGTTCTCCCGGCAGAAGTTCCGGTGCACGAAGTGCAACGCGAGTTTCCGCCGGATGCCGCTTGCAGGGAAGTGCAACCGGTGCGGCGGCAACATCGTCCCGACGGTGCACGAGGGTTCGGTGAAGAAGTACCTCGAGGTCTCGCGGGAGATATGCGAGAAGTACAGGGTCTCGGACTACACGCGCCAGAGGGTCGCGGTCCTCGACATGGCGATAGAGTCGACGTTCGGCCGCGAGAAGTCCGAGCAGAAGGGCCTCGCCGACTTCATGTGAGGGAGCGGCGGGGAATGGGAACTCGTGAAGTTTTATCCCGTTCCCCTGCCCTTGTACATGTACAGGAGCGAGTGTGACTGAGAGGCCAAAAGTGACCGACTCAAGATCGGTTCTCGCAGGAGTTCGCAGGTTCGAATCCTGCCACTCGCATCCCCTCCGGATCCCTTTTCTCCCGCCGTCTCCCCGGCCGCGGCGCCCGGTGCACGGTACCGGGACGGCATCCTGACACCATCCTTTAATCTCCCGGAAGGGAAACAAGTGACCACATGTTTGGACCCCTCGACGTGGACAAGTGGGTGAGCGAGCGGCGGTCGAGCCTCGACGAGGCGAAGGAATCGGCCCTGCGGATCATCAGGGAGGTCCGCGAGGGCGGGGATGCAGCCCTCCTGCGGATGGCACAGAAACACGAGCCCGAGTGCACCTCCGTGAGGGTCATGCCGGAGGAGGTCGACGCTGCCTACGAGCAGGTCGAAGACCGGCTGATCGAGAGCCTGATAGAGGCGGAGGCACGGATCGCGCGGTTCCACGAGCTCCAGAAGGAGAAGGCGCTCTGGCTCGAGGAGATCGAGCCGGGGATCATCCTCGGCGTGAAGACGACCCCCCTCGAGCGGGTCGGGCTGTACGTCCCCGGCCGGAGGGCCGCGTACCCCTCGACCGCCCTCATGAACGCGGTGCCCGCGAGGGTCGCGGGGGTGGGGGAGATGTGCGCCTGCAGCCCGCCCCCCATCCTCCCCCTCACGCTCGTCGCCCTCGACATCGCGGGCGTGGACGAGATCTACCGGATAGGCGGTGCGCAGGCAGTCGCCGCGATGGCGCTCGGGACCGAGACCATCCGCCCTGTCCAGAAGATCGTCGGGCCCGGGAACGTGTACGTGACGGCCGCGAAGATGCTCCTCCGGGAGCACGCCGAGATCGATTTCCCCGCGGGCCCCAGCGAGATCGGGATCATCGCGGACGGCACGGCGGACCCCGAGTTCATCGCGATCGACATCCTCGCGCAGGCGGAGCACGACCCGGACGCGGCCTGCGTCCTCGTAACGACCGACCCCGCGCTCCCCGAGAAGGTGGGGCGCGAGATCGAGCGGTTTACTGCTGGCTCTCCCCGGAGGGAGATCATCGAGAGCGCGCTCTCCCACTCAGGGTACGCGGTCGCCGCGGACCTTTCCGAGGCGTGCTGCATGATGGACAGGGTCGCCCCCGAGCACCTCTCGATACAGGTCGCCGACCCGCTCGCGGTCCTCTCCGCCGTGCACCACGCGGGCTCCATCTTCGTCGGACCCTACGCGCCGGTCGCCGCCGGAGACTACGCCTCCGGCACGAACCACGTCCTCCCCACCGCGGGGTACGCGAGGATGTACTCGGGGCTGAACGTCGCCCACTTCTGCAAGACGTCCACGGTCCAGATCATCGACAGGGAGGGCCTCGAGGCGATCGGGGACGTCATCGAGGCGATCGCGGACGCGGAGGGGCTCTCCGCGCACGCCGAGTCGGTCCGCGTCAGGCGCAGGCGACGGTGACCGGGTCCACCCCCTCCCGCAACCACCTTTAAATCATTCCCCCTCACACTTCTAGGCCGGGAGAGATATGGCCATCGACTGGTACATGGAATTCGTGGACACGGGCTACGAGCCGGGGAGGGACGAGCTCGTCGCACTCTTCTCGTTCGAGCCCGCCGCGGGGATCAGCAGGGAGGAGGCCGCGGGGAGGATCGCTTCCGAGAGTTCCACGGGCACGTGGACGACCCTCCACACGGTCCCCCCGCGGATGGAGGACCTCAAGGCCACGGTCTTCCGCATCGAGGGGAATTACGCGTACATCTCCTACCCCCTCGCGCTCTGGGAGGAGGGCAACGCGGTGCAGCTGCTGAGCGGGATCGCGGGGAATATCTTCGGGATGAAGGCAATAAGGAACTTGAGGCTCGTCGACGTGGCCCTCCCCGCGGGCTACATCCGGCACTTCCGCGGACCCCACTTCGGGATGGAGGGCATCCGGAAGATGCTCGGCGTGCACGGGCGGCCCCTCACGGGGGCCGTCCCGAAGCCGAAGATAGGTTTCTCCGCGCGGGAGCACGCGGAGGTCGCCTACGAGACGTGGACGGGGGGATTTGACTTCACGAAGGACGACGAGAACCTCACGTCGCCCGCCTTCAATAGGTTCGAGGAACGCGTGCTGGAGATGACGAGGATGCGGGACCGCGCCGAGCAGGAGACCGGCGAGACGAAGTCCGCGCTCCTCAACATCACGGCCGACACGGAGACCATGAAGAGGCGCGCAGACCTCCTCGCCGACACAGGCTGGACGTACGCGATGATCGACGTCGTCGTCGCGGGGACCGCGGCGGTCGCGACGATGCGGGACTACTGCTCCGACCTCGGCCTCGCCATCCACGCGCACCGCGCCATGCACGCGGCATTCACGCGGAACAGGAAGCACGGGATCAGCATGCAGTTCCTCGCGAAGCTGATGCGGCTGATCGGGGTCTCGCAAATCCACACGGGGACGGCCGTCGGGAAGCTCGCCGGCACGAAGAAGGAGGCCGCCCTTCTCGCCGGCGTGCTGCGGGAGAAGCACGTGGAAGCCGTGCCCGGATTCCTTCTCGAGCAGGACTGGGGGCGGATCAAGAGCGCGTTCCCGGTCTCCTCGGGCGGCCTCCACCCCGGGCTCGTGCCCGACGTCCTCGACATCTACGGGACCGACCTCGTGCTGCTCGTGAGCGGGGGCATCCACGGCCACCCGGACGGGACACGGGCCGGGGCGGTCGCGACGATGCAGGCGATCGAGGCCTGGAAGGACGGCGTCACTCTCGAGGAGAAGGCGAAGACCTCGCCCGAGCTCTCCCGGGCGCTCGAGAAGTGGGGGTACTACAGGCCGAAGTGAGCGGCGTGCAGGGGATCCCGGTTTTCCCCGTGGGAGGGGATCACTTGCGGTCCCCGGCCGCATGAAAGTCTCCCGGGACCTCCCCCGCCGGGCTCGCGGTCACAACCATTTTTTCGTTTCGCGCGAGACCCATCCGGGAGAGGAAATACAACGGGGGACGCGGGGTGGCAGAATTCGTCGAGGTCTGCCGGCTGGAGGATCTCGGGGAGGGAGAGCTCAGGAAGGTGCAGGCGGGAGGGAAGGAAATCCTCCTCGTCCGACGGGGGAGCCGCGTCTACGCGACGGATGCCCTCTGCCCCCACCTCCAGGCCGACCTCTCCATGGGCACGCTCCACGGGTACATCCTCACGTGCCCGATGCACCACTCGCAGTTCGACATAAGGGACGGGCACGTCGTCCGATGGACGGACCTCTCCGGGACCATCCTTCGGTATGCCTCGCGGCAAATCCCCCCGCGCCCGCTCGCGACGTACCCCGTCAGGGTCGAGGGGGAGAGGGTCCTCGTGCTCGTCCCCTCGTCCTGAACCCCCCACCGGGAACGCCGTTTTTCCCGGGATCGCGTCTCCCGGTCCCCGCGTGCGGGCGGGATCCCGCGGCCATCCGCGGTCTCCCTGGAGTGCCCCAGTTTTCCCTCGCTGCGGTCTCCGTTTCCCGGGAAAAATTTTTTTCGGCCATTTCCGCCGCGGGGCGGGCAGCCGGTCCCCGTCAATAGCATTATCATTCACCCCCTCCCAGCTATGTTGTAGTGAACATGACAACTATCGTGCGCCGCGGCCATCCCGGCGGGTGATCCCCGATGGCCAGCGTCTACGAGTGGCTCGCCGACCGGATCGTCGCGCACCCCCGGGTCGTCGGGGCGGTTGCGGTCGGCCTCATCCTCGTCGCGATGGCAGGGCTCACCATGGTCACGATGAAGACCGGGAAGGAGACCTACATCGAGAAGGCGACACCCCGCGGGGCCGCACTCACCCACTACACGAACACGTACCAGTCGGACGCGATCATGGTCATCTTCGAGTCCGACGACATCACCGACCTCGAGACCCTCCACTACATAAAGAGGCTCCAGGACGACATCGCGGACGAGATGTACGTCGCGGGGGTCTCGGGCGTCGTCGACCTCCTTTCCCAGGGCAACGGGGGCGAGCTCCCGCGTTCCGTGGCCGAGGTGAACAGGATCATTGCGCAGGCCCCCCCCGAGGTCGTCGCGCGCTACATGCCCTCCCGGATGATGACGATAAGCGTGGTCACCCTCCAGCCTGCCCTCACGAGCGACCGCCAGCAGGAGGTCCTCGGCACCATCCGGAACATCGTCGCACTCTCTCACCCGCCGCCCGGCGTGAAGGTGACCCTCTCCGGGAGCCCCGCGTTCTCCCAGGAGATGATGCAGGAGATGGGATCCTCGATGAGGGTCCTCATCCTCGCGGCGATGGTCCTGATGGTCGTCGCGGTGATGACGCTCTTTCACCACGTCCGCTACACCCTCCTCCCGGTCGGGATCGTGGGCGTGGGACTGGTCCTGACCTTCGGGGTGATGGGGCTTGCCGGCATCCCCATCAGCATGGTGGTGATCGGGGCATTCCCGGTCCTCATCGGGATCGGGATCGACTACGCGATCCAGATCCACTCGCGCCTCGACGAGGAGTCGAGGAAGGTCCCGCTCCCCGAGGCCGTCAGGACGACCGTGACGAAGACGGGCCCCGCCGTCCTGATCGCGATGCTCGCGACCTCGATGGGATTCATCGCGATGGTCTTTGGGCCCATCCCCATGGTGGGTGACTTCGGGATCACGTGCACGATAGGGGTGGTCTCCTGCTACCTCGCCGCGCTCGTCCTCGTCCCGGTCTTCGCGATGCTGGTCGGGTACCGGCCGAAGGCGAAGAGGGAAGATGATGACGCGGCCGAAAGGGACCGCCCGCAGCATTCCCTCATCGAGAGGTACGACGCGTTCCTCGGGAACGTCGCCTGCCGCATCGCGAGGAACCCCGTCCCGGTCCTGATATTCGTCTTCCTCTTCGCGATCGTGGGGTTTAGCCTCGACAACGAGGTCCCCATCAGCGCGGACGAGAAGACGTTCGTCCCCTCCGAGATGCCCGCCCTCCAGTACATGAACAAGGTGACGAGGACGATGGGCTCCACGACGACGATCCCGGTCATGGTCTCGTCGAGCAACGTCCTTGACCCGGAAACGGTGCGGTGGATCTACGACTTCGGCGAGTACGAGCGGACGCGCAACGACAAGATCACGGGTGTCACGAGCATCGCAACCCTCCTCGCGCGGTACAACAACGGCATCCTCCCCTCGACAGAGGAGGAGATAAGGCAGGTGCTCGCGCGGATCCCGGAGGAGGCGCGGAAGAGGTACTTGAGCGGCAACATCGAGGCGGTGATGGAGTTCTCGACGGTCGACCTCGAGATCTCGCAGGCCCGGTCCCAGATCGCGCTCATCAGGAATGACCTCCTGTGGTACACGCCCCCGGCAGGCGCGAGCGCGAGGGTCACGGGCACGATCGAGATGTTCTCGGCGCTCATCGACGACATCAAGAACTCGAAGACCACGATGACGCTGCTAGGGTTCGCGTTCATCCTCGCCTTCCTCCTCGCCGCGTACAGGCGTCTGCGCGCGGTCTCCCCCCTCCTCCCGATCGTCGCGATAGTGGGCTGGAACGGCGCGATCATGTACTGGCTGGGCCTCGACTACACGCCCCTCACGGCGGTCCTCGGGTCGATGACCATAGGGGTCGCATCCGAGTACACGATCCTCATCATGGAGAGGGTCGAGGAGGAGATGGGGCGGGGACTCGACCTCTATTCCGCGATACGGACGAGCGTGCAGAGGATAGGGACGGCGATCACGGTCTCCGGCCTCACCACGGTCTTTGGGTTCTCGGCCCTCATCCTCTCGGAGTTCAACATCGTCTCGAACTTCGGGATCACGACCGTGATCACGGTCGGGTTCTCGCTCATCGGCGCGATCCTGATCATGCCCGCCATCATCGCCCTGATGTACGGGGCGGGGGGTCGCGGGGCAGAGGGGCAGCGCGGCGAGGCTCCGGCCCCGGCATGAAGGGGGGGCCCGCGGTACCCCCGGCACGGCGCTCGGTTCACGCCCTCGAGATCATCTCGCGGGCAAAACTCCTCGCGCGGTCGAGGTCCGCGCCGTCCGGGTGGCCCCGGTTCACGAGGAGGAACTTCCCCCTGCAGTGGAATGACCCCAGCACCGTCGCGCCCTTCCGGGCGAGTTCTCCCGCGACGTTCGAGAGCATCGTCTCCGCACCCTTCGCCGCCGCCGACGTCGCGAACAGGGCGACCTTCTTCCCCTCGAACTGCCCGGACGCAACGAACCTCTGCATGTTTTCGCCGGGCTTGCCCCCGTACACGCCGCTCCCGAGGAAGATGACCCGGGCGTCCTCTGGGACAGTCCCGGGGAACTCCCCGGCGGAGACCCCGAGTTCCGCGGCGATGGCGTCCGCCACCTTCCGCGTGTTCCCTCCCCTCGAGTCGACGAAGACCGCGATTCCTTGCATGGTGTCCACATCTTTCCGCTTGCCTCATATAGGTGATCCCGCTGCCGGGCCGCGTGCCCTTGCCCTCCCCGCGTCCACGGCAGGAGATGCCGGGAGGGCCGCCTGCCTTGAGTCCGGCCGGGTACCTCCACACCCGCCGGCGTTGCCGCCCGTCAGGACACGGCCGCGAGTTCCGCGATGACCTCGTCATCCGTGAGGTCGTGCCACTCGCGGTAGGCGTCTGCGACCGCGAAGATCCTGCCGGTCCTGACGTTTAAGCAGACCACGAGGTCGACCTCGCGTCGGAGGAGCTCGGCGGCAGCGAGCGACGCCGTGGGCACCGCGACGACGACCCTCGCGGGCCCTAGTCTCCTCAGGCTCCGGGCAGCGGCGAGCATCGTGAATCCCGAGGCGAGCCCGTCGTCGGTGAGGATCGCGGTCTTCCCGCCGAGGGGAGGAAACTCCCGCCACCTCGCGAAGGTCTCCATCCTCCGGCGGACGTTCTTCCGCGTCTCCCGCACGGCCCTCTCGACCTCCCTCTCGGAGAGACCGAGGGCCTCGCGGAGCCGCTCGTTGATGAGGACGCTCCCGTCCCACGTCACGGCCCCGAACCCCGACTCGGTCGTCCCGGGGATGCGGACCTTCCTCGCGACGGCGAGCGCGAGGGGCGCGGAGAGTGCGCCCGCGATCATCCTGCCCACCGGCACTCCCCCGGCGGGCACGGCGAGGACAACGGGGTCCCGGATGGCGGGGAGTGACGCGAGGAGTTTCCCGAGCCTCTCCCCCGCGTCGTGCCGGCCGGAGAAGACGAACGTCCTGTCCCGCAGGAGGGGGTCTTCGATGAGATCTCCCATTTTGTTCCCGCTGTGGTCGCCAAGGGAGATAAATATGGAGGGATCCCGGAAGGAAGGGCCACCATGTGAGGGTTCACCCGGTGGTCACGGGGGATGCGGGTGTTTGCTAGAGGCGACGGAGTGACCCACGTGGGCCACTCCGCGGGCGAAAGGGTATTCCACCGGAGGCCTGCCCAGAGGAATGGGCAGGTTCCCCTGCGGGGGGTGTACACGCCGCTGGCAGACCCGGGGTATGGTTTTCCGGAACGGCTCCTGCCCGTCTCCCCTCTCCTTGTCAGGGAGCGACCTGCGATTCCTCCCCCCGTGCGGATCGGATCCGGTCGAGGGAGTTCCGGGCGCACTTCCTGACCCTGCAGTCAGGGTCGGCAAGGACCCTCTCGAGGGCGCACGCGGACTCGGGGATGCAGAAGTTCCCGAGGGCGTGGGCCGCGGCGCTGCGGATGATCTCGTCCCCCTCTTCGAGGCACGAGATGAGTTGCGGGAGGAGCGAGGGGCAGTCGAGTGCCCTTATCCCCGCCGCGGCCGCCTCGCGGATGTACCACTTCTCCTTCCGCAGTTCACGGACGAGCTCAGCGAGGATCGCCGGGTCCTTGATCCCGGCAATCCTCTTCACCGCGGACTGCCTCCCGTTCCAGTCGGGGCTGTGGAGGCCATGGATGATCTCTGCAACGTCCCGTGCGCCGCCGCTCCTTGTCATGCATGTACACTCTCTCTGATAAATATATATAATATGGGATGGAAGTTTCTTTCTCCACCATCAGACGCGGGGCGATCACTCGTCCCCGGGACCCTGCGCGGGGGATCCCCGTGTCCCGCGAGAATTGTTCGCTATAACCAAAACAAATTGCCCGGCCGGTCCGCGGTGGTACGGGAGAGCGGGAACGCCCACTGACTCCCCGCGTGAAAAAAGCCTCCCGGGAGGCAATCGGGAAAATTCTATATCTCCTGACCTTGAAATGTACTTTTCACTGCAGGAGAGGATCTCCTGTCCGGAACCACCGAGGAGTTGATTGGCTGAACCCGAGGAGGGGAGAAGAGGAGGGGCCCGACGAGGAGAAGAACGAGGCCGGCGAGATAATCCGCGTCAGGCTCCCCCAGAAGAGGAACAGGGAGATGTTCGCGCAGGCCGAGCTGATGATGGGCGCAAACCACATCCGCGTCAGGTGCTACGACGGCGTGACGAGGCTCGGGCGCATCAAGGGCAAGATCAAGAAGAAGATATGGATCCGCGAGGGGGACATCCTGATCGTCGTCCCGTGGAGTTTCCAGGACGACAAGTGCGATATCATCTACCGCTACACGGGCCCCCAGGTCGAGTGGCTGCGGCGGAACGGGTACCTGTAGGAAACCGCATTTGCCCCGGTCACCTCGTGCCTTCCATTCCCGAGATTTCCGGTTCCTCCTTCAGCCGTCACCAAATGTCTCTGGAAAGAGGGGAGGAGAGATCCCCCCACCATCTCTCCTTCGCGCCGATGGTGCTGCCTTGAAGGGGGCCGGGGTTTTCCCACGGTGATCTGCTCCCCCTTCCCCGTTCGCGGGCGAAGGATCCCGAAGAATCCGCGCGTGGTTTTTCCACACGGCCCACACGGCGCGCTCCTCGCGCCCATGCGTCCGGTGATCGATGCAGGCAGGAGGAGAACGATCGCGAAAGACCGGGCGGGCGTTCGGAGGCTGGGGACGAGGAGAAAGTGCTCCCTATGGCCGTCCACGGTGTTCCGCGGCACCGGTGGACACGCCCGCCTTCACGCATACTATTTTGCGAGCCGGATATTCTCCTGCGACCCGGCGAGGTACCCGAGCTTGCGCAATTCGGCGACGAGAGTGGAGAGAAAGTCCGGCTCGAGCGTGACCACCACCCTCCTTAGGACATCTCCTGTCTCGATCTCGTACCGCTTGAGAATTTCCTCCAGCTTCCCGAGCGGGATCCTCCCCGCACCGTGCACGGCATCGATGACCGCCATGACCGCGAGCCGCTTCATCTCGAAGCGCGAGAGGAACTCCTCGAGGCTCTCGACGTCGACCTCGAGTCCCTCCAGCCCGTCCTCGATGTCTTCGGCCGAGAACTCCACGATGACAGATCCTTCCATCACCGCCGCATGCTGGGCTCCGGCCGTGACCCGGATAATGGACGAGACCCCCGCGGAGGAGAGGTCCCCGTCGTCAAACTCGAGGAGATCGTCCGCACTTATCCTCACCCGGCACTCCCCGGCGGGGACTTTCCGCGTGAGCCTGAAGGTCCCGTCGGAATCCTTCTCCACGAGCCCGTTCTCCTGCAGGATATCGTGCACGAAGAGGAATGTTTTGGCCTCTATCACCCTCTCCGGCGGGATATCTTCGTCCTCCTCCCGGGATGGGAGCTGGATCCCCCTCTCCGAGAGGGCTTTCTCGAGGACGGGGAATCCCGCGCGGAAAAGGTTCTGGACATGGACTTCCTGCTGGGCCCGGAGGTACTCTTCCGAAAAGAGGATATCTCCCTCGTCGCGGGAATCGATGAGATCCCCAAGTTTCTCCCTCGCCCACTTCAGCCTCTGGAGGGTGTGGACAGTCCCCGAGAACCTGCCGGCCCTGTCAGCCGTCCAGATCTCCCCTCCACACTCGTCCTCGCTCTCCTGCCCGCGGTCTTCCCCGCCCTCTCCTTGCGCTCCCGCACCTTCCTCCCCTGCATGCATCGTCCCGGATCCTGCGTTCCGCTCTCCCCCCAGGCAGGACATCCTCTCCTTTTCGAGCAGGCCATCGAGGAATGCGATCACGTTGTCAATGGTCCCCTCGAGGTCCTCGTCCTCGAAAAAAATTGTCACCGTCTTCCTGTGCGCCTTGCACCCCCTCTTCCGGAGGTACTTTATGAACGCGTCGGCACCCCCCGCCGTGTCAAAGAGCAGGGTCTCTTCGAGTACCATGGGAGAATTTAGGCGGGAAGGGTGATGGAGGTTGTGGTTTTGGGGGGGGTGAATGAAATATTAAATGTCCAAAATTTTGACTTTCCAGGCCTTGACGACGAGCCTCTTCACATTGTCCTTTTTCCAATCAGATACGGTTTTCTCCATTTTCATGGAGTTTTGGAAGTAGTTTTCCCATGCATTTTTATAATCAGATTGGACATCCCTATAATTTATGTAAACTTCCTTGGGACTCGCGCTATAGTCATTATTGATGATATTTGAGCCGGCAGTGATATCAAAAGGATATATTTCCATCATTATCGTGCTAATGCCACTTTTTGCCAGAGGTTTATCCGAATCTATTTGAATTAAAGTAATTACAAGAGTCGCGGTGGCTTCATCAAAAAACCAGCGCGGTTCCGAGAGCATCACCGAGCCACTGATATCTCTTTTTACGACAGCCCCATTCTGAAGGGTGACAAGCGGCAGCCCGGAATCCGATGCGAAGACCAGGCCTCCGAACAGGAATCGATTCGCTGAAGATGACAACTCGAGGACATCAGCACCATCGACCCTTATCGATAGCGATTTTTCATCCGAAGGCTTCTCCACGGACAGCACCCCGCCGCTCACCTGCATCGTCGTCTCCCTGTAGGGAACGCTCTTGTAGACGAGCGCGTTGACGTCGCTCTGGAGCACGATCATGTTCCGCTCCATGTTCCGGATGTTTGCCTCCTGCTGCTGGGAGAGGAGGGCGGGGTAACCGAAGAGGGTGACGAGGGCGATGCCACTCATCATGATGCCGAAGATGATGACGTAGCCGACGGTCTCGGAGACGGCGGAATTTTTTTTTGGATTGTTCTTGTTTAAAGTCATTTGATCCCATCACGGATATTGATATTCAATATAATTCAAACCACTCGCAGTTGTTTTTCCTTCGGCCGTTCCAAATACTGTTTTTCCGATCCCTGAAAGGGAAATAATAGATTTAATAGACCCACTGCCATAGATTGCAATTTGTCGGTCATCGGGACTTCCTGGTGGACCTTGCACTATTTCTACGATATAATCCTTTCCTGCCACATCATCAGGGATATCAAATTTTGATACGATATGAGCATTTGAATTATAGGGTATAATCGCGAATAAATCAACGATACGTGTACTGACGCCATTACCTATATCAGTATACGCATGATAAGTCAGGTAATCGGCGGGGTCCTGAATAAAAGTATTTGTAACCGTGAGGATGGTTATAGTGAAAAAAATGATTAGAATACTGGTTATCAAAATATATTCTAGCATTTGTGAAACGCCAGATTCATTATCATTTATTTTAATAATAAAAGTTGCAGGAACCTTGTGCGTCACAAATCTCCTCCGTATAAGTCGTGATGCCATTATTAAAATGAATTTTCCATGTGGTGGGATCGATGTCTACAACAGAGTTTTTCTTCAATAGGGAAATGGTTTTGATATCTTTAATAATGGAATCCCGTTCCTGTTGATTGAAGTTTCGTATATATATCAGCCAAATTTCGCTCCTTAAATCCTGGATATCGGCTTTGGGGAATTCGAGGACAGCTTCTGCAGTAGTTTGGCCGACGAGAATAGACTGGTTTATCAGGAGGGCGAGGAAAAAAATCCCTATACTAATTACAAAACCCATAAGTACAATCCACTGACCTTCCTCGTTCAACCCCGCCATAAGAGAACCTCCAGCAGGACAGTCTGTCTCTCTGCCCTGATACCTGGGTAATTCGAATTCATTTGACCATTTCTATTATCGACATTTACCCATCGGGTGACTTTCACTGCATGTTCACGGGTGAATTGCCAATATTCAAAAAATGGTTCAGTTTTAATGCCTTCATTTGTCCGATATGTTAAATATGCGGCAAAATAAATTTCACGCTCATTTACACCATCTATAGCCATTCTTGCAAGATTATTAAAATGATTTTTAAAACCTTCGTCGTCATTATTCTGAATGTATTGTTGGAGTGGGCTTTCCGGGAAACCATCCCCACTATCTGTCCATTCCGGGTTTACGTCCATTACCGCGAGAATATCATTCCCGAGCTGTTCAAGCTGCATGTCTGAAATGTGGGTCTCTCCCGGGGTGAGAATAGTCGTCGTATTGAGAACCATATACAATGTTGTCAAAACTAACACGGATGCAGCAATCCCCTCAATCGTATAAAGCTGACCGGATTCATTTACCATATGCGGACCTCAAGTACTCCGTATTGAAGAGAAGGTTGGGAAAAACCCGGACTGTTGGGCTCAAATGAATAAATATTGTTGAGGGAATCTATATTGACACTATCTGGTGTGAATGTAAAAATGACATTCATTTGAATGAGGGTTAGATCTGCGAATGCAGAAGGGGGAATGAAATATCCAGCGGGAAATGTTATCTTTATGCTATCCATCACATTCAAAGGACCATCGGGTACTCCATGAGAATAATTAAATTTCACAGGAGTATTTCCGTCAATCGATGCATAAAAATCTCGATAGGGTAATGGATAATTTGATAATCGTGTCCCATTAATATAAATTCCTTCAAAAGTCATATAGATATTTTCAATTCTGATGTTCTCATCGGGTGGAAGGTCGGGATTTCGGATAAATTCACACTTAACCAAATTTATTGTGATATCTTCTTTTGTTGGTTCAATCCAATATTGCGGACTCCTGCGCATATCATATAACCTGTTGTAAGGGAGGGATACTATGAACTGATACGTTGTGGCAGGAGGGGAGCCAACAAAATTTTGCATATCAACAGTAGCCCCGACAACACTCTGTTTCTTGACGAGGAATATTCTCTTTATATACCCATATTTACTATTTTGCCAGAATGGTTCTCCACAATAGAGGGGATTATTATTTTCAATTTTCAAAGAAATATTAAAATGGTAGGGATAATTCCCCCCAATTAAACGATCGCGATACTCGGAGAGATCTTGAAAATTTGCCCTCGGATATGGTGCCTTGTTAAAAAAACTTAATATTTTCTGTTCAGAGAGAATCCGTGGGGTACTTTTATAATTCGAGAGACCAAACCGTTTGACCTTATCTCGTTGGTCATGCCCGATAAATTCCCATTGGTTTTCTTCCTGAATCCTTAAACTAGAAGCAAATGTACTAGGTTCCCCCGGATCTTCAACGAGGATGACGGACGTCCGATACGCGACAGCGTCTAAATCAATCTGCTTTGCTTGCAATCCAATGAGAAGACCAGATATTAGTGTCGATGCGAGAATGAGTGCGATAGCAAAAATCGAAATACCAACTAAAAAATCAAGCGACAATTGTCCAGAATCACCGAGTGTCATATCCGGTTAGTCCTATATTTATTACTAATTTTAGATTACTGACGAACATTTTAACAAAATACCTGTTTTCCCAATAGAAAAATTTATTGTTGAATGAAATGTGTCAATTGGTTTCCAGAGAATGAGGGACTCATAATTACGGTGGGGTTCCATTGGCATACATATATATTCTTGTATCATATATGAGCAGATACTACACGAATAAATACGGGTGTGTGCCATCATGGTAAATAATCGTAATTGGCTTTCGATTATCCTGATTGGTTTGATATTCTGCGTCCCTGTAATTGGTGACACCCCCCGACCGGACCATATCCAATGTATTATAGGTCACCAGGGGCTTATCGCGAACGGAATGGACACGACCATTGTGATAGTAACTGTCTATGATTCCGGAAACAATAGAATCGGTGACATTCCTGTTGAGTTTATCCTTGATAATCCTGATATGGGCCAATTTATCCCGCCAATAACAAATACCAATATTTCTGGAACTGCCGAAACAACATTCAGGTCAGGCAAAAAGGATGGACACGTGCAATTTTCAGTGAGAGTCCAATATATAGAAAATAATACTGTGAAATACCAAGACTTCACTTGCGAGGAAAAAATCTGGATTCAGAATCCTATTCCGGATAATATTACTTTTACTACCATGAACGATTGGCTTGTCGCAAATGGGACTGATTTTACATATGCTCGTGTATTCACATTTAACCAAACATATCCTATTCCACATATTGGGGTTAGCTTCCAGATTTTAGAGAATGAAATGGGGGCTTTCCAACCTACAATTGCTACGACAAACGACGAAGGTATGGCAGAATCTAAATTCACTGTGAAATACAAGAGTGGAAATGCAACTTTGAAGGCATTCATCAGGTATGAATATGAAGGTATCGAGACAATTCTCGAAAAACAGTTCATTCAGAAGATTGACCACGATATTCCGTATGCATTGGCGAAATATGACGTTCCCAGTGAAGCACCAGTAGGATCGATAGTTAATATCACAATGGCATATAGTGACCGGTGGGGAAATCCGATTGATAATCGGAGAATTGCAGAAAAAGTCATTTTTATGGTGTCCTCTGCCCTAGGTGATGCGATATTTCTGAATTCAAATTCGACTGTCGCGAATGTTCCGGTCAATGAAAAGGGTGATGCAATAGCAATATTAAGGGCGAGTTTTTCTCCCAGTATCAATGTAATCAGGGTGGATCCGGAGATGGGAACAATCCCTGATAATTATTATTTCATCAATATAATTGCCAACAGGTCACCAGTAGCCATTTCCCAGACAATTGAACCTGAAGGTGTTCAGGGAAAACCGCCCAAGGTATACGCCGATGGAAAAAGTTCTTTTGCAATCACTTATTTGGTGGTCGATGAATTTGGCAATGGTGTGATGAATTCTCCCGTCCAGGTAATAGTAACTGACGTTGCAACGAACGAAGAAATTGAAAATAGGATACTTTATTCTAATTCTATCGGACAGGTCATGCTCACATACGGACCAAAAACATCCATTGGAAAATTCAACATCACTGCAAAGGCAATCGCAAGCGACCCACCTCCAACGGTTTCTAAAGAGATCTGGTTTGTGAGTCAAGAGGCCGAGGACTTACAATTCACTGCCGTTCCAGATACCATGGCTAGCCGGGATGTCGAGGGATGGGAGCCGGCAATGCTGATGGCAAAGGTTATTGATGAAAATGGGAATCCTGTCGAGGGAGAGACGGTTACATTCAGTCTCGGCACAATACAATATGAAGCGACACCGTTCTACCCTGTTGTCACGAGAGACCCGGAATTAGTCTCCACGTCAGCTCAGACAAATAGTGATGGGTTTGCCATTGTATATTTCAATCCAGGTGAATTTACCCGAAATTGGACAGACCCCTTCTACGATGATACGGCTTCGGGCAGTTGTATTGTCACTGCACATTGGGAAAATGTCTCGAGGGGAAAATATTCTAATAAAACGGTGCTCCTCACATGGAAGAACTATCCCTATTTATCGATTAGCACTGATGTGTTTCCCCAGACAGTGAATGTGAGTGGTACCATTACTGTCAAGTTGAATTTAAAGGGTGATGGGTGGGCTTTACGTCCCAAACCGATTGACGTTGTTCTCTGCACTGATCGTTCCGGTAGCATGCTAAAGGATGAACCCGACAGAATGATTCCCGTAATGTCTGCCTCGCGGGAATTCGTGAATGTGATGCACGTGGGGCCGACACGGGATCATATCGGCTTGGTTTCATTCGGGACAAACGGATGGGCAAAGTTGGCTCCTGTCTACCGATACCTTGACGGGACATATTATTGTTATAAGAATGGATCTGGATTTGCCAACAGGAATCTGAAAGGCTGGTTCTATGATTGGACAAATGTATACGGTGTCTCATCCACCTCAACGTCGATAAGCAGTTCCAGTTTCAGGTGGGTATACCGGGATGGTTATTGGGATACCCCTACACAATATAATACTCAGAATTACTGGCCTTATACTGAAAATTATGATATGAATTCAAACCACCAAATTTATATAAACACATATTATCCTGCAGATAACCGAAATTACGGCGATTATGCAGTTATTGAAAGCAGTTTGACAGATAGCCCCTCGTTAATTATCACTGCAATCAATAATATGGTTCCGACGGGGGGAACTCCGATGAGGTACGGTCTTTACAAGGCAATCAACGAGCTGATAACAAACGGGCGAACCAATGCAATCAAGGCAATAATCCTCCTGAGCGATGGGGATTACAATTATTATGGAGATCCCTTGGCTCGGGGGACTGGTTCTGATAGTTGCAACCCTACAAGTTACGGTGACTTATCGACGGGGTATTGTAAATTTTCAGGGCTTGGCAGTGGGATTAACAGTAATCAGAACATGTCGAATTACGCAAAGAGTAATAATATAAAGATATATTCAATTGGGTATGCAAATGAATTGACATCGGGAGGGAATAATACTCTTCGGGTCTTGGCTGAAAGTACTGGGGGACAATATTTTGAGGGAACCTCTGCGAATATAGAAGAAATTTATAAAACAATTGCAGGACAGCTCCAGGAAGAAGCAGGTGTTGACACATTCATTAATATGGGATATGACCAGATTGAGGTAAATTACGATATCGTCACAGTCAATGAAAGCTACAAGGTTTTCCAGTATATTCCCACCACAACAATTGATTTCTACGATCAAAATAGGACTCGACCATTCCACGAACCGCCCTATCCCTATGAAATCGATCAATCTGAAGAATTTAACCAAAGCCACAGGTTAACCTTCAATGTAGGAACTGTGAAACTTGGTCAGACATGGGAGGCAACATACAAATTAAAGGTTCTCAGCGATGGAACAATCAACATTTTTGGAAACAATTCATACGTGTATTTCAACGGTACTTTTGGGCCTTCGCAGTTGAGACTTCCCAAAACATACATAACTGGGGTTCCAAATATGACCTCTGAAGGAGTCAATTCCAGTACACTTGAATTTTCAAATCCAGAGGTATCAGAAACACCATCGAATATCGTCATGTGGAAATGGGATAGAAAATACACTGGGGTTAAAAAAGTGAGGGAAGACTGCTATCTCTCAATCGATGATGGGAAAACATGGATACTTGTAAAATCCAGTGAATACGATAGTGAATTCCTCAAGAATCCTTTAAATAAAAAAGGATCATATTCAGTGAATAGGAATCAATTTCCGCCGGATGCGAAATTAAAATTCAGGGTTGTTGGAAATGCAATTGATGCCCCCGGACCCGTGATTAATATTTTACCTACACCCACTCAAACAATGCCTCCACCTGGGAAAGTGTATATAAAATTAAAATAAAAAATTTTCAAATAACATCTCCTGTATACGCATTAAAATAAAATATGTAATTTTGATCTTTTATCGAAGATGGCATTATGCAATAAGTATCATCAATTAATTCAATTGTAATAGGGAAATATTTTCTATCTTTTCCAAGTTTGTTTTGTATAATATGAATATTTTTTTGTATTAAAGAATCAGGGGAAATAATTTTATCAATGGTTATAGGCCTTTCAGGGAATTTTCCTTGATATGGGATTAATATTTGTCTATTCGATTCAATAAGAACAAAATAATTTTCATTTTTAATTTTCGTCCCAATAATCCATTGTGCTGCTTTTCCATCGCTGAAATCTCTTCCCCGTATATAGTAAATCGGCAGTGAAATATTATTCTCACTAAAATTTTCAAAAATTAGACCATTCATGAGATAAATTGCATTATTCAAATCAATGGGATAAAAAGTATCTAATGTCTCAGGAATATATTGTGGTTTCAAACCTTCCTCTGATGGTCTTCTTTCAAGACACCCTGACATAAAAATCATCGATAAAATAAGTCCCATCAATATTAGTATACAATACCTTGACAGAGTCATATGAAATGGATGTTTGAATTACTTGTTTTTTTAAATATGTTTTCCTCGATATATTCTAATCCAAAACTATCCTAATTTGAATATGATTCTCCTCTCCCTTTAATATATGTTATATTCAAATTATTTTCCGAGATAGGGAAATATAGCGCATGCGCAAAGAATAAGTCCGGAAACGAGTAAACGGTCAAGACTGAATATCCTCCATTGCCCCCCCCGCATTAAAAAAAAGGTCGCTTATTGATGAATCCCAGGTTTCACAGGGGGCCTCTCTGGTATACAGCATCCCGCAAAAATTACATAATACCATGGATTGGCATCTTAAAAGCCGTGATGTTTTTCAGCATACTATTGAATGAGCCATAAGACCTTACCGTAAAAATGAACCGATGAGGCCTCTCCGGGTCCCCGTTCCGCCCGCAGATCGCGCCTCCAATCCCGGAATGATAGTCCCCGCCCGCACCCGGCACTCACAGCATCTCCCTTAGTCTCCTCTCCGCGACCGCGCAGTACCTCTCCGAGATATCGATCCCGAGGTACACGCGGTTCAGCTTCTTCGCGACGACGCAGGTCGTCCCTGTCCCCGCGAAGGGGTCGAGGACGACGTCGCCCTCGTAGCTGAAGAGCTTGAGGGCCCGGACGACGAGTTCCTCCGGGAACATGGCCGGGTGGCCGAACTCCCCCATCCTCCGCTCCGGGGCTATCGACCAGCGGGCAACCACCCACTTCTTGAACTCGTCCGCGGTGATGTCGGCCCTGTCAGGGGATCCCTCCTTTTTGAGGTCGCCCTTGGCAAAGACCTCGAGGAACTCCCACGTGTACTTGAGGTAGGGGTTGCTCGGGCTCTTCCAGCTCCCCCACGCGGTGTACTTGCAGTTGTAGTTGTTCTTCTCCCAGAGTATCTCGCCCTTCCAGATGAGGCGGCGGTCCATGAAGTACCGGGAGATGATGTGGTGGCTCGGGATGTAGTCGGAGAAGAGCGGCTGGACGTTGACGACGATCCTCCCGCCGTACTTGAGGACGCGGATGCACTCGTCGAAGACCGTGAAGAGTTTCGCGAAGTACTTCTCCCAGTCGGTCCCGTCCTCGGTCGTGTCGTACCCGAGGCCGAAGTTGTAGGGCGGCGAGGTGACCACGATGTCGACGCACTGCGGGGGGAGCCTCCTGAGGACTTCCCCGCTGTCGCCGGCCACGATCCTGTTCCGAAACTCCGCCGGCAGCTCGTTGTTCTCCTGGGAGAAACCGTGGTCGAGGGCGTAGAACCACGGGCCCCTCGCCCTCTCCTTCTCCTTCCTCCCCCTCACCTTCCGCTCCCTGTCGTAGCCTGCGAAGATCCGCCGGCCGCCCCTGACACCGTAGCTCCCGATCGCATCGATCTTCCGGGCGATCTCGCCGAGCACCTTCTTCACCCGGTCCGCGCCCTCCGCGGGAATGAGGCGGCGCATCGCCTCGAGGTCGCGGGGACCGAGCGACCGGACGCAGAAGTGGAGGGCAGTGTCCTCGACCTCGAAGGAGAACGCCCCGTTCCTCCCGGCCTCCCCCATCCTCGAGATGACCTCTCTCTCCCGTTCCGTGAGGGGGGCCGCGAGGGGGACTGTGACCCTGAGGAACTCATCTCCCCCCGCCACGGATTCCGCGGGAGAACGGCGCGTGCGCCTCATCCCGTCACCCCCGCGGGTGTCAGGGGGAAGTATCTCCGTGGAGGTGCCCGTCCGCGTCCCGGGATATCCCCGCCTCGCCCTGGACGCGGCGGTCCCCCGCACGCCTGCCTGCGAACCGGCCGGTCCCCCCGTGCAACCATCGCGTGAGAATTAGCACGCGGGGGAAATTATACCCCCACGATCCACAGCGCCGGCAGCGCGTGCGCCCGCGGTCGCTGCGCATTCCTCAACCCGCATCACGGTAGAGTGTGGGAATGCTCATCCACGGGATCCGCCGCGGGCCGCGCCCGCAGCATCTTCATCGCTTTCAGGAGGCGTGCCCGGAGGATCGCGTTCTCCCGCTCGAGCCGCCGGACGCGGTGGTAGAGCGGCTCTGACCCACCCGCCCCGCAGAGGCTCGCGATGTAGTTCCGCAGCAGCCTGTCGGCACGGTTCTCCCTCCGGGGAATCCAGCAGAACTCGACGTCGAGGTCTTTTGAAGCGATTAGGTCCTGAATCCTCTCCTTTTTCCGCGCGTAGGTCGCGGGCCGGCGGGGCACCGCGGCCGAGAGGTGCCAGACGACGACCTGGCTGTCGGTGTGGATCCGGGCGCGGGATCGGTCCGGCATGTTCTCGAGCGCGAGGATGACCGCGTTGAACTCCGCGTCGTTGTTCGAGGCCCCCCTCTCGTAGCTGAGGTAGACCTCGTCGCCGGGGAAGAGCGCGATGCTGTGGCCGTCACCGCTCCCGTCCACCATGACGGGGAGCCTGCAGCCGGGGGCAGGGGAAAGAGGGGCGTCGCACGCGGGTACCCGGGGGATCCTGAGGGGAGGGAAGGAACACGGATCGTGGCTGCGGGCGGTCTCCTCTCCCTCCATCCGTCCTCACCGGGGGTTTGCCCCTTTCCCTACTTAAACTTTGCGCGGCAGGGATGCCCCAAGGCCGATTAAACTTACCCTTTTTCAAATCGGGACTTTCTCGCGGCGAATAGGGATATTCTGCGAAATCCCGCGGAAAGATGCGCATTCAAAAAATGGAGGGATTACCTCACGATCTTCCTGATGGGGATCTCGAGGATGTCCTCCGCGCCGGCTGCCTTCAGGCACGGGATGAGGACGTTGACGTCCCGCTTCTTTGCGACCGTCTGGACACTGTAGTAGTCGATTCCGTGCAAGCGGCTCACCGTGGGGCGTTTCAGGGCGGGGAGGGCGGAGATGACCCTCTCCATCGCCCCGGCCGGCACGTTCATCGAGAGGAGGACGTGCGTGCGGGCCTCGATCACGCCGAGGAGGAGCGTCACGATCTCCTCGATCGCCCGCCGCTTCCCCGTGTCCTCGAAGCTCTCGCGGTTCGCGATCACCACGGTGGAGGACTCCATGATCTGCCCCACGATCTTGAGGCCGTTCCTCCGGAGGGTCGATCCCGTCTCGGTGAGGTCGACGACGACGTCCGCGAGGTCGGGCACCTTCGCCTCGGACGCGCCGTAGCTGGGGAATATCTCGACGGGGATCCCGAGCCTCCCGAAGAATTCCCTCGTGATCTCGGGGTACTCGGTCGTGACCCGGCTCCCGGGCCGGATACCTCTCACGTCCTCTATCGGCTCGTCCCTGTGGACGGCAACGACGATCCTGACCGTCCCCTCGCCCGTCTTGCTGTACGGGAGCCGCGCGACCTCCCGGACGCGGGCGCCGGTCTCCTTCACCCAGTCGAGTCCCGTGATCCCGAGGTCGAATGCCCCCTTCTCCACGAACCTCGGGATCTCCTGCGGCCGGAGGATCTTCACCTTGCTTATCCGGCTGTCCTCGATCACCGGGTTGTAGTCACGCTCCGTCCGCTTCACCTCAAGGTCCGCCTCGCGGAAGAGGAGGAGCGTCTGTTCCTCGAGGCTCCCCTTCGGGAGTGCGAGAGTGATCATGGTACATCATCTCGGCGCGCGGGGAAAAAAAGGCACCCCCGGCGCGATGGCGCGCGCTCCTTTTGGTTTTAGTCGATCGCGTGGACGAGGAGCCCTGAGAGGAGCTTTGGTTCAAACCACGTCGACTTCGGGGGCATAATCCCGCCCGCGTCCGCGATCGCGATGACGGTCTCCACGCGCACGGGCTGCATCGCGATGGCGAGGGCGAACCTGCCGCCCGTCACCATCTCCATGAGGTCACGCAGCGGGCGCGCCCCGCCGAGGTACTGGAGCCGCGGGTCCGTGCGGGGATCCGAGATCCCGAGGATCGGCCCGAGGACCTCCTGCTGGAGGACGGTGACATCGAGCGACCCGATCGCGTCGGTTCCCTGCCCGCGGGGCCGGGAACACTCGTACCACTTCCCGCCGAGGAAGACGTGGAAGACGTGGAACCGCTCCGGGTCCCCGGCTCGTGGCACGACGTGGAATGCCCGGGGATCCACCACCTCGCACGGCCTGACCGCGAACCTCTCCCCGAGCCTCCCGAGGAACTCCTTATCATCCATCCCGCCGAGGTCAGTGACGAGCCTGCTGTACCCGTGGATCTTCACGCCATCGTGGGGGAAGAGGACCCCGAGAAAACGCGTCGCCTCGGGGGTGAGCCTCCCCTCTGCCCTCCTCTTTTCTGCCACGTTAACGGCAGACTTCGCCCTGTGGTGGCCGTCGGCGATGTAGAGCCGCGGGACTGCCCTGAAGGCCTCCTCGAGCGCGGCAAGTTCCCCCCCGTCCGTCACGCGCACGATTCTGTGGACCGTCCCGTCGGGAGCGGGGACCTCAGTGTCCACCCTGCCGGTCCTCTCCCAGAGGTCGCGGAGACGCCGGGATATGCCCGCGCCGTCCACGTAGAGGAGGACGACGGGGCCCGTGTGGGCGTTCACCGTGTCGATGTGCCTCGTCCGGTCCTCCTCCTTCTCCACACGCGTGAGCTCGTGCCGCCGGATGGTATTCTCCTCGTAGTCCCGCGTCGAGACGGTGCAGCAGAGCCCGAGGAAGTCGTTGCCGTTCCCCGTCACCCTGTAGAGGTACATGCCGGGAGTATCGTCGCGGGAGAAGATGCCCTCCGCGATGAGCCTCCGGAAGTTCTCACGGGCACGCTCGTACACCTTCCCGTCGTAGGGGGGAACGTCCGCGAGCTCGGCGTCCGCCCTGCTCACCCGGAGGAAGCTGGAGGGGTTCTCCCTGATGATTTCTGCCGCCTCCTCCCTCGTCACCACGTCGTAGGGGACCGCGGCGACGCGTGGAGCGTGAACCCTCCCGGGGCGCACCGCCGCGAAACGAAAGATCTCGACCATCTCTCCGGCGTCTCCCTCAGAAATTCTCCCTCGCAGTATATTAGAGCGATGACGTCAAAATGGGGAGATCGCATGGACAACGTGCTCCCCGGGGTCACCATCCGCAGGGCAAGACCAGAGGACATCCCGGAGATCGCGAGGATCGAGCAGGTCTCCTTCCCCGATCCCTGGGACGCCGCGGTCTTCGCCGAGTCCCTCTCGTTCTTCCCCGACACATTCTTCGTCGCGACGGTCGGGGAGAGGATCGCGGGGTTCGTGCTCGGGGGCCTTGAGGACACGGGGGAGGAGATCTACGGGCACATCTGCAACCTCGCCGTGGACCCGCCGTTCAGGAGGAGGGGGATTGCCCGCCGGCTGGTCACGCGGGAGGAGCAGCAGTTCGCAGTCGGCCTCGCGACGGGCGTCCAGCTCGAGGTCAGGGCATCGAACAGGAACGCCCAGGCGTTCTACAGGAGCCTCGGGTACAGGCCTGTCCTCCGCATCGCTGGGTACTACGCGAACGGCGAGGACGCGATCGTGATGATGAAGTGGTTCGGGTAGCCCTACCTCCCGAGGGTCCTGTGCGCGCGGGCGAGGTGCTGCGCGGCGAGGGCGGAGAGGAGCGAGAGTTCCCCTGCGAGCACCCCTGCCGCCACGATCTCGGCGAGCTTCTTCGCATTCGTCCCCGGCGGGTCGCCGCCCCCGGCAACGCCCAGCAGCGAGAGGCACTCGGCCTGCGTCTCGACCCCCGTGCCCCCTCCCACAGTCCCGACGGGGAGGTCCGGCAGGGTGACCGCGACGTACGCGCCATCCCCGGCCGGCTCGACGGTCGTCACCGCGAGGCTCCCCTCGACGACGTGGGCAGGGTCCTGCCCGCACGCGATGAAGAGCGCGGCAACGATGTTTGCCGCGTGCGCGTTGAACCCGAGCGAACCCGCGGCCGCCGAACCGACGAGGTTCTTGCGCGTGTTCACCTCGACGAGGGAGGGAACGTCCGTCTTGAGGACCGAGGAGACGAGTTCGTCCGGGAGGAAGACCCCCGCGACCACGCTGCGCCCCCTCCCGCGGACGACGTTGAGCGCGGCGGGTTTCTTGTCGACGCAGAGGTTCCCGGAGAGGGCGACGAGCCGGGCACCGGTCGCCTCGGAGATGACGTGCGCGGCCTTCTCGCTCGCGATGGTGACCATGTTCATGCCCATCGCGTCCTTCGTGTCGAACTCCATCCGGACGAAGACCGACGTCCCGACCACGGTGCACGTCGCGCCGAGGAACTTCCCGTGGGAGGTGGTCGCCTCTGCCGCGCGGGCGATCTCGTCCTCGTGGGCGGCGACCCAGTCTGCGACCTCCCGCGCGTGCGCAACGCTCCGCGCGGAAAACACCGGCGCCCTCGTCATCCCGTCCCGGAGGATCCGCGTCTCGGCGCCGCCCGCCCGCGTGATCGCGGCGCACCCCCTGTTCACGGAGGCGACGAGTGCCCCCTCGGTCGTCGCGAGCGGGAGGTAGAACTCGCCCGAGGCGTACTCGCCCCGCACGAGGAGGGGCCCGGCCACGCCGACGGGGACCTGGACCGTCCCGACCATGTTCTCGCAGTTCTTGCGTGCCACCCGCTCGACCGAGATCGAGAACGATCCCACCTTCGCGAGCGAGACCCCGGTCACCTCCTCGATGTACCGCCGCCGGACCGCGATCGCGTCGGCAGCGGGGAGCTCCTGCTCGAGCGCGTAGAGCTTGAGCGACCCCGCCCGAATGCGCTCAAGGTACTCGTCCATGTATCTGCATTGGGGGCGGAGCTGGGATAACCTTTCGTCCCCCACCCAGCCCTTAATCCCCCTGAGAAACAAAGGACATGGGTATAAAGATGGCCGAGCAGTGGTGCGTCCGGGTCGAGAAGGGCCGCGCCGAGGAGGTGCGGAGGGATCTCCTCTCCCGGGGGCTCCTCGATACCTCGTTCAGGCCCCGCCGCGAGGGGGACGTCGTCCTCTTCCCCGTCAGGGAGCCTATCGGGAGCGCGGATCGGGCCGTCTTCGAGCCGGTCCCGCCGCCGCCAGAGCTCCCCCGGCACGAGATCGTCGGCGGGATCGCGATCGTGCAGGAGGAGGATCCCGCGGCCGCGGAGCGCCTCCTCTCCTTTCGCCCCTCGATCCACACCGTCCTCTACCCGCTCGGGGACGTCGAGGGGGAGTATCGGACGAGGAAGTTCCGGGTACTCGCCGGCGCGGAGACGACACAGACCACCTGCCGCGAACACGGCCTCGTCTTCTCGGTCGACCTCTCGGCCGCCTACTTCTCGCCCCGGCTCTCGGAGGAACGCCGCAGGATCCTCTCGGTGGCCAGGGAGGGCGAGCGTGTCCTCGACATGTTCGCGGGCGTGGGGCCGTTTGCGCTCGCGCTTGCCCGGAAGGCAGCCCTCGTCGTCGCGTGCGACCTCAACCCCGCGGCAGTATGGCTCCTCGCGAGGAATATCGCGAGGAACAGGATTCGAAACGTTCTCCCCGTCATGGCCGACGCGTCCCGCCTCCCCCTCATCCTCCCGCGGAAATTCGACCGCATCGTGATGAACCTCCCGCTCGGGGCCTGCCGGTTCCTCCCGCAGGCAGCTGCCCTCTCCCGGCCGGGAACGACGATCCACTTCTACGCCCTCGAGGAGGAGGAGGGCCAGTTCCTCCCCTTACTCAGGGAGAACCTCCCTGTCAGGGAGGTGACCGAGCGTTACGTCCGCTCGTACTCGCCGGGCCGGTGGCACGCGGTGTACGACATCGTGGTGGGGGAGTGAGAGGAGGGGGAATAGGTGATCCCGATCGTTCGGGGGAGCGAGGAGGGGTGGGGAGGGGACTCTCGCCACAGGAGACGGGTGTCTTGACACGCGAGGGTGGGGGTCTGGGAGATGTCCGGTCACTTGCCTCGCTCCAGGCTCAAAGTAGCGGGATATTATGAATTTAGAGAGCCAACCACCCGGCTAACAATACAATTCCCCCGATGACGAGGGTCACCACGACAAACACAATCATGACGAGAACGTTGGCTTCCTTGAATGGAATAGTCCCTTCGTTCATCTTCTTTGCCGTCGTGTAGGCATCGTACATCCCGTATATCCAAACGACAATGCCGGGAATGATGAAAATGAAAAATCCCACGAGTGTCCCAAGGTAAATTGCAATTCCCTTCAGAGTCTCTCCGTTGTAAATAGACCCGAGTCCGGAAAAGAAGAACGAGAGGATGAGTGCCACGACTGGATTCTTCATCTTGTTTCCTGTCACGGGATGAACAGAGCTGGCCGTCTCGCGTGGGGTATTTGCCACGGCTGCGCCACATTGTTCACAGAACCTGTCCCTGTCTCTCAACGGTGCACCGCACGACTCGCAGAATTGGCCCGCCATGCATTACAGTGGCAAGGAGATTATAAATATGTTATTTTTCTGGATTGGGTCTATTTGGATCCGGGTTGTGCACCTATCGCGAATGTTCCTGTTGTAACACCATTCTATTCTTCTTCCCCATTTTTGTGGGGCTCCATTGAACTGGAATTCGCTGTTCTCTGTCACTTATCTGAATGTGCCAACCGGGATGAAACATTGTTATATTTGAACTAAATCGGCTGTCAAACCGCTGCAGGAGCACATTCCGGGAGTGCGGGGGGGGTACCTCCATTGGAAACGTGGGGACAAATAAGCCATGGTGAATATAGTACAATCCACTCTGAATAGCAAATGACCATCTCACTTTTACCTTCCACTCTCCTTATGACAGACATGGAGAGATTACTCATCCTCCTTGTTGCATTTACTCTTGTCGCAACCGGGTGCCTCACACCATCGGAGGAATGGAACCAGCAGGGAGAAGCATACCACGTGATGGGGAATTACAAGGAGGCGGTTGCTGCTTTCGACAAGGCAATTGCAATCGATCCTCAGAATCATAGGGCATGGACAAATCGCGGGTTGTCTCTTGCCGCGATGGGGAATGCAGAAGAATCAGAAACATCTTTTGCAAGGGCACTCGCAATTGAGCCGGGGGACATCAGGACATACTATTACCAGGCCATTTCCCGGAACGCGACCGGGAACCGGACGGGAGCCCTCGAGAGCCTCGACCATGCCATCGCCATCTCCCCCAGGGACAGGGAACAGGCCATCGACCTCTGCCATGCTCTGATCCTGAGAGGCACCCTCCTTACCATTGAGAATAGGACAGAAGAGGCGAATGCCTCCTATCGGAGAGCCCATGAGGTTATGATGAGTCTCCTCTGACAATCCGTGAGGCGGGGTCTCCCCGTATCACTATATGGCATGCACCACACACTATGGCACGTTCTGATCGCGGTTCGGGTTGTTGATCTCCCCGGGAAATAATATTGTTCTGTCACCGCGTTCCTCAAGACGGGTGATGCGGAGAGACGGCTGGAAGTAAGGTGGATCAGCAGCAGGGCAGGAGGGAAACCATCCTATTGCAATGGACACGCCCCATCAGGGCGATCCAATCTTTGTCCCGCATGACCCGCAGAATCTTGCGCCCGGACGTACAGGTGCACCACAGGCATGACACCGTGCCGGCATCTGGTGAATCCTTTCATTGGATACTGCTGCCCCGCATGACCTACAAAACTTTGCCCCCTGTCTCAGTGCTGCCCCGCACGAGGGACATTGTACATCGTGAACGAGCGCCCCTCCTCCCGGAACTTGTTGCGTTCCCGCCGGTGGGAAAGAACCGTCCGTTCCCGTACCGGATATTGCTTTATCCAGGGCGGAAGTTGCCTTCTCGACCACCACACCGGTAAGCCTCGATTCTACCGATGCTGCTGCCTTTGCAGCCAGTGCTTCCGGGAGCCGATCGCCGATGACAACCTTCCATTCTGCCGGGGGTGTAATTGTCAGGTCGCGCACCTCACCCGCAGTCCTGACGACCGATTCAGCTACTCTTACGACAGACTCAGCCGACCGAACAGTCTCCTGTGCACTACCTATAATTTCGCCTGTATCCTGTCCCCCGAAACGGAATCCGCACGACCCGCAGAACCGTGCATTGGGCGAACGGGGACTGCCGCACCGGGGACATAATTCATTTTCCGTACCCATATATGCCAAACTCCCATCCAAATTGTCTCATCGTTCTTTCTCAGAAGTCATTCCACAAGCCTCCCATTGAAATCGTACCAATGACCATCGATGAAACGGAGGAGGTTATCTGTGGAGATTCGTGGTTGAGGCACCCCGTTATGGACCTGGAGGAGGATGACACCTGTCCCCTGGGGTGCGGAAATTGCGATGACTTTCCCCTCGAGTTTTGACATATCGAGCGGCTGGCCGTTATGGTCGGTGTACTTCTGGGTCAATTCGCTGTATCTCACTTTCACTATCTTATCGGTTGGAACCCGGACCACAACCGCTTTCGGTCCTCCATATCCCCCAATTGGGCCAAATCCGGGGGGTGACCCATAGATATTATCCTCCACTCCTCCCGCCGGCCCCTCCTTTTTTGAGGGAACAAGCGCACCATCCACGCTTATATGTGCCTGTCTCTCGGGAGTCATGCAGATATAAACATCCTGTCGGCTCTCGGGATGAGTCTTGAGCCACTGATTCACTTCTCTCACCATCTTTGGTAACTGCGGCCTTTTGGGTGGGGGCTGAGGATGCTCTTCGGACGTGGATTGAGGGCGCTTTTTGGGCTGGATGGTCCCTTCGCTTCCCACTCCCGTTGGAGGTTTAAAGCTCACTTTCTCCGCACTGGGTTCTTCTCCGGGTATCTCACTCTCTTCCTGTTTGGTCTGTTCTTTTTTCGGCTTAGCCTCTTCTTCCTGTTTGGTCTGTTCTTTTTTCGGCTTAGCCTCTTCTTCCTGTTTGGTCTGTTCTTTTTTCGGCTTAGCCTCTTCTTCCTGTTTGGTCTGTTCTTTTTTCGGCTTAGCCTCTTTTTCTAGTTTCTTCTTTGGCTCCTCACCCTTGTCCCTTCCGGCATGTCCTTGTCCGAGCCATCCTTTCTCTCTCACGGAAGTATGCAGCTCCCGCAATTTTGCGGTCCCGTGCGTATTGACAAACTGATGGAGGAGCAAAGTCCCGGATACCATCGCCACTTCCTTCCCGGCAGCGATCATGGCTTCTAGGAGACCAGCTTCTGGATTTCGTGCATAGTTGGTCTCGATCTTCCAGAGCCACAGCCAGGCAAGCCGCGTGTAGGTTTTGGGGTTCCTGATATCGATCCCCTGCAGGATCACAGTATCGACAGCCGCGGTAGAGAGTGTGATGAGGAACTTTTCGAACCGCTCGTTCACGAAGTCGATGATGCAGGTCCGGAAATCCTTCTCATCTGCGTGTGCAACGTAGTACGCGTAGAACTCGAGCCCCTGTTCCTTGAACTCCGAGGCCATAGTGGAAGCCCCGTATGCGTAAGCGGGCCCGAGTGAACTGGTTGCGTACCCAACGAGGAGGTTAAAGGCAAGGTCACCTGCCATCTTTGCGTATTCCGCACCCGCAAAGAGGTAATATCCCCAGCCATTCTCCCAGTACTGGTAGTCCTTCTGGTCTTCTGCCCAGATTTTCCAGGCTGTTTCATAGACCTGCCGGGCATAGACCTGGTAGTCACGGGCACCCTTGCAGGGGAGGCGCTCGAGATCCTCGAGGAGGACTTTGCGATAGGGTTTTGGAATACAGTTCTCAATGATGCGGATACACCGCTCCCGCTCCTTCTCGATGGCACGGGTCTTTTCGTCCGGCGGTTCGCCGAGCCGGAGAACGAGGGGGATGGTAACGCTCCCTGCATCGCAGGTCGCTGTGATCACTCCCGGAAGTTTCTCCCCATGTCCCGGGATGACCCTGTCAAGCGAGATGCCCCAGGTCCCTGCAAGATCACTATGGGGCCCGAGGGCAACTTCGTCCTGATCGGTCGCCACAATAGTGGCCTTCATTCCGGAAAAAATGGTCTCCCACTTCCGGCAGTCCTCCGCCGTACAGACGGGGGTATCCCAGGTGAGACTATTGCCCCGGATTGCTCCCACGTCCCGTACGAGGTCGGTCCCGTCCCAGACCATCGCGACGAGCTTGACACGGGCGACTCGTCGTCTGTCTTCGTAGGGGAGGTCGACCCGGAGCGGGAGAACTGTCATCTGCTCGCTGGTCTTGTACTGGTTCCTCTCATCCACCGCATAGATCTTCTCGACAAAGAGGCCCTCCCTGAGAATGAGGACTCTGACATTGGGCCCCTCGATCTCGTTTGTCCCGTTAGTGGCCCGCGAGCGGAGGATGATCAGGGTCTGCCATCGCAAGGGACCGGTCTCCCTCGCAGGAGGGGGGACTACGCCCGTAAGCTTCACAGTAAACGTCGCCGTCGGTCCCCTCACCACCGGGTCACTGACCGAGAGATACGGCAATGCACTCTCCTCCTCTTCCAGTTCGAACCGCCATGTCCCGGGGGCACTCCCCTTGAGGGTAAGAACGACTGTCCTTTCCTCTCCTTCCCTCCCTGCCGGCAGGCGGATCTCGCCGGGTGATGCGTCCAGTACCGGCGGCATCACGAACCGGATGGCGACCTCCTCTTCAGCAATGACCCTCCCATCCACGAAAGCCGTGACAATCACCGGTTCCGATTCAGGAGGTGGGGTGGAAAAGCCCGGTTCGGGCGGTGTTGCACTGACCCGGACTGCGATCCATCCCTCGGCATGGGCAACTGGTGCGCTTGGGTCATCGAGCCAGCGGGACATCGCACCCTTTGCAAAGGAGATCGTCGCCGGAACATCCCTGACGCGTGCCCGGAGAATGACCGAATCGGAGGCGAGGTAGGGGTTGATGCTGTTTTTCTCCGGGGGAGAGAACTCCACCTCGAGGAGCCCCTCCCTCCGGCCTGGCGTAATTGTGATGGCATCCTCGAACCGATCGTTTCCGACCTGGAATACCACGGGGCACCGGACAGGGTCAGGAGGCCCTGCTTTTTCCTGGGTCACGGTCGCAGTTAACTGCCCGACTGCCGACAATGGCTGGATGGAGAGGATTTCAGTGGCAGAGTCAGGGACGGTGACCGCTATTGATGCATCGGGGACCTCGGCCTCCTGTCCGTCGGGGAGTATCTCCCTGAGGAGGGCCGTAAAGGAGGATGGATGTGCCGGCGCAACTGCAAGAGTGGCAGGTACAATGTATGGCTGAAAGACCCTCCGGGGTGCAAAGGAGAGTTTCGCGGATGACCGGAGGAGGATCCCGCAGATCGTTGCTGTAACCTCAACGGTGATCCGTGCCCCCTCCATTGTCTCGCGAGATGCAAGCGCGGTATATTCCCGGGTGACACTGCCATCGATATCTCTAAAGACGGGACCCGGGATGATTGCCGACTGCCCTCCTGTCTCGGTAAAGGAAAGCGATTGTTGTACTGCTCGGAGTTCATCAGCGGTTGGTCGGACAAATGACGGGAACCTGACCCACGCCCGGATCCCTCCCCGCGGATTTCCGGATGGGTCGTCGGGAAGGGAGACTGTTTCCAGCTCGATTTTTCCCGGGACGATGGGGGGTATGGAAATCGGGATGACCCTTGTCTGGGGGGGAATGGGTACCGGGACGGAGAGGGGGACTCCCGGGGCGGGCGCCTGCATATCCGGGATGAGGGTGACCTTCAGCCGGACCGGGACCCGGGGGATGACCAGGGCCGCATACTGGGCAAGTGACATCCCCTCCTTGATTGCAGCCTCGAAACGGGCAGCCCGTCTCCCGTCAATCAGCTGGTGGCCGGCAGTCGTCACGAGACCCTCCCACCCGGACCCCGGTTCAACGGCAACGTCGATTGTGTCTTTCAGGAGCACGGCGTCGCCCCCCGCGACCCTGATACGGGATCGGACGGTCACAGGGTCAAGCCTGCCGGAATCGGGGTCGTAAGGGAAGGTGAGAACTGTTACCATGGAGCACCTTGCACGATGCGTGAATGTCGGCCATCCGAGAGTATGTGCCGAGACGCACCCTGTTGGGTATCACTCGTACTCGGGGATGAAAAATGTATTTCAGAAAGATTGCCAGGGAATGCAGGAGGGAGTAACAGGAAGGAGTGAAATTTTCCTTGGGAAAATTTAGGAGTACTCTCCCCATGCGAGAACGGGCAATCCTTCACCAAGAACTTTATTATGAGGAGAATGCACCAATTTGCGTATGGAGCACATTAGGTTGTCATTTCCAAATTTCCATGTGATTCTCATTTTCTTGCTTGGAATCTCTCTCGCAACGTGCCCAGTTTCGTCGAGTATTGACACGACCATTGAAGGGCCAGTACCTGTACCTTGCTGTCCGGAAAACGGGATGTCCTGTTCGGGGGGAGCTGACTGCATCAATGGCATCTGCCAGAAGACTGAGTGCAAAGGGCCATTCAGCCAGTGCGACTGCAATGTGATCGAATCATCTCCCCGTGGTGACGGGGGTATTTCCTGGATCGTGGTCATAGGGGCACTTGTGGTCATCGGGGCGGGTATCGGGATCGGGGCACAGGTGGTTGGCAGACAGAAGGCAAAGCGAGCGGCATCCTCCAGGAAGAGGGAGCAGAAAAAGGAGGAGGAGGAAAATGTCCGGTACATCCTCCAGGTAAGTGCGGACCACGTGACCGTGACGCCGGACTCTCCTGCCCTATTGAGGGTCACAACATGGAAGATCGTGGGAGAGAGCCCGCCGGTGCCGGCACCCGAGACCACGATCACAATTACCGTTCCTCCCGGCAGTGAGGGGCTCTCGGTATCGCCTTCTACTGGCGCAGGCTCAGTCGAATCGGGGATTAGTATCTCATCCCCCGTCGGAAAGAGCCCTGTCCTTCTCACGGTCACTGCAGCGGTGGGAACGAGCTCGGTGTCCACTCAGGTGAGAGTGGAGATCCCAAGGGAATATATCATGGAATTCTTCTAACTTCTCCGGGAGGAAATCTCCTTTTTATACAATGGCCGGATATACTTCTGAATGAGGTCAGTCCATGCCGTTCTGCGAGACGTGCGGAAAAGAATTGCGAAATGGGGAGACCTGCCCCGCGTGCGGGAACAAGGGGAATAAAGGCAGGGATGAGGGGGGAGAGGTCCTGCTCTGGACGCGGAAAGCCCCGGTCATCTCCAGCCGGCCGGTTGTCACCCAGCTCGTCATGGCGCTCGGCATCGCCTTCCTGCTCGTCATCATCCTCGTTACCCTCGTGGACGTGAATGCAGGAATCGCTGCCGCCCCGTACATCGCGGGGCTCTTCGTTTTCTTCGTCATCCTGAGTCTTGCCATCGCGGCGGCAGTCCAGTTCATCTCCAAGGGAGGTCTCACAACGGAATTCGCGGTCACTCCCGGGGGAGTCGGGTACCGGGCAGGGAAGGAATCCAGGCTCATCAACCGCGCGACACTCGCGGGAACGGTCCTCGGGGGATCCATTTCCGGTGCAGGGGGGAGTATGGTCAATATCACCCGCGAGATGGACTTCATGCGCTGGGACGAGGTACGGAGCATCACCATCTACCCGAGGGAACGGTCGATCGTGTTCTCCCGGAAATGGCTCATCTTCCCGTTTGCCATTTACTGTACGCCGGAGAACTTCGAGCAGGTCAAGGCGATCGCACGGAAGTACGCGCCGAAAGCACGGATTCAGGAGAGGATGTGGTGAGGGAGGGTGTGCCGGGAGACCCTTTCCCCGGCGGCGATGCATTCGCCGCCGCGCCGGACTCTGCAATCCCGGGCAGCGTATTTTTTTCAATAGTATTTCACGGGATGAAAGAGGAGAGATGGAATGCGGGCATTTCCATCGCGAGGAAAGGGGGATACTATACACGTGGAACGGTTTTTTTGCCGTGGGAGAGGACCTCCTGTGGGGGCAATCGCCCTAGATAATCGTCTCGGAAATTCGTCGATATCCCCACAACCATTATTTCTCGCAATTCAAAATATATAAAAAAGGAAACAATCCGGGGGATTCTTCTGATCGCGCTCGGCACGTGTTCCCTCGGGGAGGGTGCGAGGGTCTTTGACCCTGTCACCATCGGTTTTCCCTCCCGCGAGTACATCGGGACTGAGAAGTACCCAGGCACGAGGATAGGAAAGAACGCCGTGCTGCGGCCCGGCCTCGTCGTGTACTGCGAGGTCGAGATCGGGGACAACTTCCAGTCGGGGCACAACGTGCTGATCCGTGAGAAAATGCGGATAGGGCACAACGTCTCGGTAGGATCGTCTTCGATCATCGAGGGGTACGGGACGATCGGGGACAACGTCCGGATCCAGAGCATGGTCTTCATCCCGACCCACACGACGATCGGGGACGGTGTCTTCATCGGGCCGTCCGCCGTCCTCACGAACGACCGGTACCCTCCTTCGGGCGGTGATCTGCGGGGTCCTGAAATAGGGGAGAATGCCGTGATCGGTGCAAACGCGACGATCATGCCGGGTGTGACCATCGGGGAGGGGGCATTCGTGGCCGCGGCGGCTGTCGTGACAAGGGACGTTCCCCCGGGCAAGATGGCGATCGGCGCGCCGGCGCGGGTGAGGGACCTCCCCGCCGCGATGAGGAGGAGGGACGCGTGATCCCGGTCGCGGCCCCCTGCCTCGGTGCAGAGGAGGAGCAGGCCGTGGTCCGCGTGCTCCGGTCGGGGATGCTCGCGCGCGGCCCGGAGGTCGCGGCATTCGAGGAGGAGTTCGCGCGGTACTGCGGGACAGAATACGCGGTCGCGACAAGTTCCGGCACCGCCGCGCTCCACGTGACCCTGCAGGCCCTCGGGATAGGCGCGGGGTGCGAGGTGATCGTCCCCTCCTTCACCTTCTTTGCGACGGCGTCCGCGGTCTGCATGTGCGGTGCCCGGCCACGTTTCGCCGACATCGACCGGGATACATTCAATGTCTCCATCGAGAGCGTCCTTGACCTCCTCTCGCCCAAAACCCGCGCGGTCATCGGCGTCCACCTCTTCGGGCACCCCTGCGATGCAAACCCCCTCCGCGAGATATGCAGCGACGAGGGGATCCCCTTCGTCGAGGATGCCGCGCAGGCCCACGGGGCAGAATACCACGGGAGGAAGGCGGGGAGCCTCGGCGTCGCGGGCTGCTTCTCGTTCTACCCGACGAAGAACATGACGACGGGGGAAGGGGGGATGGTGACGACGGACGATCCCGCGCTCGCCCGGAGAATCAGGGTCCTGATCGACCACGGGCAGGAGAGGAAGTACGTGCACGCGATACTTGGGTACAACTACCGCATGACAGACCTCGCGGCGGCCATCGGGAGGGAACAGTTGAAGAAATTGGACGGTTTCAACAGGCAAAGGAGGGAGAATGCGGAGTACTACATCTCCCGTCTCGCGCGGGCGGGGATCGAATGCCCTGTCACGGCACCGGGGGTCACCCACGTATTCCACCAGTACGTCGTCAGGGTGACCGAGGACTTCCCCCTCCCGAGGGACGATCTTGCGGAGTACCTCAGGGGGAGGGGGGTCGGCACGGCGGTGCACTACCCCGTTCCCCTCCACAGGCAGCCCGCGCTCGCCGCATACGCGGACGGAGCGGACTGTCCCGTCGCGGAGAAGTGCGCGGCGACCGTCCTCTCCCTCCCCGTCCATCCCGGTGTTCGTCACGAGGACCGCGAGGCTGTCGTGAGGGCAATCCTGGAGGTGCCGTGAGGCATGGATGTCGGCGTGGTCGGGGTGGGCGCGATGGGCCGCAACCACGTCCGCGTCTACTCCGAGCTGAAGAGCGTGAGCAGGGTGTACGTGTACGACGTGAACCGAGACGCGGCGATGGGAGTTGCGCTCGCGCACGGGGCGACGCCCTGCGCGACCCTCGGGGAGCTGCTGGGGAATGTCGACGCGGTGAGCGTCTGCGTGCCGACGCCGTTCCACAGGGCTGTCGGCGAGGAGGTCCTCGCCTCCGGCGTCCACATGCTGATGGAAAAACCGCTCTGCGCCACGGCTGAAGACGCCCGGGCCCTCGCGGGGATGGTCGCGGAAGGGCAGGTCGCGGGCGTCGGGCACATCGAGCGGTTCAACCCGATCGTGGGGGAGATAAGGCGGATCGTGGGAGAACCTCTCTTCGTCGAGATGAACCGGCACAACCCTGCCTCCGCGCGTCCCATGGGCACCTCGGTCATCGAGGACCTGATGATCCACGACCTCGACATCCTCGTCCACGTCCTCCTCGGCCACGACTACGAGGTCTCCGCGGCGGGGACCCCTGACGCGGCATCTGCCCTCTTCCGGTACAATGGGACTGCCGCGTTCGTCTCTGCGAGCCGGAAGGCCTCAAAGAAAATCCGGCGGATCTACATCGAGGAAGAGGACTTCACGCTGGAAGGGGACTTCATGACCCAGGAGGTCTTCACCTACTACAAGCCCGAGAAGTACGGCTCGGAGAACGAGAGATACGTCCAGGAGAACATCATCGAGAAGGTGATGGTGAACAAGCTCGAGCCGCTCAAGGTCGAGCTCTCCACGTTCCTCGAGTGCGCGCGGAAGAAGACACCGTTCCCCGTCACCATGGAGCAGGGAGTGGAAAACCTCCTCCTCTGCGAGAAGGTGCGCGCGGCCATGGGGAGGTGAAGAGGTGGGGTCCTCGCTCGCGCGAGCATTCGAGGAGAGGGGCCCGATCCGCACCATCGCGGTCGTCGGGATGGGGTACGTGGGGATCCCGTCGGCGGCCCTCTTCGCGGACGTCCCGGAGTACCGGATGGTCTACGGGATCCAGCGCGATTCGCCGACGTCCGGCCACAAGATCGCGATGCTCAACAGGGGGGAGTGCCCGCTCGCGGGCGAGGAGCCCGGCCTCGCCGAGCTCCTCCGGAAAGTGGTCGGCGCCGGCAGGTTCCGCTGCACCTCGGATTACTCGAGGATCGCGGAGTGCGACGCGGTGACGCTCGCGATCCAGACGCCGTTCCGTGACCCAAGGGACCTTGAGCCCGATTACAACCCTCTCTTTTCTGCCATCCGGGAGACCGGCCGTCACATCACGCCGGGGGCACTCGTCGTGGTAGAATCGACCGTCACGCCCGGGACGACGGCGGGGATTGCCCGGGAGATCCTCGAGGAGGAGTCGGGGCTCGTCGCCGGCAGGGATTTCGGCCTCGCCCACGCGCCCGAGAGGGTGATGGTGGGGAGGCTTCTCCGGAACCTGCGGGAACACGACCGGATCGTGGGGGGGATTGATCCCGCGAGCACCGCGCGTGCCGCGCAGCTCTACGCCCCGATCCTCACGAGGGGGAGGGTGATCCCGATGGACGCGACTGCCGCCGAGGTGGAGAAGACCGCCGAGAACGCATTCCGCGACCTCCAGATCGCGGCGGTGAACCAGCTTGCCCTCTACTGCGAGGCGATGGGCGTCAACGTGTACGAGGTGCGGGAGGGAATCGCGAGCCTCCGCGAGGAGGGCGTGACCCGCGCGATCCTCTGGCCCGGCGCGGGCGTCGGGGGCCACTGCCTCACGAAGGACGCGTACCACCTCGAGCGGGGGGTCGCCCTCCGGTCTTCCGCGCTCGACTGGCCGGAAGGGGAGAGGTCACTCTTCCTCGCCGCGCGGGCAATCAACGACTTCATGCCAAAGCACATGTTCCACCTGACGAGGGAAGGGCTCCAGCGGGTCGGGAAGGAGATCCGGGGGTCGAGGATTGCAATCCTCGGCTGGGCGTTCATCGCGAACTCTGGGGATTCCCGGAACACGCCGTCCGCCGTCTTCCGCGAGCTCGTCACCGCCGCGGGGGGTGAGGTGAGCGTCCACGACCCCTGGGTGGACAACGAGCGGGGTGTCGAGATCTCCCGCGACCTCGGCGCGGTGACACGGGGGGCGGACGCGGTCGCCATCTTCACCGGGCACCGCGAGTACTACGCCCTCGAACCCGCCCGGCTCAGGGAGATTACAGGGCACCCGCACCCTGTCATCGTGGACGGGCGCAACGTGGTCGACCCGGACGCGTTCATCCGGGAAGGGTGGGTGTACAAGGGGATCGGGAGGGGGGACAAGAACGCGCACGGGATCGTTTCCGGAGATATCCCTTCAGCTCCCGACGAGACAAGGATGAACCAGTCGCCCGTTCCCTGAGGTGGGTACACTCGTATGCTCGACCAGATTGCATGGGAAAAATTAATCGAACGGGTAACAATGGACGTGCGGGCATACCGGGGGGAATCCGGGAAAACCCGGATCCGGAAATGATGTCTGTCAAGTCCCTCGAATCGCTGTTTAAAACAGTTCCGGAACTCGATCTTCCCCGCATCTCCAGGGAACATGAAGAGGTGCAGGACGAGGAATACCTCATGACTCTTTCGTGTGGCTCGGAGAAATTCAGGGTTCGGAAAAGGGACGAAAAGCACTCGGAATCGTGGATAAGAAAGAAGCCATTCACGCATCTGTCGTGAATCCCTCCGACATAGCCTGCCGGCCTTGCAAAATTCGGGGAGGGGCCCCCGCGCGCGACCCCATCGCGGCAATCTCTCCCCATGCCGCGGTACACCCGGTGGACCGGGAATTTGCCCTTGCGGCCGCACATCTCGGGTGTTTCTATGGGTATACTGCAGCCGACGCACTCTCCCACGTGATTGGCATGGTCCATGGCCAGGCATTGGTAACGGGGGACCGGCAGTCTAACGATATCGAAGGAGAGATTCTCGTCTGAGAAACCGGAATTTCCAGCGGAAGGTACTATGAAGATCGCGACGATCGTTGGGGCCCGGCCCCAGTTCATCAAGTGTGCGCCCCTCTCCCGGGAACTCCGCAGGGAGCACACCGAGGTCCTCATCCACACCGGCCAGCACTACGATCCCGAGATGTCGGATGTCTTCTTCGAGGAACTCTCCATCCCCGAGCCAGACTATAACCTCGGGATCGGTTCGGGTCCCCACGGAGCGCAGACCGGGAGGATGCTCTCCGCGATCGAGGAAGTACTTCTCCGGGAGGAGCCGGACCTCGTCCTCGTCTACGGGGACACGAACTCGACGCTCGCCGGAGCCCTCGCGGCAGCAAAGATCCGCATCCCCGTCGCACACGTCGAGGCGGGTCTCCGGAGTTTCGACAGGGCCATGCCCGAGGAGATCAACCGTGTCGTGGCCGACCACCTCTCCGACCTCCTCTTCTGCCCGACGGAGACTGCCGTCCGGAACCTCGCCCGCGAGGGGATCACGAGGGGCGTTCACCTCACCGGTGACGTGATGGTCGACGCCCTCGAGTACAACAGGGCAAGGGCGGCCGAGACGTCACGGGTCCTCTCCTGGTTCGGGCTGCAGCCGGGAGGATACCTCGTCCTCACCGTCCACAGGCCGGCAAACACGGACTCGGAGATTCGCATGGAGGCAATCCTCGCGGCACTCCGTGAGTCCGGCATGCCTGTTCTCTTTCCCGTCCACCCCCGGACGCGGAGAGCGCTCGAGGAACACGGACTCTGGCAAAGGATGCCGGGAAATGTGATCGCGACCGCACCGCTGGGTTATCTCGACATGCTCCACGCGATGGCCTGCGCACGGAAGATCCTCACGGACTCCGGGGGGATCCAGAAAGAGGCGTACCTCCTCGGGGTGCCGTGCATCACGCTCCGGGACACGACGGAATGGATCGAGACCGTCCGGGACGGGTGGAACGTGCTCGTCGGGGCGGACAGGGGGAAGATAGCAGACGCGATACGGCACTTTTCCCCGTCTGAGGAGAGGGGGATGGTCTTCGGGGAGCCCGGCGCGAGCAGGAGGATCGCGGGGATAATCAGGGAAGTTTGAGGTATTACCGGAATGTATTTCGCCGGAAGGGCTCAACCATTACTGCAATGGTGAATTTCAGGGAATATCTCCATTACATCCGGTTTTTCTCACGCGGGTACGAGCATTACATCGTATTTCTCTTCTTCACTGCCGTCACGATAGGCATCGTGGACGCAGCGAGCATCGCGTTGCTCTACCCGATGATATCCATCGGTTTCCAGATAAACACGGAGTCGATACCCTTTTACGGCCTCATCCAATCTCTAAGTAGTCTCATCCCCATCGGGTCGCTCTTCGTGCACCTCGGGTTATTTTTCATCTCGCTTACCGTCCTCTCGCTCCTGCTCCAGGTGGTGTACTGGAAGGTTGCATTCATCTTCCAGAGAGAACTCATCGTCCGGACGAAAAAGTCGATCTTCTCGAAGATAGACGCAAACGATTACAGATTTTTCGTTGATTCGAGGCAGGGGGACCTCATCAACCTCTTCAACCAGAGTCCGTACTTCATCCAGATGACATACTACCTCCTCATATCGCTCTCTTCCGAGGTTATTACGACGTTTTTCATCATCGCCATGCTCTTCTTCATCTCGCCCGGGGGACTCATCCTGGTGCTCATCGGGGGAGGGGTCTTTTACCTCGTCATCACTTCGATCAGCAGCAGCATCTCCGAGAGGCTGGGGAGACTCCAGATTTCTTCCGGGCAATCCGAGAACAAGGTGATAAACGAGTACATAACCGGTATCAAGCCTATAAGGGCATTGAACGTTTCTGGCCACTGGAAAACCATGTACGACAAGGCCCTGCGAATATACTGGGACAGGTTCGCAGACTTCATGTTCATCCAGAAGATCCCGGTGATCGCGATCAATTCCCTGTTCCTCGTGACCATCGGGGCAATCGTCCTCATCCTCTACATCTACTACGCGGACAGTTTCCTCTCGATAATCCCCGTGCTGGGAACGTTCACGGTGGGCCTGATGAAGATCGTCCCGCGGGCATCGAGCATGGGCAGTCAGAAAATGGAGCTTAGAAATTACGCCCCACACCTCGCCACTGTTTACTCTGTACTCAAAGACGAGAGGTACAATACCATTAAAAATGGGAATCTCGAGTGCCGGGGTATCATGTCCGACATCGTTTTCGACAACATCACATTCTCGTACGACCACGCGAGGGTCCTCTCCGACGTTTCGTTCACGATTCGGAAAGGGTCGATGACTGCCCTCGTGGGACCATCGGGTTCCGGAAAATCGACCATCGCGCACCTCCTCCTCCGGTTGTACGACCCGGACTCGGGGAGGATCCTCGTGAACGGGCGCGACTTGAGGGAGTACGATATTACCACGTACAGGAGCCTCGTGGGATACGTGAGCCAGGAACCATTCGTCTTCAACGGCACGGTGAGGGAGAACATCACCTTTGGCCGCGAGTTCTCCGACGCGGAAGTAATGCATGCTGCGAAGATCGCGCACGCGCACGAGTTCATCATGGACTTACCGAAGGGGTACGATACTCTCGTCGGGGACCAGGGTGTGACGCTCTCGGGCGGGGAGAAACAGCGCATCGTGATCGCGAGGGCCATGATCGGGAGACCCGAGTTCCTCATCCTTGACGAGGCGACGAGTTCGCTTGACAATATCTCTGAGGCCGCTGTGCAGGAGGCGATAGACAGGGTCGCGAGGGAGTGCACGACACTCGTGATCGCCCACAGGCTGACGACGGTGCGCAACGCCGACAAGATCGTGGTAATCGACAGGGGGAGGGTCATCGAGGAGGGCACGCACGAAGAACTCATGGAGAGGAAAGGAAAGTACTGGGAGTTACTCAGCCTCAAGGAGAAGGCTCCTTGGAACCAGGTGTAAATTCCAATGAATCTCTCCCCTCCTGTTTCCTTTAGGTGTGATGAGCACTCCCGCAAAGGTAGTATTGGTTCAATGCCGGAGCACTATTCCACGTGCGGGATGGATAATCGGAGTATGTACTTATGGGGAGATAGGGTGTGCGGAAGTCTCTTCCGCGTTTCATGGAGGTCGCCGGGCAGAGGCGAGGGAAAACCGCGTCATGGCGCGCGTGTCGATGCGGGATTGCGTAAGTCGGACCCTTCCCGGGCGATCCTGTGGAACGCATTGCAGTTCGAATCTTGTGCGCTCTTTATCCAAGGCATAAGAGATTTCCATGTCCCGCACGTGCAGGGGTGTTCTATGACATTCGCGGAGTGGTCCGCGGCGAATAATCCCCCCCGCACCAGTGACATCACCGATTCTTTTATATGAAATTTCTCCAAGTACCGTAATAAAGCCGGGATCTTCTTTGTATGTTTCCCATGGTCAGGATCCCAATCCAAGCGGGCGGATTATGCACGTGGCTTGTAATCTCCGGCGGGTTTTCATCGGGCTCATCATCCTGCTTGCCGTTACCGCGAACGGTTTTGCGGGTCGGGATACTCTTCAGGACGGAACGTCCCAATATGCATGGGAGAATTCTTCTACCGCGCGGGACTCCTCTATAGACCCCACTGCAGTGGGAGATTTGGCGGCATCGCACGGACAGGTTCCTGACAGAGGAACATCAGGTACCGGTCGCCCGCGGGAAGGATGCACACAAGATGATACTCCTCGCGTCAATTTTATTTCCTGTCTTCCAGAAGAGGAGGATTCAAAGTGCCCGGAGAACCTCCCCTCAGGTGTTCATATAGGGATACCTCCCGCCGATGGCCGATCAGGAGAACAGTCCGCGAGAGGAGAAGACATTCCCCTCTCAGTCCTGGATCCAAAAGGGGCATTCATGCCCACAAGAGACGGGCAGAGCGGGAACAAGCCAGGAAAGGGCAATGACGAGAGTTCTATTCACGAGACGGGTGGGAGTGAATATGCACCAGACGAGGTCATCGTCAGGTTCAAGCCATCTGTCATTGTAGAACAAGGCTCCCGCGAGGTGGTGATGGCCCGCGCACACAGGGCTGTCGGTGCGGTAGTCAAAAGAGATTACGCCCGGCACGGCATCGCCGGGATGCAGGTCGTGAGACTTCCACCCGGAAAAAGCGTACAGGAAGCAATCTCCGAGTACAGCAAGAACCCAAGTGTCCTTTCCGCAACGCCGAATTACAAGATCTCGATCCTCTCCTCACCCAGCGACCCCCTCTATGGCCAGCAATGGGGCCTAGAAAAGATCATGACACCCCATGCATGGGAGGTCACAACAGGGATGAGAGACCTTGTAATCGCCGTCCCCGACACGGGAATCGACTACACGCACCCTGATCTCTCCCGCAATATATGGGCCAATCCAGGGGAGATCCCGGGAAATTTCGCCGATGACGATGGGAACGGGTTTGTCGATGATACCATCGGGTGGGACTTCTTTGGCGATACAAACGACCCGATGGACCAAAATGGGCACGGGACGGCGTGCGCAGGGGTCATCGGGGCGGTAGGGAACAACAAACTGGGAATCGCGGGGGTGCTGTGGGACGTGAAACTCGTCCCCCTCAGGGTCATCGGGCCGGAGGGTTACGGGTACGAGAGTGACGCGATCGACGCCATTCTGTATGCCAGTGCGACCGGTGCAGATGTCGTGAGTGTCTCGTGGGGGGGAACTGCCCCTTACCCGGCGCTGTACGAGGTAATGGCTTCGTCTCCTGCACTTTTCGTTTGTGCCGCGGGGAACAGCGGGACAGACAATGACGCGGTACCCTTCTATCCTGCCTCATTCGATCTCCCAAACGTGCTTAGCGTGGCAGCAACGGTCGATAATGATACACTCGCACCTTTCTCCAATTTCGGGGCGAATTCTGTTCATATCGCCGCGCCGGGTGCGGGTATCCTCTCCACCGCGAGAGGTGGAGGGTATGCACAATTTCAGGGAACCTCAATGGCAGTCCCCTTCGTCGCCGGCGTTGCTGGTCTCGTGAAGTCCAGAAATCCTGAATACTCAACTCTCCACGTGAAGGAGGCCATCCTTTCATCGGCCGATCGCATTCCCTCGCTCGAAGGCAAGGTCCTGACAAGCGGGAGGATCAATGCAGGGAATGCACTTGCTGCCGCGGTAAACCCGACGCCGACGACGGCCGTTCCAACCCCTACCCCGACTGCGACCCCAGCACCCCCGAACGAACCTATCACGTCACCCCTCAACCCGGCGTTCGTCATGTTCAGGGAGATGGGGAATGGCGATACCGAACAACCGGGAAAGGCAACAGGGTACATCCCCTCGCCCCTTGACCTCTCGCACCTCTCCCCTACGGGAGCGGAAATCACGACCCTCGCATTCCCCATCGCATACTCTCTCGTTTCCGAGGGGAGGGTCACTCCCGTGAGGGACCAGGGCACGTGCGGTGACTGCTGGGCGTTCGGTGCGTACGGGTCACTCGAATCGACACTCATGCCGGCGGAGCCGAGGGACTTCAACGAGTGGCACCTCAACGTCAACCACGGTTTCGACTACCCTTCCTGCCAGGGCGGGAACAACGAGATGTCCACCGCGTACCTCGCGCGGTGGAGCGGCCCGATGAACGAGGGGCAGAATTCTCCCGTCCAGAAGCACGTCCAAGAGGTCACCTACCTCCCGTTGAAGAGGAGCCCGACCGACAACGACCACATCAAGGCAGCGATCATGAACCACGGCGGGGTATCTGCCTCGTTCTATTGGAACAGTGCGTACTACCAGAGTGGCTCTTGCAACTACTATTACCCTCCATCCGGACCGGCGAATTACGGAAATCACATGATCACCATCGTCGGGTGGGATGACTCGCGGCAGGTGGCAGGGGCGCCGGGACTGGGCGCGTTCCTCTGCAAGAACAGCTGGGGCACGAGTTTCGGAGACAGGGGGTACTTCTGGATTTCCTATTACGACAAGTTCCTCGGACGCGAACAACTCTCTCTCTTCAAGGATGCCGAGCCTGTCACGAACTACGACTACATTCACCAGTACGATCACCTCGGGTGGACGTCGAACCTCGGGTACAACACGTCATCCGCGTGGAGTGCGAATATCTTCACGGCGCCTGCAGACCAGGATATCCGCGCGGTCGGATTCTACACCACGGACTCGGGCTCCCAGTACGAGATATTTATGTATACAGATCCTGCCCCGTCACAGCCGAGGAGTGGGACGCTCAAGGCGACACACTCAGGGACCATGCAGTACGCGGGGTATCACACTGTTCCTGTCGGGCCGGTGAGACTCAACGCGGGACAGAGATTCTCCGTCGTGGTGAAGGTCACGAATCCCGCGTATACCTACCCGATTGCTATTGAAACGCCCATTTCCGGCTATTCGAGCACTGCCGTCGCCGGTCCGGGCCAGAGTTTCATCAGCCCCGACGGCGTATCATGGAGTGATCTCACGTCATACTATAGAAACAGCAATGCTTGCATCAAGGCATTCGGGAACATACGCCGAGATCCGGTTGCTGATTTCAGAGCTGTGCCTGCCCGCGGCGTGAGGCCCCTCGCCGTCCAATTCACGGATCTTTCCACGAACGCGCCGACGTCGTGGGAGTGGGACTTTGGGGACGGCACACCCAACTCCACAGAGCAGCACCCCGTGCACACGTATGAGCGCGCGGGGAACTACACGGTCACGCTCACTGTGGCAAACTCGTACGGCTCGAACACGACGAGGAAGACGAACTACA